>CAYPPX010000028.1:0-1620 GCA_964412775.1 uncultured Pseudomonadales bacterium | reverse complement strand
GTATGAATAATTTGAATAAAACAGCGATCATAGAGACAAGCAAACTGAATAAAACCTTTGAAGTGAAGTCAAGCAGGATTCCTGTTTTAAAAGACATTACTGCAACTATTTGGAACGGTGAATTTGTAGTAATTACAGGCCCTTCGGGATGCGGCAAATCTACCTTGCTTCATATACTCCTTGGGTTGGAACCTCCCACATCAGGAAATGTCTCATTCTTTGATCATGATTTATATAGCAATTTAGATGAGGACGGGCGCACTGAACTACGAAAGAAAAATGTTGGGATGGTGTACCAACAACCTAATTGGATTAAAGCATTAACTGTTTTAGAGAATGTTATGTTTGCGCTTCGTATTAATGGTGAAACTGACGAAGCTGCTCGTAAAAAGTCTCAAGAAACATTAGCGATGGTAGGCATGCTTGATTGGCAGGACTTTATTCCGACTGAGCTTTCATCAGGACAACAGCAAAAAATTGCTTTAGCTCGGGCTGTTATCACTAACCCCAAAGTCATTATTGCTGACGAGCCAACCGGTAATCTCGATTTCAAATCAGGGGAAGAGCTAATGCAACTCCTTAAAAAACTCAACGACGCCGGTAAAACTATTGTGATGGTGACACATGATCTTGAGTACCTCAATTTTGCAACAAGGTCACTGATTATGTTTGATGGAAAAATTGTCGAAGAAGCTAACTCCCGCGATCTTTCGGATAAATTGACTAGTTTCAAAAAGCTGTTTAGTGAGGTCTATCAACCATGAAAAATCAAATGTTAAAATCTATCAATCTTCGCAGCAAAATGATGAATTTGTGGCGTGCTTTTAAAAACACCCTATTCTTTATTGTTCTGGTTATTCTTTACTCGTTTTCTTTATTCCTGCACCGCATTGGTCGTAAAAACAAGTTCTTTAAATCTTTGGCAACTAAATTCACACGCACCGTCAACTCTTTGGATCATAGTGACTCAAGCGGAGTCAGCCAATTATATTTAATGGAAATAGCTTTCAAAAACATGGCAGCCAAAAGGACTCGTACTATTGTCACGATTGGCGGTATGGCAATTGGCATATCTTTTATTGTGTTCCTAGTTTCAATCGGCTACGGTCTGCAAGAAGTTGTGGTGGCACGCGTCGCAAGGCTCGATGAACTCAAACAAGCTGAAGTAGTACCTGGATTATCCGCTGATTTAGCTTTAACCGATCAAACAATTAACAAATTTAAAGAAATTAAAAATGTCGAAAATGTTTTACCTCTGATCGCAGTCATAGGTAGAGTTTCTTATCAAAATTCTGTTTCTGACTTGGCCGTTTATGGAGCCACAAGAGATTATCTGAAATATTCGGCGCTTCAACCTATTAAAGGCACACTATTCGAGAGTAATGCAACTGTTCTTGAGGTAAACAAAATCAAAAGCAATCCCAAAAACGAAGGTACTGCTAAGCATGGTGAAAAAATAATGGATATTTCTATGAATATCGAGTCAGGTACCTGGCTCAAAGTTAGGGAAAATCCTACCACTACCTCAAAAATAATAGGTTACACCAAAAGGATTGAGGGTAAAACATCTGGTGAAGAATATTGGGGAGATACCTATGCAGACGATAATAAGGCAGGTAT
>CAYPPX010000027.1:0-1990 GCA_964412775.1 uncultured Pseudomonadales bacterium | reverse complement strand
GTACAATCTTTGATGAAAAGGTTTCAAGAAATTTAATGAGACTTTTAAAAGATGACCGGCAAAAGAAAAGTATTTTAAGTGTTACCAATGAAATAGTAGCACTTGAAACACCAGAGGGACATGGAGATGCTTTTTTCTCTATACTATCAGCACTTAATTGGGAGATAGTTGGCTCTGCTGGTAGTTTTATTGACACGAATAATAAAACTAGTCATACTATAGTAGGCAATGTTAGACAGGAAAAATTTTAAATATGAAAATTGGTAATTTCCAAATTGGGTTTTTTAAAGAAACTAAAACAAAACCAGTTGATACCACCGAATTGGGTGGTAGTGGTACAGAAATTTTTGATGGAGTTGTTAGTGGAATTGAATATAATTCAAAGCTAAACACCGAGTATGGAAACGCTGGATTATCTACCTATGATGAAATGAGAAAAAGCGATCCAATCGTTAAACAAAGTTTAAATATCATTACAATGCCAATTATCCAGGCTCATTGGGTGTTGGAAGAACCAGATAACGAACCACAAGCCGAAGCTATTACCGAGTTTGTTAAAGAAGCTTTATTTCAGAGAATGGATAGGTCCTGGCAAGACACTATTAGAGAGTTCCTAACTTATTTACCATTTGGTTTTAGTGTATTTGAAAAAGTATTCATGGTTGAGGATGGCAAAGTTTGGCTTAAAAAGCTAGGAATGCGTACTCAAAAGTCAATAGTTAAATTTGAAACTGAGAATAAAAAGTTTGGTATTACCCAACAACTAAATAATAGCGAAACTCATAAACAAGTATCTATTCCAGCTGAAAAACTATTAGTATTTACCAATGAGCGTGAGGGAGATAACTATCGTGGTGTTTCAATTCTAAGATCTGCTTATAAACCATATTACTATAAAGATTTATTTGAAAAGATTGATGCTATCTCTTATGAGAGATCTGGTGTTGGTCTGCCAGTATTTAAAATGCCACCAAGTCCCAAGCCTAAGGATGTTACCAATGCTGAGGATTTGGGAGAAGCATTAAGAGCTAATGAAAAAGCTTACATATTGCTCCCAGATGGTTGGGATTTTGATATTAAAAAGAGTGAGTCTAGTTCCGATGCTGTTGAAAGAATTAAACTAAAAAATAGAGAGATTTTATCTAACGTACTTGCTCAGTTCCTAGATCTTGGTTCTGGTTCTGGTGGATCGAGAAGTTTATCAGAGGACCACAGTGAAGCGTTCTTTAAAGCTACCCAGGCTCATGCTGATTATATTGCTAGTATCATTAACGACTATTTAATTCAGCAATTAGTTGATTATAACTTTAACAATGTTAAAAACTATCCAACAATTAAGGCCACTGGTATTAAGAAAGTTGATCTAAGTTCACTTAGTACAGCACTTAAATCACTAGCCGATGCCGGATTACTAACAATTGATCCAGAGCTTGAAGAGTTTATCAGAGCTACCTTTGGCCTACCCAATATGCCAGAAGGTGCTAAGGAAGATAAAAAAGAAGCTAAAGAAAAAGAAACCCCAGAAGAAAAACCAACCGAAGAAGATCCAGAAAAGGGAGATCCAAAGAAAGTTAAAAAAGACGAAGAGAAAGAAAACGAAGAAGAAAAGTCATTTACAGAGCATTCTTGCGGCTGTAAACACTTTTCAGACAAAGAAACTACCGATTTTGAGCCTTACAGAGCCTTAACTTTTGCCGAGAAGAAAATAAATTTTGATAGATTACATAAAATACTCGAGGAACTACAGATTAGATTTGGTGATGAGCTTTTAGAATTAGTTGAAAGTGAATTATCGGTCCTACTTGCTAGAATTAGAGTGGCACTTAGAACTAGAAATGTTGCTGTTATTGATGAGTTGTTTAACCAGTTTAAGTTTGAGATTTCTGATTTGATAACTAGTCAACAACAAGAAGCCTTTGAATTTGGCAAAAGATCAGCTAGTAGTGATCTTAAAGTACCACCTCCAGCCACAACCGAAGAACAATTAAGA
>CAYPPX010000026.1:0-2055 GCA_964412775.1 uncultured Pseudomonadales bacterium | reverse complement strand
AAAATTTATCTGTATAACCATGTAAGTCCACTGCTTCTGATGGTACTTGCCAAAACCCAAATGACTCAGGCACAAATTGAATTTTATGGTCCGGATGAATATAGTAGGCTAGAGTACCGGCTAGGGGTACTTCTATATGCAAAACTCCAGTTGGTTTAAGAATTCTCCAGCATTCATCTACACAGTGAAATAGCTCTTCTGGGTAAAAATGTTCAAATAAGTGAATAGCTTCAATATAGTCAGCAGTTTCATTATCAAAGGGAAATTGTTCTTTACCAATATTACAAACAAAGTCTGTATTTTTAAATGGTCTGATATCCAAGCCAATAAAACCCTCAGGCTTTCTCATTCCACAACCAAGGCTAACTTTTAACATTTTGGACCTTTTTCATTATTTTAGTTGGTACTATTCCAGAAGTTTTAGGAATTTTAATAGTCATTGTCGATTTATTGTTCTCAACAAACTCTAAAGCTTCCTTGGCATCAATTTCAAATTCTTCTTTAATTTCTTTAAATGAAAACAAAATTCTCTCACCCTTTTCTGCTAGTTCTTTTAGCCTTGGCAAATCAATCATTATGCCCCAATTATCACGCTCCCAACCAAATTTTTTCCAAGCAGAGAAAAATGGACGTCTTAGCTTAATTGTTTTCATGAGCAGAACTCCTTATTAGTTTTTTATACTTATCTTTTTCTTCTTCGGTTAAAGAGTTCCAATCTAGTGGATATTGGTCAGTTCCCCAGCGTTTGTAAGCAATTCCGGTGGCGTAGCTAATGTTCATTTCATTTTCGGTTGGGAAGTGTTTTGCATTTAATTTAACAACTTCAGAACCAGCGTTTTGGCTTCTAATAGCACTTAATTCGTGCCAGTTATGATAACCAATAGCACCATCACAATAACTAAATCTAACCCCTTTTTCGTGAGCTGTTAGACCAAAATCTCCATCCTCAACCCCGTATCTCATGGTTTCATCAAAGCCACCAATTTTTTTAAATGTTTCTCTGCTCATTACGAGATTCCCACCAAAACAAGCTAAACCATCAAAAATAGTATCAAAACTTTGCAATGGTACGTGTTGCTTTTTAAAGCTCTCATATCTGTGATCTAATCCAATATGACCCAATCCACCCTTATGGGGTTTTTTAATTAGTAGACCATTGGAAAATCTAGCAAAATTATATTTAACATCGTCAGTGCTAACGTGCATTGGTGGAAGCCAATCATATCTACCAATAGATATTCTTGAGCTATTAAGTAGCATCATTTTCATGTGTTCAAGTAAAGCGTTGGGATTTAGGACCACATCTGAATCTAAAAACATCACAAAATCGCCATTAGTAGAATTAAACCCTAAGTTTCTAGGAATTGAAGCATTCCAAAAATCTCTTTTTTCCACAGTTTTAAACAATGTGGAAAACTCTGTTGATATCTTTTCATATTCACCATGATTGCTATCTGCAACAACCATGACTTCAAATAAACTTTTATCTAAAGTTTGTTCACCTAAAGCTGTTAGTGTTAATCTTAAATTAGACTCTCTTCCAGCAGTAACGGGAATAATAATATTAAGCATCATAGAACATTTTTTCTATCAATGAATGGACGTAGGCAGTAGGAATAGTCATGGTCATTCTTACAAAGCCGCTATCAATTGATTGGGTAATAACTTCTACTTTATCTCCTTCAATGTTTAGTTTCTTTTTAATTTCTGCTTCCTTGCGTTGAGCTTCATCGTACATATCTTTTTTAGATTCGCCTCTAATCTCCATTTCACAAAAAACTCTAGATCTATCTAAATCAAAGTATGAAATAGCTACTCTAGCTTTCTTATCAACTGGTTCAGTTTCATTATCTTCTGGTGGTTGTTCTGGAATTATTTCAGTTGCTTTTTCTGACCATTTTTTAATAATGGCTAATTTTTTCATGTGGTTGGTTTCACCACCTAAATCAATTTGATGTTCTTGAACAAATTGATCAATATCTTCTTTGGTCCAGGTTTTATCTGGTATAACAACATTTGACATACTATTCCTTTAATGGCTTCATTTTTACTATT
>CAYPPX010000025.1:0-2167 GCA_964412775.1 uncultured Pseudomonadales bacterium | reverse complement strand
TGTCGTGGTATTTGGGTTGAGATTTTAAAAGATGAAGTTGAAAAACCAGATATTACTGGCATACCAGAACACCTAAAATCTAGAGTTGGAACTTTAAACGATTTTAAACAAATTAGCAAACCAGAGCCTTTAGAGGGAAGTCCAACAGAAGATTTCGTGAAGGGTAGGAATGTTAAATAGATTTACTTGCGGTAATCCAACTTGTAACGCATTTATTGGTTATGAGGGAATTACAGAAGGTGTATTTAAAGCTTATTGTAAGAAATGTAAGTCTTGGACTACTGTAAAGGTTGTTAAAACTCACAGCTCACAAGATGTAAAGGAACAAAATGAAACTGTTTCCACTCAACGAACTGAAGAGACAACTCCTATTTTGGGATCGTGAGGATAGTGCTGAACCCAAACAGGGAATTGCTGTATCGCATTCTTATCCATTACCAGTATCAGCTATTTTAAAAGACAGTCCTAATCTAGACGCATTTGGCAGACTTAGAGTTTCTAATCCTCAAACTTTATTTGATTCTAAAAATATTTTTAATGATCCTGGAATTGCTGATAATCTTGAAAATCAGCCATTATTTTTTGATAATCAAGAAGTAAGCGGTGGAGGAACTTCTACTAATTACAATAATAATCAGGCATCTCAAACAATAACAGTTGATTCTATTGTCCTTGCTGTTAGACCGATTGGTGGGTCTACAAATGTTGATGTCGAGGGATCTTTGACTTGGAGAGAGATAGTTTAGTTTAATAATTTGACAAACTAGAAAAAAACGTGAATAATAAATCTAGTCCACTTGGTTACTCATAAAAGAGATACGAAGTGAAGTTTAGAGCCTTGAAGGGCTAGGATAAGATCCATTTGGGATTTATTGTTCTAGTCCTTTTTTGGTCTAGCAAAGAAAGAATATGCCGGAATCATTTGACAAATGCGTAAAAAATGGGGGAAAAGTAAGAACTGTTACTGGTCCTAGTAAAAAACATGGCCTTAAAGAAGGCGAATATGTGCGTTTTTGTGTATTAAGTGGTAAATCAGTTAGAGGCGAAGTTAAAAAAGTGAAAAAAAATAGTGATGGCTCAATTGGAAGAATGTTTGGTGACATTGTTGATCTCATGCAAGTTGAGGTTAATCAAGATACTAGCAGATCCACAATTGAGTTTATTAAAACTGGTAGATGGAATCATCCCTTATATGGAGAGATTGTTATTGATAGATCTACCCTAGAAGCTTTTAAAGAAAACTTTGATAGAAAAGTTAGAAAAGCTGTACCAATTGATATTGAGCACAAAGTTGATGAGGGAGCTGTTGGTTGGGTTGAAAACGTTGAAGTAATTCAAAATGGAGAGTTTAACGATAATTATTCTTTAATGGCTACTATTGAATGGACGGAAGAAGGCAGAGAGTTAATTAAATCTAAAAAGTATAGATTCTTTAGTCCTGAAATTACTGATGTTTATAAAAAATCTGAAGAAACCTACAACAATGTTATTTTGGGCGGTGGAATTACTAACAGGCCATTTTTTGAAGAGTTAAGTGAGGTAGTAGTATTAAGTGAAAATTATAAATTAGAAAAGGGAGAAGCGACTATGAATCTAGAAGAAGCTAAAGCAAAGTTGCATGAGGATAGAAAATTCTCATTACCAGACGATGCTTCTGATGCTGATAAAGCAGTTTTAAGTGAAGCGAAAGCCGAACTATATAGTGAGTTAGTTGAAACTTTAGAAAAAGCTGAAGCTGATAAAGCTGATGCTGAAAAAAGTTTCTCAGAAGCTCAAGCAGTAAATGATCAAAAGTTTGCTGAGCAAAATGAAGAAGCTAAAAAAGTTTTTGCTGAATTGGGAATCTCTAATTTAGAAGAAGCCAAAGCTTTAGCCGAAGACATGAAAAAAGCTAAGTTTGCTGAAATCAAGGCTGAGGTAGAAAAACTAGTTTTACCTAAAAGCGTTGAAAAAGTAGCCGAATTTGCTGAATCATTATCTGATGAAGATAGAAAAGAATATTTTGAAACCTTAAAAGAACAAAATATTACTGCTATGTTTAATGAGGTTGGAGATCAAGGTGAAAACCAAGACCCAACAGAAGCTCCTGCCGGAGTTGATGCTGAGAGTCATGCTTTAGATCAAAAAGCTCGTAAATATATGAGTGAACACGCTGAGGAACTCAAAG
>CAYPPX010000024.1:0-2585 GCA_964412775.1 uncultured Pseudomonadales bacterium | reverse complement strand
TTTGCTAATATCTCTGAGACCAGCACACCCATAGACAGCAATCAAGTTACCAGTAATTTTTTCTTTTTTCATGTATTTTCTAAGTGAAATCAAAGCATTCTCTAAAGCGTTTGGGGTATGTGCGAAGTCAACCACCACCGTCAAGTCTTTTTTCTTGTTTTTGATAAATTCCATTCTACCCTCTACTCCTGGAAATGTTTTAATACCATTAGCTATTTTTTCAGTTTCAATACCTAGTTGTTCAGCAATCTTTGTAACCATTTTAGCATTCATATAGTTATATGGTTCTAAAAATCTAGTTTGGATGGCTTCTCTGATTTTTTTGGTAGGGTTTTCCTCAAGGTTATAACCAATAATTTTATTTTTATTGGTAAGATATTTTTTGAGTTTATTAAAGGAGCTATCATCCTCATTGAGGACTACCATTGGTGCTTTTTTGATCATCAATGCTTTAGCTTCTAAATAATTAGCATAATCAAGGTGATAATCTAAATGTTCATGAGTAATGTTGGTTACACCCACAATCAGTGGTTTAACTCCCCATAATCTACTTTGGTAAGCACCATGAGAAGTAAACTCTAAAACAACATATTCAATTTCTTTTTTGACCATCTCAGCCAAAAATTTTTGGAGTTTATCAGCATCTGGAGAAGTAACATGAAAACCAGTGTCAATTTTTTCTTCACCAATATAAGCAGCGACAGTTGAAAGTAAGGCTACTTTTCTACCAGCAGTTTTCAGGATGTGGTATAACAAAGTTGATGAAGTAGTTTTGCCATCAGTCCCGGTAATAGCAATGATTTTTAATCTTTTACTGGGAAATTTATATTTAATAGAAGCGAGGGCTCCTTTAAGTAGTCCTGTCTTAAAAAAATGATACCAATACTTAAGGGTGTAAATAAATTGTTTCATTGATTTGTTCATTATACCAGGAATTTACTTGATGTAAGTAAAAAGAGTTTTGTCAGTTTAGTTGATTATTATTTAGTGGTGATTAGCAAATGTTTTTCGATGGTTTTAACTGGTTTGGTGCCAACTTTGGTTGAAGTTGAAGCCAGTGGTTCTAGAGGTCAGCCAACCTTGGTTTTTATTGGTTTACCTAGTAAAGCAATTGATGAAGCCAAAGAAAGAATTACATCTTCTTTTACCCACCTTGGAATTGAGATCAAACCAATGAGAACAGTAGTAAATCTCGCTCCAGCCGAAGTCAAAAAAACTGGTAATGCGTTAGAGTTAGCTATTGCCGTTTCTTTACTAAAACTTTATGGATTTAAAATTAAGGCAAACGATACTCTATTTTTAGGTGAGTTATCTCTGGATGGCAGAATAAAAAAAATTAATGGCTTATTTGCGATGGTGTTGGCAGCCAAGGAATTGAAAGTAAAAAACATATTTTTTCCCCAAGAAAATATCCAAGAAGTGATGATGATTAAGGGGATAAATCTGTTCCCGTTAAAAAACTTGACTGATCTATTAAGTGGTCAGTTTACCAGGTTAGAAGTGACTGATTATCAGCTAGTAAAAACTATCGTTGGCAATGAGTTTACTAATATTGTTGGTCAAGAACAGGCTAAAAGAGCGTTGGTAATTGCTGTGACCGGTCGGCACAACCTAATTTTTATTGGCTCTCCAGGGTCAGGAAAAAGCATTTTAGCTAAATCTATTACTTCATTGTTACCGCCACTCTCAACTCCAGAAGCAATTGAAGTAACCAAGATTTATTCAATTAAGGGTTTAGCAACCAATGGTTTACTTACTCAGAGGCCTTTTAGGGAGCCTCACCACTCTAGTTCTTTGGTGGGGATTCTGGGTGGTGGCAAAAATCTTTTACCTGGAGAAATTTCTTTGGCCCATTATGGGGTTTTGTTTTTGGACGAGTTTTTAGAGTATCCAAGATCAGTGATTGAATCACTTAGACAACCACTAGAAACTGGAAAAATTACCATTACTAGATCACTTGGTTCAGTTGACTATCCAGCCAAATTTATGTTGGTGGCAGCTGCTAATCCATGCCCATGTGGGTTATGGTACCAAGGGAATAATTTATGCCGATGCTCTGAACGGGAGAAACTTCAATATCAACAAAAATTATCTGGTCCAATTTTGGACAGAATTGATCTTCAAGTAAAAGTTAAAGCGATTAGTGCCAAAAGTTTTTTAATTTCAAATAAGCATTTAACAGATACGTTAGGTTTAAGAAAAAAAATTCAGATGGCAAGTTTAAAACAATTGGCCAGGCAAGGTTGTGAAAATTATCTTCTTAGTTTGGAGAATATCAAGCAGTTAGCAAATTTTTCGGACAAAACCTGGGTATTAAGTACTGAGTTAGCTGAGCGATTTAGATTGTCTAATCGTGGTTTTTTAAAAGTTTTGAGAGTAGCTAGAACAATTGCCGACCTAGAAGAAAGCGATAAAGTATTAGTGGAGCATTTGCAGGAAGCGTTTGCTTATAGGTTAAATTAAAGCTTGTAGAACTACGAATAAACCCAAGCCAATGGCATAGATGCCAAATGGTAAAAATTGAGCTTCTTTGATTAATTTTTTCATGATGCCCAAGCTAGCTAAGCTAGTTACTAGGGTTGCTA
>CAYPPX010000023.1:0-2683 GCA_964412775.1 uncultured Pseudomonadales bacterium | reverse complement strand
AAACTTATATATAATTCATAAATCTAATTTGCTAGACTAGAATAATAATGAAGTTAGACCAACATTTTTTTCAAACTGGCTTAACGACTGAAGAAGCCAAAAGAATTCTTAAAAAAGTTGGTCCAAATGAGTTGGCTCATAAAAAAGAATATAGTTTATTTAAGATTTTAATTTCTCAGCTGACTTCTCCTTTGATCTATATTTTATTTTTTGCTGGCTTAGTTACAGTGCTGATGCATGAATATGTTGATGCATTAGTGATCATGTTAGTAGTAATTTTGAATACTTCCTTGGGTTTTTTTCAGGAAAAGAAGGCGGCCAAATCGCTTGAAGCTTTGAAGTCTTTTTTGAAGCCCAAGGCAATGGTGATACGTGATGGTGAGAAAAAGACCATTTCTTTAGGGGAGGTTGTTCCTGGTGATATTTGTTTGATTTCAGCTGGTCAGAGTATTCCAGCTGATGGTGTCATTGTTATTGCAGATAACTTAAAAGTTTCTGAGTCGATTTTAACTGGAGAGAGTCGGCCAGTTAAAAAATTGGTTGAGGAAAAAGAATTTGAAGAGTTGGAAAAGATTAAAGTAGCTGGCCCTCAAAGTGACCACGCAGAAAAATTTGTTTATATGGGAACAACTGTTATATCTGGAGTGGGCCGGATGTTAGTTATTAAGACCGGTTTTCAGACCGAGATGGGTAAAATTGCTCATACTTTGGAAACCTTGGAAGAAAAACCCACTCCATTGCAAATTAAATTGGCAGGTTTATCAAAGATTTTATCAATCATTGTGGGATTTAGTTCTTTAATGATTTTACTTTTTGGTTGGTGGAGAGGTAACCACTTTTTGGAAATGCTAGAAACGGCAGTCGCAGTGGCTGTTTCGGCCATACCTGAAGGTTTAGTGGTAAGTTTAACGGTAGTTTTATCTTTGGGTATGCAAAAAATCTTTAAGCAAAAAGCTTTAGTAAGAAAGCTAATTTCAGCAGAGACCTTGGGTAGTGTGACAGTAATTTGTTGTGATAAAACCGGGACTTTGACCGAGGGTATACTGACTGTTGCAGAGACAACTGGTAATAAAGAAATTTTACTTAAAGCGGCTGTGTTAGTTAATGATGAAGTTGATGAAGTAGGTGATGCTTTGGCAGCTTGGGCCAAGGAAGAACTGAAAAAAGGTGAAGTTTGGCCAAGAATTAATTCTGTTGGAGAATTAAAGAGGCAATGCAAGAGAATAGAAAACATTCCTTTTTCTTCAGAAAAAAAATATGCAGCTAGTCTAATCGAAAAAGATAAAAAGTTTCATGCTTTAATTATTGGAGCTCCGGAGATAATTCTTTCCAAAACCAATTTATCAAAAACAGCTCAAAAAAATGAATTAGCAAGAATAAAAAAACTTGGGAGTGAGGGTTACCGAATGGTAGCAGTTGGTCATAAGATTTCTGCTAAAAAAGTTAAATTAGCTGAAGTTGAAGACTTTGTTTGGCAAGGAATTTTTGCTTTTGAAGATAAAGTTAGACCAGGAGTTAAAGAAGCTTTGGCATTAGTCAAAAAAGCTGGAGTTAGTGTAAAAGTAATCACTGGTGATTATTCGGAAACAGCCGCTACTGTTTTGAGAAAAGTTGGTTTTACAGCTGAAGAACTAACTGAAGATCATGTGATGACTGGAGAAGAACTAAAGAAATTATCGATTAAAGAGATCGAGAAAAAATTACCGGAAATTTTACTCTTTGCGAGGACGACTCCGGATCAAAAACTTAAAATTGTTCAGGCTTTACAAGATATGAATGAAGTAGTGGCTATGACTGGAGATGGGGTTAATGATTCTCCAGCACTCAAGGCGGCTGAGATAGGAGTGGTGGTTAATGAAGCCAGTGATGTATCCAAAGAAACTGCTGACATGGTGCTTTTGGATAGTAATTTCAAGTCTATTGTAATGGCGATTAAAGAAGGCAGAATTATTATTGAGACAATGAAAAAAATTGTAACTTATTTATTAACTGATGTTTTTGCTGGTTTATTTATAGTCGGTGGAAGTTTAATTCTGGGTTGGCCATTACCAATTACAGCGGTTCAGATTTTATGGATCAACTTAGTTGAAGATGGTTTACCTGGGATTTCTTTGGCTTTTGAGGAAAGTGATGACGATGTGATGAATGATAAACCAAGAAGACAAGATTCATCTATTTTTGATGCTGAGATGAAAGCCTTGATTATTATTATTGGGTTAGTTCATTTTTTAACTTTAGGTTTATATTATTTTTTAAGATTAATCGAGATGCCATTGGTAGAAATCAGAACGATTATTTTTGTAGTAATGGCGACTGATTCTTTACTTTACTTATTTTCAGTCAAAAGTTTGCGAAAAAATATTTGGCAGGAAAAGTTATTTAGTAATAAATTAATGAATTGGGCAGTTTTAAGTAGTTTTGTGATTATGTTTGCCAGTGTTTATTGGCCTCCTCTACAAAGGTTTTTAGATACAGTAAGTTTACACCCTTTAGTAATGGCTTCTTTAGTTTTGTTGGGTTTTTTACAACTAGGGTTGGTTGAGTTCATTAAGTGGTGGTTTATTGAACAAAGAAGAGAAATTTTGCTAACCAAATAAAGTAATTGAGGTATAATCTCCATCACAGCTAGGAAGGGTCGCATAGTGGCCGATTGCACTGGTTTCGAAAGCCGGCGCCCGCAAGG
>CAYPPX010000022.1:0-2883 GCA_964412775.1 uncultured Pseudomonadales bacterium | reverse complement strand
ATTCTTACAAAGCTTGCAAAGGAAGCTAAAATCAATGCAAAGTCAAAAAAAGATTGAGGAAATGAGTGAAGTGGATTTAATTAGCTATATTAGCTATTTAAACCGGCTAAAATCTGGCGAATATCCAGAAGATGGAGAATTCCATAGTGAAACAGGATTAGCCATGTTTCAGCCACCTGTCGATCTCATACGTGAAATTACGAATGCCCGTGAAGCTTTAAAACGTGTTAAACGAAAAGACTTAACCGAAGAAGAACGAAAAGAGATTTTTAAAAAGTACATGGGTGCTGAGTGTAGTGGATGTCACAATTTATTTAATAAAACTGAAATGGTAACGATTGATAATAAAAAGTATTGCAAATCTTGTGCAAAGGAAAAATTAGCATGAAAAACACCAAACAACATTTAATTAAAGCTCCAAAACCAGGAGAAAAACGAGAAGAAAGAGAGTTAGCTAAAAACGAGACTCTTTTCTTGGAAATTCCAGATGATATTTATATGGCCCTTAAAGACGTTAGAGATTTAGTTCACCAATACCAAGATGTGCTAGATGCTCTAAATGTTAAATCAAATCATTTAATTGATATTGCTGTTGATCAACACATGATAAAAGCTCCAAAAGGCTATAGACACATGGTTTCTGTAGATATGATTAACAAACATTTGGTTGTAGAGGCTAAAGAAATTAAATAGCCAGATATTTCTTTTTTCTGAGAAGAGGGAGTTCAAACTCCCTCTTTTTGGTCTATTTTGTTATAGATATTACTATTGACACCGATGTAAAAACTATATATATTTGACATCGTAGTAAAAAAAGAAAGCGATCTATGACAAACCAAATGGAACTAATTAAAGGCTTACTAGAACAGATTGAAAATATCTATTTATCTAGTAATGCTACTTCACAGCAAAAGATTGAATTATTAAAACTAACCAACTCAAACAATGAATGGTTTGGCAGTAAAGGAGTAATGCAATATGTTTCCGAAACACTTCAAAAGAGCGATGAAGAGTAATTCTAGTAACAAACTTTATGTTGTTACATTTAATGAGGATATTTGGACCTGTAGTTGTAAAGCCTTTGAGTTTGGAATTAGAAAAGATTCTAGATATGAATGTAAACACATAATAAAACTTAAAATGCAATTAGCTTTTGAAAGGACTAATGACAAGTAAAACAGTAAACGAAGTACAGGAAAAGATAAAAAAAGAGCATGGCGAGAACTCAATTACTACTGGCAGTGAGATAGCTAAAAAATCAGAACAGTCTCAACCAACTAATTTAGTACAAGCAGTTTTAAACGTAATGGATGCTGTTAAAAATATTGATAAAAACTTAAATGTTGGAGCTGGTGGTAGTAGTTACAAGGGTGTTGCAGATAAAGACGTAAAACAAGCTCTAGGCAAGGCTATGAAAGATAACGGTTTGATAGCTATACCAATTTCAATTGAGCCGACACTTAGAATTGATAGATGGGAAGAGGATGCTGGTAAGTATGGAATTAAACAAAAACAATCAGTGTTTACCGAAGTTTTAACCAAATACAAACTAATACATATTTCTGGTGAAAGCATGGAAATAGTTGGTTATGGACATGGGGTTGACTCACAAGATAAATCTGCTGGTAAGGCTACTACCTACGCTCTTAAAAACGCCCTGCTTTACACCTTCTTAGTGCCAACTGGAGCAATTGATGACACTGATACCGAACACTCAGAGAGTAAACCAGTACCAAAAAAACCAGTTAAAAAGGCTATTCCAATGATTAGTAAACAACAAGTGGCCGAGGTTAAAACCCTAATGGATCAAAAGGGAGTAACTAAGGAAAAACTAAAGGCCCATATTGAAAAGAACTACAAACTAGATTCAATGGCTAAAATGACATCAGAACAAGCTACTAAACTAATTGGTGGATTGTCAAAAATGGATGACATTCAACCATTGACAATTGATGAAGAAGATGAAGCCTTTTTAAATGAAGTAGATGCTGGCATTGAAGCCATGACAGAAGGGAAATAAATGCAAACACTTCAAGAAGCTAAAAAATATTTAAGAGACAAGTATTTAAACAGAGAAGAAACTATTTGCCCTTGTTGTAATAGCGAAGTGGTGGTTAGAAAAGAATCTTTATCTAAAGGCTTAGTAGATACCTTAGTTAAGTTTTATATTGAGTGTAGGTTATATGCTATCAACCAATTACATTTACAGGATGAAACCGATTTAACCAAGAATCAATACAACAACTTCCAAAAGCTTCAATATTTTAAACTAGTGGAGAAAACTCAAAGAGTTGGAGTATGGAAAATTACAGAGGCTGGTGTTGATTTTATTGAGATTGGAAAATTGATTGCTAAAAATGCCTATGTATTTAGAAATAAGGTAGTTGAAACTGGAGGGCCTTTGGTTGGCTTAATTGACTATAAAAAATATTTACCAGAGGAGTATTGGAATAAGATTGAGAATTATACCAAGCCTCAGAAAGGACTTTTTTAATGAATGAAAGAACTAGATGCTACAAGCTTTATTTGAGAGGCATTGATACTAAAGACTATAGAAAAAATCCTATTGTATTTGCCTGTAATGACCTAAATAGACCTATTGGTAAAGCCGATATTTTAAAATACAAAGGTATGGTTGAAGTAACATTTGACCAAAAAAGTTATTTTGAGTTTAGAGATAGAACTAAATGGATGCTAGGTCCAGCCATAGCACAAACCAATTATGGGAATGAGCATTTGCTTTATTTAACAATGATTCCGGTATTACCAGACTATGAAAATAACTAAACGCCCAATATACGAATACCCCTGTCAAGGTCCTTGTGGCCTAAAAAGAAGAACTTTAGTTGCAGAAAGAGCAATTGATGGCTTTTGTACTAAGTG
>CAYPPX010000021.1:0-4296 GCA_964412775.1 uncultured Pseudomonadales bacterium | reverse complement strand
GTACAATCTTTGATGAAAAGGTTTCAAGAAATTTAATGAGACTTTTAAAAGATGATCGCCAAAAGAAAAGCATTTTAAGTGTTACTAACGAAATAGTAGCATTAGAAACCCCAGAGGGTCATGGAGATGCTTTTTTCTCGATATTGGCATCATTGAATTGGGAAATAGTTGGATCTTCTGGTAGTTTTATTGACACAAATAGCAAAACTAGTCATACTATAGTAGGTAATGTTCGACAGGAAAAATTTTAAATATGAAAATTGGTAATTTCCACGTAGGTTTCTTTAAAGAAAAAACAATTAAACCAATCGATACCACTGAACTTGGTGGTAGTGGTACAGAAGTCTTTGATGGTGTTGTAAGTGGTATTGAATACAACTCAAAGCTCAATACTGAATATGGTGGAGTTGGTTTATCTACCTATGATGAAATGAGAAAAAGTGATCCAATTGTTAAACAAAGTTTAAACATTATTACAATGCCGATCATTCAAGCTCATTGGGTAGTTGAGTCTCCAGATAATGAACCCCAGGCAGAAGCTATTACTGAGTTTGTTAAAGAAGCCTTGTTTCAAAGAATGGATAGGTCCTGGCAAGATATTGTAAGAGAGTTCTTAACCTATCTTCCATTTGGGTTTAGTGTATTTGAAAAAGTTTACATGGTTGAAGATGGAAAAGTTTGGCTTAAAAAATTGGGAATGCGTACCCAAAAGTCAATCGTTAAGTTTGAAACTGAAGATAAAAACTTTGGCATTACTCAACAACTAAACGATAGTCGAACTAGCAAACAAGCGTCTATTCCAGCAGAAAAGTTGCTTATTTTTACCAATGAGCGTGAAGGAGATAACTATCGTGGTGTTTCAGTTTTAAGATCTGCTTATAAGCCATATTACTACAAAGATTTGTTTGAAAAGATTGATGCTATCTCTTATGAGAGATCTGGTGTTGGTTTGCCAGTATTTAAGATGCCACAAAATCCAAAGCCAAAAGATGTAACTAATGCCGAAAATATCGGAGAAGCACTAAGAGCTAATGAAAAAGCTTTTGTATTACTTCCAGATGGTTGGGAATTTGATATTAAAAAGAGTGATACTCAGTCTGATGCAGTAGATAGAATTAAGTTAAAAAATAGAGAGATATTATCCAACGTACTGGCTCAATTCTTAGATTTAGGTTCTGGTTCAACTGGTTCTAGAAGTTTGTCTGAGGATCACTCAGAAGCTTTCTTTAAGGCTACCCAGGCCCATGCTGATTATATTTCAAACATCATTAACGATTATTTGATCGAACAACTAGTTGATTACAACTTCAATAATGTTAAAAACTATCCAACCATTAAGGCCACTGGTATTAAGAAAACTGATTTAAGTTCACTTAGTACAGCATTAAAGTCGCTTGCTGATGGTGGATTATTAACGGTTGATACTGAGCTTGAAGAATTCATTAGAGCCACTTTTGGTTTACCAAATATGCCAGAAGATGTTAAAGAGGATGAAGCCGAAAAGAAAAAACAAGAAAAACCAGAAGATAAAAAAGAAGTTCCAGGAAATAGTAACCCTGGTGATAACAACGAAGAAGATGAGGACGAAGTTGAAAAATCATTTACTGAACACACATCTTGTGGATGCAAACACTTTTCAGATAAAGAAACTACCGATTTTAAGCCTTTCAGAGCCTTAACTTTTGCAGAGGAAAAAATTGATTTTGATAGATTACACAAAATACTCGAGGAGCTACAGATTAGATTTGGTGATGAGCTATTAGAATTGGTTGAAAGCGAATTATCGGTCCTACTAGCAAGAATTAGAGTAGCTTTAAGAACTAAAAATGTAATGGTTATTGATGAGCTATTTAATCAATTTAAGTTTGAGATTTCTGACTTAGTAATGAGCCAACAACAAGAAGCCTTTGAATTTGGCAAGAGATCTGCTAGTAGAGATTTAAAAGTAACTCCTCCAGCTACAACCGATGAACAATTAAACCTAATGAAAACTAGGTCCTCGGCTATTGCAGATGATTTAGCAACCACTGTTAAAAACAATGTTAAGTTACAGGCAGTACAACATTTAACTCAGGATACAAATCCAGCCGATGCGGTTGAAAGTATTAGAAAAAATGTCGGTAAGACCATTAACACTAAGACAGATGCTACTGCTTCAGCCAATCTAATGGGTGGATTTAACCAAGGCAGACTTGCTACTTACGAAGCTAATAAAGATAAAATTTATGCACTACAAAGAAGTGAGTTACTAGATAAAAAAATCTGTAACTATTGTTTGAGCATTGACTCCAGAGTTATCACGCCAGATGACCCAATGGCAAAGATTGATCAATTCCATTTCTATTGTCGTGGTATTTGGGTGGAGATTTTAGAAGATGAAGCTGAAAAACCAGATATAACTGGCATTCCAGATAATCTAAAGTCTAGGGTTGGAACATTAAATGACTTTAAACAAATTAGTAGTCCAGAGCCTTTAGAGGGTAGTCCCACTGAGGCATTTGTGAAAGCAAGAGGTGTTAAATAGATTTTGTTGTGGCAATCCCAACTGTAATGCATTTATAGGGTATGAAGGCATAACTGAGGGAGTATTTAAAGCCTACTGTAAAAAATGTAAATCTTGGACCACTGTTAAGGTTGTTAAAGTGCATAGCTCAAACGAGCTGAAGGAAGAAAATGAAACTGTTTCCACTCAACGAACTGAGGAGACATCTACTGTTTTGGGATCGTGAAGATTCCCAAGAACCTAAAAATGGTATTGCTGTTTCAAATAGATATCCACTACCAACATCTTCAATAATAAGATCTCATGATAATTCAGAGGCTTTGGTTGGTGTCTTTGGAGAGCTTTTAATTGGATAGAATTATTTTAAATATTATAGAGATTTGACAAACTAGAAAAAAACGTGAATAATAAATTTAGTCCACTTGGTTGATCTCATGGGAGATACTGAGTGAAGCAAGAGCCATTAAGGGCTAGAATAAAGATCTTTTTAGAGATTTGTTGTTCTAGTCCTTTTTAGGTCTAGCAAAGAAAGAATATGCCAGAATCATTTGATAAATGTATCAAAAATGGAGGAAAAGTAAGAACTGTTACTGGTCCTAATAAAGAACATGGCCTTAAAGAAGGTGAATATGTTCATTATTGCGTATTAAAAGGAAAATCAGTTAGAGGCGAAGTTAGAAAAGTGAAAAAGAATAGTGACGGATCTATTGGCAGAATGTTTGGTGACATTGTTGATCTCATGCAAGTTGAGGTTAACCAAGATACTAGCAGATCTACCATCGAGTTTATTAAAACCGGCAGATGGAATCATCCTATTTATGGTGAGATCGTTATTGATAAATCTACTCTAGAGGCATTTAAAGCTAATTTTGATGGAAGAGTTAGAAAAGCTGTGCCAATTGATATTGAGCATAAAGTTGACGAGGGGGCTGTTGGTTGGGTTGAAAACGTTGAAGTAATTCAAAATGGAGAGTTTAACGATAATTATTCTTTAATGGCTACTATTGAATGGACGGAAGAAGGCAGAGAGTTAATTAAATCTAAAAAGTATAGATTCTTTAGTCCTGAAATTACTGATGTTTATAAAAAATCTGAAGAAACCTACAACAATGTTATTTTGGGCGGTGGAATTACTAACAGGCCATTTTTTGAAGAGTTAAGTGAGGTAGTAGTATTAAGTGAAAATTATAAATTAGAAAAGGGAGAAGCGACTATGAATCTAGAAGAAGCTAAAGCAAAGTTGCATGAGGATAGAAAATTCTCATTACCAGACGATGCTTCTGATGCTGATAAAGCAGTTTTAAGTGAAGCGAAAGCCGAACTATATAGTGAGTTAGTTGAAACTTTAGAAAAAGCTGAAGCTGATAAAGCTGATGCTGAAAAAAGTTTCTCAGAAGCTCAAGCAGTAAATGATCAAAAGTTTGCTGAGCAAAACGAAGAAGCTAAAAAAGTTTTTGCTGAACTTGGAGTTTCTAATTTAGAGGAAGCCAAAGCCTTGGCAGAAAAAATGAAAGAAGCTAAATTTGCTGAAATTAAAGCTGAAGTAGCCAAACTAGTCTTACCAAAGAGTGTAGATAAAGTGGCTAAATTTGCCGAATCTCTATCTGAAGAAGGTAGAAAAGAATATTTTGAAACCTTAAAAGAACAAAATATCACCGCTATGTTTGCTGAAGTAGGCGATGAGGGCGAAAACGAAGATCCAACTGAAGCTCCTGCCGGAGTTGATGCTGAGAGTCACGCTTTAGATCAAAAAGCTCGTAAATATATGAGTGAACACGCTGAGGAACTCAAAG
>CAYPPX010000020.1:0-4308 GCA_964412775.1 uncultured Pseudomonadales bacterium | reverse complement strand
AGAATCGCCTTCTGTACTAGTTCGAGTCTAGCGTCCTGCACTAAGCACTTAATTATCCAGTAAGAGTAGTAATAAAAAGTAATAAGGAAAGGACAGAAATGTCTAAAAAAACAGTATTAAAACAAATTGAGGCACTTTTAAATGAAAGTGGAGAAACATTATTATTCAAGCAAGAACACGAATTGCCTTTTGAAATTGGTAAACCATATTTCATTAGAA
Organism: uncultured Pseudomonadales bacterium; assembly: GCA_964412775.1. GTDB lineage: Bacteria > Patescibacteriota > Microgenomatia > UBA1400 > PJMF01 > CG2-30-36-39. The sequence goes on along the minus strand of CAYPPX010000020.1, from coordinate 4,089 downwards.
CAGTTACATATTTTGCTACTGGTAGAGTTAAATCCATTGTTGGTCAATTCTTAGTTTTAGAAGAGGCTGCTTGGATTGCTGATACTGGTAGATTTTCAGATGCTATGGCTAAAGGTGTTATGAACGAAGTTGAACCAATTGAGGGAGAAATGTTTATAAATACTTCTTCAATTACTGATGCTTTCCCATTCAATCACAAACTACCAAGAGAAGTAAAATAATGCAAACAATTCTATTACAAGGCTATTGGAGCGGGAGCAGGAGCTGGAGCGGGAGCTGGAGCGGGAGCAGGAGCAGGAGCAGGAGCAGGAGCTGGAGCGGGAGCTGGAGCAGGAGCAGGAGCTGGAGCGGGAGCAGGAGCTGGAGCTGGAGCAGGAGCAGGAGCTGGAGCTGGAGCGGGAGCAGGAGCAGGAGCAGGAGCAGGAGCTATTAGTTATCTTACAAAGCTCAAACCTAAAACCTTAAGCTTTACTAAGGAAATTAAAAGAAAGGATTTATGAAAAAGCAACCAACATTAAAAGAAATAATTGAAGATATGAAAAAAGACCAAGAACCTGGAAGCACTTATTATGCTTGGCAGTCAAATATTGCTATGGCAATTTATGACGAACTAAGGGAAAAAGTTACCCTTGAAGAAGCAAATGCTTGTGCAAAGAGATTTTTAGGTAACTTAATAAGTAGTCAAGATTAACCCCTTGAAAGGAAATGAGTATGAGCAAAGATTATGAATACAAAGAATTAAGAAGCAGTGTTGGAGGTGGAGAAATTGCAGAGCTTAACTTAGTTACTAATATGAAAACTGGTGAGTCGTTTATTAAATTAAAAATGTCTTACTCTAAAAGATATAAAACAAGTGAACTTGAACAAGCACAAAGAGATATGGAAGCACTAATTGGCTCTGGTTTTATTATAGACATTGAAAGGCTTGTCAAAATGAGAAACACTGATGCTTGTCTTGAGCATTTAAGAAACAAATAGACTAACTAAATAAAAAAGGAATAAAGCCTATGACACAAGTAAGTAAAGAAGAAAACAGAATCCATCAATTAAAAATAGAAAAGAAATACCTTGACGATTTACTTTCAAGGGAAAAGAGATTTGAAATTAGATTTGATGACAGAGGTTATAAGGTTGGAGACTTCTTAGTTTTTGAAGATGAGGCTGGAAAATATGTTTTTAGAGTTAGCTATATTCACTCTGGTTTAGGTTTAGAAAAAGGCTATGTTTGTATGACAGTAAATTATATGCCTTACTCAAGTGAATTGTATAAAAAGGAAAACTAAATATATGCCAATAAATATGAGCCTAAGTGAAAGACAAGCTAGAAAAGACATTGAAGCATTAAAAGAAAATTCAAAACAAATTAAGAAAATTAAAGAGTCTATGCCAATAAATAAGGATAAGCAAAAAGTAATTGATTCAAGCTCTGATTTAGTGATAGCGATTTATCCTGGCTACTATTCAAAGAATATGCCAAGTATAGGTTTTAGTTGTGGCTGGTATAACAAAAACACAAATTATTGCGTAGAGTGGGGAAATCTCAGAACAAGAGCCGATGCAAATGAAGTTTTAAGGCTAGCTTATCCAAATGCTGAGATTATAAATTTTGAAACAGTGCCAATTACTAGAAATCATAGTTCGGACATTAGACCGATGAGAAGGGTAAAATAACTAAGATGCCAATAAATAAACAAGAACCAACACTAATAGACCAACTTAACCACCCAATGGAGATCAAGGAATAACTATGCCTACACCACAATTAGATAAAGATTTAGAAAAGCGGTTTGATGAAAGGTTTAGCATACCTCCTGATTTTATCGAACCAACCGCGGGATTTGGATATAAACCAGAAAGACGATGGACGATTTCAGAGCCAGACAAAATTAAACAATTCTTAGCCACCGAACTAGAAGCACAAAAACAACAAGCTATTACTACTACCCTAGAGAGAATAGAGGGGATTATTGGAGAGGATGAATGGGAAGATCCAGACATCAGAGGAAAAGGTCAAAACAACGGGGATATGGTCACTAAGCCATGGAGAAGAAATGGACTTAGAGCTGGTTGTCCATACTGCGGTAATGATTTATGTGATTGTGAATCTGGAAAAAAAACAGCATTAAGAATATTCACTGAACTATCAAAACTAGATAAGGAGAAGTAAATGAATAAATGTACAGAGTGTGGGAAAATGAAGAGATGCAAAGAACCAAAACAATAACTATTCCACCAATACCACAAAAGACTCAAGAAGTTAGTATTTATGGATGTGATGTTTGTGGTCATGAAAGCAAGCAAGCCACTAGCTTCAAAAAGTGTTATTTATGTGGAAGATTGGTATGTAATACCTATAATGATAAATGTGGCGGTTTTGACCCCAGAGAATCGGGAGATTACCCAGATTTTTATTGTAATATTTGTTTTGAATTAAAGTTTAAAAAATATGCTCAAGAATATGAAGATATAGAAAACGACTATTCAAATAAGTTAGAATTATTGGAGAAAAAGATAAGAGAAGAATCTCTAGCACATTAACATTATTCGCCAGTCATTTATTTGTTTCTAATTTTCAAATCAAAGTCTATGAATGAGAAATCATTCTGAGGTTAGTATTTCAAATCATACAGGTTAGACAATGGAGCGTTTTACCTACTCAATAACCCTAACCAAGCTTAGAAATTGTGCCTGTGCCTTGAGTAAGCAAGAAGCATTTATTTGACTGGCGTGTAGTGTTATATTATTACTAGTGGGGTTTAGTTTTGTAATAACTAACTTATATAAAAGTTTTTATTATTATTTTTCTAATTTTTAATTTGCTAGACCCCACTTTTTAATCCCCTTGATAATTTAGTCCTTATAACTGTACTATGTCCAAACTACATTATTTGATATAGTAGTAAAAGAGGTTCGTATGGCAAGGAACAAAAAATATTTTCATCCCACGAAAACTGAGTGGGCAATAATTAAAAGCGAGTATCTTTCTGATGAAAGAATGTCGTTACCCAAGATAGCAAGAAAATGGAACATTTCAGAGAGCACTCTAAAACAAAAAAGCTCTAGAGATAAATGGGGTAAATCTAAAGATCACTTACAGTCAAGAGAGCTTGACGAAAAAATTGATAAGGTTATCGAAAAAAACATTGATAAGGCTGAACAAAAAAATAACGAACACATGAAGATTGCAAACCACGCTGTAAAGTTGGTTACTCTAGTTTTAAATGAAATGGTCAAGACTTACAAGGAAAAAAATAAAACCCCAATACCTCAAGATTTAAGAACTATAGTTAAAGCATTGCAAGAAGCAGTAAACTTAGAGCGTGTTACTGTAGGTCTACCCACTACAGTTAATCATACCGACTTAACCACTAAGGGTAAGGAAATTACTCCGGTACAGAACATTCTCCAGGACCAAAAAGTAATAAACTTAATCAAGGAATTAAATATTGATGCAGGAACGCTTGAATCCCTCGGTGCGGGACAGGATTCTGATTAGAAAAGCTAGAGATTTGGGTAAAAAAGATTTTAGATTCTTTGTTAAACATATCTTTAGTGCTTCTTTTGATGACTTCGTTGATGGTAAATATGTCGAAGAAGTTTGTGCATTCATGCAGAACAATAAGAAAACCATCAGGGTTTCTGCTCGTAATCACTTTAAATCAATGGGTACTTACGCTCATGTTATGTGGAGAATTCTACAAACTGAGGGGGAATATGATCAGGGTACTAAAAAATATATAGGTAAAAATTGGGATGCCTATTACTTTTCTTACCAGAAAGAATTAGCTAGCCATCATATTGGCGGTCATGCCAATAGTATTAGGCGTTTAATTGAGAGAAATCCTTATTTCTACGGTATTAAGGACCTTAAACCAACTGCTGAAAGTATTTTACTATATACCTGGGATGGTGTTCATACTGCAATGGTTAAACCTCAGGGGTTATTAGCCTTTAAGCGTGGTTTACACGCTCCCACAGTTTACGTTGATGATCCTTTTCAAGATCCAGAAGACAAAATGAATCCTACTGTGATTTTAAAGATTAACCGCAACTTTGTTAATCAGGTCATGTCTATTCCATACAATGATG
>CAYPPX010000019.1:0-5114 GCA_964412775.1 uncultured Pseudomonadales bacterium | reverse complement strand
GAAGAGGGAGAAACTACCCATGAAAATTATAATGCTGTTAATGATTACCTCAATAATAATTTCACTAATTTCAGCCATACTCTCCATAGTGAGAATCTTGGGTTTGTAGGCAATACTAATTCTGGAGTAGAAAAGGCTCTCAAAGATGGTTGTAGTCATATACTAATGCTCAATAATGACACAATAGTAACCCCAGGTTGGTTGGATGAAATGCTTGCACTTAATTCTGATATTACAGGTATTATGTCTACCCCACCAGATTGGAGAAACTTACCACAGGCTCAAGCTATTATTACAAATAAAACTCCCTACGAGCAGTTAGCTACTAGTATTAACCAATTTGCTAGGGGCTTAGATGCTCTAAAAGGAGAAGCCAGAGATACTGATTTTGTAGCTTTTTTCTGTACTTTATTTAAACGTGAAGTATTTGAAAAGATTGGTCTACTTGATCCAGACTACACTATTGGTTTGTTTGATGATGACGATTTTAATTATCGAGCTATTAAGGCAGGATTTAAGATTAAAATAGCTATGGGTGCTTATGTTCATCACTATCACAATAGTACCTTCATTGAACATGATCTTGAGTACAAAAAGATACTTGACAAAAATAGGGCAATATTTATAAAAAAACATGGTTTTGATCCTTGGGATAGAATCAAGAAAAGACAAAAATGAACATACTTGAAAAGAAAACTAAAGAACTAAGTTTTAGTAAAGCCAGATGGATTGAAATGGTTATTAGAGAAGAAATAAAGCCTTTTTATAGAATATTATTTAAATCTAAACTAGTTCCATATTTTATGAAAAAGTTAATAGCTAAACTACAAAACATTGAAATTATCGAGAGATGGAATGGTACTACTTTAGAAACAGTTATTAAAAAGAACGATAAAATTATCGGAACTCACAAAATTAAAATGTTATGAAGATAGCGATTGGTACGCCCCACTTAACTAGTAGTTCGTCTCATGAACAATTTAACGATTCTCTGATTAGTTTAATTGATTACACCAAGTCAAAAGGCCACCAAGTAGATAGAATTAACACCTACCGAGATAACATAACATTTGCTCGTAACAAGATTGCAAGTAAAGCACTACAGGGAGATTATGATTATTTGTTCTTCCTAGATGATGATATGGTTTTTAAACCAGATTTGCTTGTCAATTTAATGGAACTCAAGACAGATATTGTTTCTGGACTTTGCTTTCTAAGACGTGAACCCCATGAGCCTAGTATGTTTAACCTAGCTAAAGATGGCCGAAGCTATAATCCTGTAGTTATATGGGAAGCAGGAGACTTAATTAAATGTGATGCTGTTGGTATGGCATGTACCCTAATTAGTAAAGCAACCCTTAAATCACTTACTATGGTTTCAGAATACTATAAAAATATGTATGCTTTCTTTGACAACTCTTACAACCAAGGTGAAGATGTTAGATTTTGTAGAAAAGCCAAAGATCTAGGATTTACAATCTTGTGTGATACTAGAGAATTGGTTGGTCACATAGTTGAAAAAGTAATCTCTTATGGAGATTTTGCAAGTTTTGTCGAAAATAGAAATAAAAGTATGTTAGTTAAAATGGAGACTGCAAGTTATGAAAAACAAGTACGAAGTCAGAAAAGTAGCTGACCTTAAACTCTGGGATAAAAACCCTCGCAAAATTGATAAACGTCAATTTGAACTACTCAAGAATAAAATTAAAGACCTGGGAGATTTTCAACCTATTTTAATTACCAAAGATAATATCGTAGTTGGTGGCAACATGAGGTTAAGGGCATATAAAGAGCTTGAAATTACTGAAACAGACGTAATTGTTATTGATCCAAAGAATAAACAAGAATTTTTTAAGTATGCCGAAGCTCACAACTTTGAAGCTGGTTATTGGGATCGTGAATTACTTGCTGAACTAGCACTTGAGATAGAAGATTTAAAATTAGATGATTTTGATTTTAAAATTGGTGCATTTGAAAGTCTGCAAGACATAGTAGATGATTTTGGTCCAGATGAGCCACTAGAAGAACCAGAAACCCCTAAGCTACCAGTAGAAACCAAGATTAAGCCAGGACAAATTTACAAACTTGGTATTCACCGACTGATGTGTGGAGATGCTCTTAACTTAGATGATGTTAATAAACTAATGGATGGCAAAAAAGCAGACATGATTTTTACTGACCCACCTTACGGATTAAATGGTGCTATTGGTAGGGCCAATAATCAGATCGAAGGAAATTCAGACGATGATATTAAAAAGTTTTATGATGGCGTATTTGCTCTTACTTCTTATCTTAATAAATATGAAATGTATATTTGGGGAAATCATAAAAACCTAAGAAATGACTTACTTGATGAACCCAGAAGCGTGATTGTCTGGGTTAAAAATAATTTTGGTCTTGGATCTGGATATAGACCACAACATGAGTTTTGTTTTTACTATGGTTCATTTAAAGGTAGTGATAGCGATGTATGGGAAGTAAATAAAGATACTAATTATGTCCATCCAACTCAAAAACCTATTGATTTAGCATTAAGGGCCATTAAGAATAGTAAACCAAAGTCGGTCTTAGATGTGTATGGTGGTAGTGGTTCAACCCTACTAGCCTGTGAACATAAGGGAATACCCTGTTTTACTATGGAAATTGATCCTAAATATGTAGATGTAATAATTCAACGCTGGGAAAAACTGACTGGAGAAAAAGCTGTTTTAGTTGAATGAGAACTGACCCTTGTATGGTCCTAATTTGGACGGTATATTGGGACAATGAAAGTCATTTTTAGTCTATATATCGGTATTTTTTTAGGACTTATTACATTAAACTATATCAATGTTAGTTTTCTAACTGAATCACTTGCAATTAAGCAGGATATTGTTAGAGATGTTTATACAGTTGAGCAGATTAAATTTTATGAATTTGACACGCAAATAGCCAGTGGTGAAGCTAGCTATTACAGTAGAAATGGCTGTCTTGGATGTTCTGCTAACCTTTTAATGGCTAATTCACAGCCACTTGATGATAATCGCAACACTATAGCTCTAACACCGGAAATAGTGGCACAGAATAAGTTACTTAATAAGTTTATAGTGGTTGAAAACTTGGAAAATGGCAAAAAGATATTTGCTAGAGTTACTGATACTGGTGGATTTAAAAAGTATAATCGAGTAGCTGATCTATCAGTTTATACAAAACAAGCTCTCGGATGTGGAGGAAAATGCCTTGTAAGCATAAAGACCAGATAATAACCTTGTGTTATATTGCTCTTGGCTGTTTATTTGGTGCTATAGGAGTAATTATCCTAGACCATTTCTTTAATATTGACACACTAGTCAAATAAGTGTTACAAATATTGTGTGACTAATTTAATCATTGAGGGAAGAGTAGCTTCCAAAAAGAACAGCAAACGTATTGTTAAAAGAGGCTATAGAACATTTCTAATTCCAAGTTCAGCCTATGAAACTTTTAAATCAAAAGCAGTTTCTCAAATAAAAAAGCAAACCTTTGATTTCTATACAGAGAAAATAAAGGTTAAATATACATTTTTCCTTAAAGGCAAACTAAGAATTGATATAGATAACGCCATTGCTAGCATCAACGACATTCTACAAGACGCTGGTGTCATTATTGATGATAACAATATTATTGAACTTCACGCCAAGAAAGTTAATGGTAGCAAAGAGTGTTTGACAAAGATAGATATTTATGTTTAAATAATGTGTAAGTGTGCAATTAAACACTAAATTATGACAATGAAAAGAACAAATATAACCATCGAAGAAAGTCACTTAGATTTTCTGAAATATGTTGCCTACTTAAAGGCCACTACTGTTTCCGGAGTAATTAGATTTTTGATTAAAGAGTACATCAATTCTCATAAAGATATTGCAAGGAGACATGAAGAACAACACTCTTAAAGCCTATTTAAGCATGTTTGGTTATGTAATCAAACATTTTCCAGAGATTATTGCCAGAGTTATAAGTGGAGAAAACTTAACTCTAACTTACGATGATAGAAGATCTAGGATTGAGAATAAAGAGGTTTTCAAAATGAAGGTCGGAGAATTCTTAAAAGAAACTCATGAAAAGTACAACGGAAAAACTATTCTAATTGATGATTATGGAATTATGTGGCTAGTTGAAGAAATAGGCGATGATAAAAAATCCAAAGAATTATATGAGCAAATAATAGCTTTAAGTGAAAAGGAACACAATGAAACAACTAATAACTAATATTGCATTTATTGTAATTCCGGTATTACTAGTGGCTTGGGCCTTTTTAGCTACTACTTACTACTTACAATGCCAAAGTTTAAAAAGGTTTGATAATGCTGATATTAAGTATGTGTTTCCTGGTATCTGTTATGCAGACATAGGAGATGGTTTTAAATCAAGGATCTTTTAATGCTAAGTCAATTTAATTTTGGTAAAAAATATGTAACTTTAGCTTCTGCCTGGGATGATGGAGATAACATTACTGTTGTATTAAATGAGTATCTTAAACCAGGAGAAAAGATCTTTTTAAAACCTAATAAGTTTAAATCTAACCCAAAACATCCAGATTACACTTACTCGGTATTTGCTGAAAAATACGATGATACAGAGGGAGAAGTATTATATGAATCTTCTAAAAGAATTAAATAAATTTTGGAAGAGAAATAGGTTATTAAAAGAAATAATAGTGGCCCGCAAATGGTTGTCTTATTTAAAAACATTGCCATCAGGAGATGATTTTAGGTTAATAGCCAGAAGATATAAAAGGAATAAAGACATGAAATTAACACAACAACAAATTAAGGCCAATGCCCATATAACTATAAAGCAAATAAAAATAGATATAGTAGACACTCAGAGAGAAATAGCTGATTTTCAAGATGAAAGAACAATCTTAATGAGAAATCCACAGGATAATAGGGTCAGACTATATATGATTGATGGCAAAATTAGTAAGCGTATTGAATTTATTGAATTCTTAGAAGCTCTTTTAAAAGCTAGAGATTAGTACATTAACAGATTGAGTGTTTAACGCAGGATTGGAGGGTTTATAACCTCTTAGGCAAGCAGAATCGCCTTCTGTACTAGTTCGAGTCTAGCGTCCTGCACTAAGCACTTAATTA
>CAYPPX010000018.1:0-5310 GCA_964412775.1 uncultured Pseudomonadales bacterium | reverse complement strand
TTTTTTATAAAGATGTTCTTATAAACCAACTTCAAAAATTGTTAAGATAAATATATCAATGAACGAAAAATTTAAACTAAAAGAGGTGGCTATTCCATTGGCTACTTTTGGTTTACTATCAATTGCTTTATTTGGGGCTTTCAGTAAAAAAACTAAATATGAAATACACCAAAGAGATGGTTGGAGGTGCGTTGGTTGTGGTGTTAAATATCCATTAGAGGCCAGTCATTTTGACCATGATAAAAACAACCCAGAATATGATTCTACCAACAACGGTGATACTAGGTGTCCATCATGCCACTTAAAAGAGCATATTGAAAAAGCGGGTCGAAATGGTCTTAGCTTGGGAGCGAATGATTGGGCCATAACTCAGTTATTAAAAAGAATATAAATGATAGTCTTATAAATAAAATATAAAGATCTTATTGTAAACTACTTTACATCGTGGGTATATTTATGTTTATAGAAAGACAGATAGATGATAACTCACAACGTAAAAGAAATTGAACCAAAAGTAATACCTTTTAAGTGTCCTGTTTGTAATGGTTTTGGCACTCTTAAGCATGGAAGTATAAAGTGTCATGCTTGTGATGGCAAAGGCTATGTGGTTATTGAGAATGAAAGAAAGATAGATAGAAATGAACCAGAACACAAACGATACCTGGATTAAGCTTTATCGAAAACTCTGTGATCATGAAATCATAAGAGATGCTATTTCACTCCAAATATTTATATGGATTTTATTAAGAGTTGATTTTGAAAGTGGATCAATGATCTGTGGTAGGTTTTGGGCTTCTGAGATGCTTGGAACTAATCCAAACACTTTTTACAAGGCATTAAAAAGATTAGAGAAAAAATACGATTTGGTAACACTAAGCAGTAACAACAAAAATACTAATATTTTAGTCAAGAATTGGAAAAGTTATCAACAGCTTGGTAACACCACTAGTAACAACAAAGTAACAACAAAGGAACAACAAAGTAACACTAAACAAGAATATAAGAATATAAGAAATAATAATATATATAAATATAATTCTATTAAAACTTTAACTAATGAAGTTCTTTTTGAAATTTCCGAAAATCATTCAATTAGCAAAAATGATGTTTTTGCAATTAAACAAAAAATGGAGAACTGGTTACAAGCTAAAGGAAAAAGATATAAAAATTACAAAGCCGGATTAAATAATTGGATTTTAAAATCAATTGAAGATGGCAAAATTAAAAAAATAAATAAACAGGGAGGCAAACTAGCTTCCATGATTGATGAAAGGATAAATGCTAACACTATCAAACCAAATTGATCAAAGAGCTAAAAGTCTAGACGTTCAGATTCTAAGGGCTAAAAAAGTTTATACTCAAACTGATATAGATTGGATAAAGTGTATTGGAGAAGTTAATAACCTCAGTGCTAAATTTGAAGATATATTTAGAGAAACATTAGCAAAAACACCTAAAATGATTAGCAAAAATTACCGAAAAGGTGGCTGCATGATAGAGGTTAACCTTGGAAAGATATTAAATTTTGAGGTTATTCTTTATTTATTTGAATCAATAAGTAGTGGAGTAACTTACGCTAAATATATAGCATTTAACAAAATTAAGGGATCTGTTTACTCAAGAGACTTATTAAATATTTAAAATGGTTGACAACGTAGTAAAAACAGTATAGATTTTTAGTATGCCTGAATATCAAATCAAACATGACGTGCCAGAACGCACAACTTGGATTAAAAGACACAGGGGTGGTCCTGGAATGTTAGCCAAGCACGGAGAAATAACTTTTATACTAGAAGCTAGAACTAAAAAGGAAGCTGAGAAGAAAGCTTTAATCAAAGTAAATGAAATTCTTACAAAGCTTGCAAAGGAAGCTAAAATCAATGCAAAGTCAAAAAAAGATTAGTGAGATGAGCGAAGTGGATTTAATTAGCTATTTGGGCTATTTAAACCGTTTGAAAGCAGGAGAATATCCTGAGGATGGAGAATTCCGCAGTGAAGTTGGACTTGCCGGTTTTCAGCCACCTGTCGAGATCATACGGGAAATTACTAACGTGCGTGAAGCCATTAAACGAATTAAGCGAAAAGGTTTAACCGAAGAAGAGAAACGAGAGGTTTTCTTAAAATACATGGGTGCTGAGTGTTCTAAGTGTAAAAACGTCTTTAACAAAACTGAAATGGTAATTATTAACAATAAAAAGTATTGCAAAGCCTGTGCTAAGGAGGAACTTTAAACATGAAAAAACAAATGGAACGAGATATTGCCAAACAACTAATCAAAGCTCCTAAGGTTGGAGAAAAGAGAGAAGAGAGAATTTTAGCTAAAGGAGAAACTCTTTTCTTAGAAATTCCGGACGATATTTATATTGCCCTTAAAGATGTTCGAGATTTAGTTCATCAATACCAAGATGTGCTAGACGCTTTAAATGTTAAATCTAACCACTTAATTGATATTGCTGTTGATCAGCACAAAATTAAAGCTCCAGAAGGGCATAGACACATGGTTTCTGTAGATATGATTGATAAACGTTTAACAGTAGAAGCCAAAGAAATTAAGTAGCCAGGTATTTCTTTTTTTAATTAAGGGGGAGTTTAAAAGCTCCCTCTTTTTTTTGGTCTATTTTGTTATAGATACTACTATTGACATCTTAGTAAAAAATATATATATTTGACACTATAGTAAACATTAGAAAAAAGGACTTCATGACAAACAAAGTTGAACAAATTAAGGTTTTACTAGAACAAGTAGAAAATATCTATTTAACTAGTGAAGCCACATCACAACAAAAGGTTGAATTATTAAAACTAACTAATTCTAATAACGAATGGTTTGCTAGTAACGGAGTAATGCAATATGTTTCCAAAACACTTCAAAAGAGCGATAAAGAGTAATTCTAGTAATAAGGTTTATGTGGTTAATCTGGATGATGATGTTTGGACTTGTACCTGTAAAGCTTTTGAGTTTGGAGTAAGAAAAGACTCACGCTACGAATGTAAACACATATTAAAAATTAGAATGGAATTAGACTACGAAAGGACCAATGGTTAAACCAATAAAGGATCTACAGGATCAAATTGTAAAGGAGCATGGTAAAGGCTCAGTAACCACAGCCAGTGAGTTAAAAGAAGCCAAACCAGTTAAACAGGCTGAAACAAAATCTTTAATTCAGGCAGTTTTAAACGTGATGGAAGAGGTTAAAAACATTGACAAGAATCTAAACGTTGGAGCTGGAAATGGTAGTTATAAAGGGGTTGCCGACAAAGACGTTAAACAAGCTGTTGGAACAGCTATGAGAAAAAATGGCTTAATAGCTATTCCAATTTCAATTGAGCCAACGATGAGAATTGACAGGTGGGAAGAGGATACTGGCAAATATGGAATTAAGCAAAAACAATCAGTATTCACTGAGGTTTTAACTAGATACAAGCTAATGCATGTTTCTGGTGAAAGCATGGAAATTGTAGGCTATGGACATGGGGTTGATTCACAGGACAAGTCTGCTGGCAAGGCCACTACCTACGCTCTTAAAAACGCCCTGCTTTATACCTTCTTAGTGCCAACTGGAGCAATTGATGACACTGATACAGAACATTCTGAATCAAAACCAGTGCCACAAAGGAAAGTTAAAAATGTTCAGGTAGTAATGATTAGTAAACAACAAGTAGCTGAAATTAAAACTCTAATGGATAAAAAAGGAGTAACTAAAGAAAAAGCTCAAGAACATGTTAAGACTAATTATGGTTTAAACTCAATGGCTAAGATGACATCAATTCAAGCCAACACAATGATCGACAAGCTATCTAAGTTGCCAGACTTTCAACCACCAGATCTGACAATAAATGATGCAGATGAAGCATTTTTAAACGAAGTAGATGCTGGCATTGAAGCTATGGCAGAGGGGGATAAATAATATGGCTAAAATGGATGAAAACACAATTAAATTATCTGCTATTGGTTCAATATTATTGTTTGATCCTGATGAAATTACAGTTGAACATAAAATGAGAAACAATGGTGATAGTGAAATGACCATTAAGCTTACCAGTACCAAGTTGCGTAATTTGGCTGAAAAAATAAAAGGGGGCAAATAAATGCAAACACTTCAAGAAGCTAAAGAATATTTAAGAGATAAGTATTTAAACCGAGAAGAAGCTATTTGCCCTTGTTGTAACAGCGAAGTAGTAGTTAGAAAAGAATCTCTATCTAAAGGTTTAGTTGATACTCTGGTTAAGTTTTATCTTGAATGCCGATTATATGGCACTAGAGAATTACACTTACAGGATGAAACTGACCTAACTAAAAACCAATATAACAACTTTCAAAAACTTCAATACTTTGAGCTAGTTGAAAAAACTGAAAAATCAGGAGTATGGAGAATCACAAGAGCTGGAATTGATTTTATTGAAACAGGTAAGTTAATAGCTAAAAATGCTTATGTGTTTAGAAATAAAGTTATTGAAACCACTGGAGCATTAGTTGGTTTAACTGATTACAAAAAATATATCCCAGAAGAGTATTGGAATAAGATTGAGAAGTATAACAAACCCCAGAGAGGATTATTTTAATGAACGGAAAAATAATTAGAACCGAATGGAGATCTGGTATAGATTCTGTTTGTATTGTGGCTGTTGAATATAAACATTACAAACAGGAATATTGGCAAGCCTATATTGGAGCAAGCAGAAATATTTCTGAAATGATGTTAGATGGAGAATTTGGACTATTGTTTAAAAATACTGGAGAACCAGAAAGTTATAAAAACACAGAAAGAAGAACTGCTAATCATGGTTGCAAGCTTTCATGGCAGGAAGCACAAGCTTTTTTCCCAACACTCGACATTACTAAGTATAAAACCTACCCAAAGGAAAAATGAAAACTAAATACTACAAACTTCACTTGAGAAACATTGATACTAAAGCTTATAGAAGAAATCCAATTGTTATAGCTAACAATGATTTTGAACAACTAATTGGTAAGGCAGATATTTTAAGATATAAATATATGGTTAAAGTTACTTTTATGGACGAATACTATGAACAATTTAAAGATGAAACTAAATGGACTCTTGGTTGTGCAACAGTTTCTAATACTGCGTTTTTTGATAAAGATGGAAGACCAAACTTAAACCCTCAAGAAAAACAACAACTAGTTTATTTAACAATGATCCCAATATTACCAGATGAAAATAACTAAACGCCCAATATACGAATACCAATGTCAAGGTCCTTGTGGCCTAAAAAGAAAGACTTTAGTTGCTGAAAGAGCAATTGATGGCTTTTGTACTAAGTGTAAAAGAACAATGCCAGATCCAA
>CAYPPX010000017.1:0-5689 GCA_964412775.1 uncultured Pseudomonadales bacterium | reverse complement strand
CACCTTAGTGTGACAGATGATAGACAATGTGTCTAGGATTTGGGGTACCGGTCATGTTGCTTAGTTAAGATCGATTCCATACAATTTTTTCTAAATACTTCTTCTTCACGGGATCAATGAGCAGTTGATGCCAGTGCTTTTTGAGTTTGGTAAGAGAAATTTTGGTGTGATTGAGACCGAAATTAATTTGCTGTTCTAACACAAAAACATCGTGTTGCTTTGGGTCTTTTTTGAGTCTGTTGAGGTCGGTGTTCCAGTTGTACATAACTGACTTTATTATAGCTGAAATCGGCTGTTTTAGGGTGGGGAAATGGGTAGAGTTCGAGACGCTATTAGAACCTGCTTTAACTCCTATCTTATATCTCCAAGTGTCTAAAGTGAACTAGGTTTTCACTTCCATTGCTTCCACTCCCTCCACTGCGCTGCATGTGTAAGCGTTACACGGCTGGCATGGGTACCACCCCTCACCCACGTGTGGGTCAATAAAAACCTTGTCAGGAGGTAGATGGAACTGCGCGCAAGTAAAGATGGAGCCTTGTTCAGCTCTAGATAATCATTTTTCTAATTTTAGCTGAGTAATTGTTGGTGTATCATTAATTAACATGGAAAAATCCACCACGAGACAGTCTATTAAAGATGAACTAGTACAGAAACTCAAAGGTTGGGCAAGTGTGGGTGGTGTGATTGCTATTATCTTTTACTCTTTTTACTTCACACTATTTAAAACCACAAACGAAATTGGTTTTATGGGCATGGATAAAACTGGACGACAAGTGTTCATCCAAAGCATGGATGCTTATTTAGACCCCAACGTAGATGTAGACTCTGATTTCTTTGACCACAATATTTTGTACAGACTTGTAATCCAAGAACCAATGAGAACTGTCCTCAAGTTCGACATTAGGGACGAAAATGAATTCAGAGCCACGCCACAAAGCGTTGACTCATTTTTAGCATCTCCAGCAAGCAGCATCCTTGATATGTACCAAGATGAGGTAATGATGCAGGAAGAGTATCGGCTAACTCCTGAAGAGTTGAAGCAATCTGCAAAGGATAAAGGCGTGGAAACAGTAAGTGACTTACTCTCTGGTTTTGGATTTGAGCGTTTTGATGTCTACTCAAGGGGTAACTTAATTAAAAGCGTCGAGCTACCAAAAACAAAAAACGTTGGTCATGCGGGTGGGTAAAATATGCAAATCATAGTGACGATAGTAGCTGGTTTAATGGGCATCATGGGGTTTTTTACCTTATATGCTGGTCTCACCTCGAAACATGTGGGGATAATTTTGGGTGGCTTAGTCTATTTAGCTGGCGGCTACTTTGGAGTAAGTAATGGAAGTCTTATTCCTGTTGTAATCGCATTTGCTGCTGCGTGGATATTAAGGAAACTTGGCGCTGACCCTTCCACATGATTAGGAGCTATTCTTAATCTTTAATGAAAATGGACTCAAGTGTATTTAAAGTGAAGATTGAGTGAATAAGAATCTCTTCAAACACTTTTGGTAATGGTTCTTTATCGATTTTAAAGAAATCTTTTACTTTATTGAATTTTGTGCCTTTTCTATGAGCAACGCTGGATGACCTTAAGCTTTGCAGATTACGTAGAAATGATATTAACTGCGGCACGGGTCTTCCTTTTGAAATTAAGAATTGTTCCATCTTATCTATACTCTTGGGATTTTCTTTATTGATTACAATCCCTTCGGATATTTTTTTCTCATTTAATGAATCGATTATGATTTTAGTCAATGAGCCTACTTGGTCATCAAATTCTTTTTGTCCTGTACCTGTCGGGACGTGAAGAGATTTCATATGATGTTGGTCGGAAGTGGATAGCGGCTTGAATAAATACCATCCATATTTTTCATACCACTCTGATTGAAATTGATTAAACTTATATTTGAAATAAAGTTCGGGGTGTTCTGGGTCTGTGAATTCACCATTAATATTTCTGGCGAAATCAGAATGGCTAATTTTTCTATCAGATGGAGTTATGTTAAATGCTTTCCAATGAGATTGCTCTTTGAAAGGAATTTTATTTAAATCTCCCAGCCAAACGACGACATGGTCTGAATGATTGTTAAGTACTCTTAAACCCCAGAAGCCATCTCTTTTAACATAGGCGTCTTCAACAGTATATTTGTCTGGATTATCATAATATTTTTTGAGAACCTCGCGCTTAAAAAAGATTGGTGTTAAAAAACTTGGCTTTTTCTGATAATCAGTATTACAGCTTGCTTGAACTGTATTACCATTTTCGTCGATACCTGTTATAAACTCTTCAAATTTTTCTTCTGTGCTACCAAAATCCTCTGGCTTAAAAGCTGTTGAACCCTGAATCAGCTTTTTCCCCAAAACCCATCCTTGTGAGTTAGTTTTTCCTAAAGGCATATTCCTTACACAGAGAGAATAGGTTAATTTATCCTTCTTAATAACTTCATCTGAAGCTGCAATTTTTAATTCCTCAATTGTTTGAGGTAAAAACCTCATTGCTTCAAAGAAAATGGCTAAATGCATTTTTCTAGCTGACAAGTAATCTTTTATGTATTTCAATTTAATTCGTGCGTTGTTACCAGCTATTCTAGCAACATCATCTTCTTCGCCATCATCATTTATCGAAAAAAAAGTTTTAGAACCATCTGGATTTACTTGTTCAAACAAATCAAAAAAGAGCCTAAATTCTTCTGAAATTTCAACGTAACTTTCTGTTCGCCCGCTAAAAGTTCTCCAGTAAACTAAAGGCTCAATTCCATCCTCATAGTATCTATAATATTCTGTTTTTTCTTGACCATCTTCATAAGTGGTACAAAACCCTGGTCTACCGTATCCAATTCGCAAATCCCACTCATATTTTTCCAGTATTCTTTCGACTTTGTTATCAGGAACCAACGCTGAGAAGTAGGCACCTCTATCAATCTCTTTCCCTTCATTGAAAAACTCAATTACTGAAACCCATTCTTCCTTGCCAAGGCTGGATTCAACGTTTTTCCTAAAGTTAGTCAAAAGCAGGTCATCCATTTTCTGTCCTTAATTTTGTATCCATAAATGCCACCACACTGCTATCAACAATAACATCTTCTCTGTAAACATCTCTCTTTAAGTAAAGTGTTTCGAGTTGAGTGCAGCGACTTAGTGCCACATATGTTTGACCATGAGCAAAGGCGCCATCACCGAGGTCAATCACAACACTGCTGTAAGTCTGTCCTTGTGACTTGTGAATAGTAATAGCCCAAGCCAATCGAAGCGGGAACTGGCGAAACGTACTAACAACTTCTTCTTCAACTCTCTGCTCTTCACGGTTGTAGTAGTAACTAATTTTGCTCCAAGTCTCAGGCGATACTGTATAGACATGACCATCAATATCGACTTTTATTTCATCACCAGAGATAGACTTAATCGTGCCTAAAGTACCATTGACCCATCGCTTCTCACGGTCATTTCTAAGCATCATTATCTGTGCTCCGACTTTGAGCCTTAATATTTCCTCAGTCGGAAAAGCTGACTCCTCCAATTGACCAGATATTTCTGCTTGAAACTCATGGGCTTGTCCAGGTAGCTCATCTAACCTTCGGTCATTTATCTCTCTTACGGAGCGGTTCGTGGTTGCCAGAGTGATAGTACCGCTTGAAGGTATTTCTACTGTCGCTCTTTTGTTTAGTTCAATAAGTAAGGTATCGTTAACACTCCCATTACGTACGGTGTTAAGTAAATCAATAAATTGACCATCTTTTTGACGGAAAATATTGGAGAGCTCAATTATTTCTGGATTTGCTGCTTTCCAGCTAAAAGCGTTGAAGCAATAAACACCACTATAGGTGTCTGCGAAATACTTTTGGAGTTCTCGGCTGCTCACTACGGGTGGTAACTGATATAAATCGCCAAACATAACCATCTGGACACCACCAAAAGGCACATCGGAGTTACGGGCTTTTTTGAGCAAGCAATCAATTGCCTCCAGTGTATCCACCCGCACCATAGATACTTCATCAACAACCACCGTATCGAGATTTTTTAGTAGGTAAGCTGTTTTCGAGTCCATCCTCAAGTCTTTTTGTTTATCCTTGGTGATAACTGATAGTGGCAATTTGAAAAGAGAGTGTATGGTTTGACCTCCCACATTAAGTGCGGCAACTCCAGTGGGAGCTACCACTACCATTTTCTTTTTTGTGTAGGCGCGAAAATATTGTAGCAACAGAGACTTACCAGTGCCCGCCTTTCCTGTAACAAAAACATTATTGTTTGTGTTTTCTAACTTTTCAAAAAGTTGTTGCTGCTCCTCACTTAGTACAACGTCTTTAAGCTCAGCGCGTTTCTGGTTAATCAATCTGTCATTACGTCTAAATTGTGGTTGTACTGGTTGGTAATTAGAATTGACTGGTTTCGCTTCATACTGCTGTGGTGACCTACCTCTAGAACTACGACCAAGTAAATATGCTCCACCAATAATCGCTAATATAATAATAAGTTCCATAATATTTATGCTTCGATATTTTCACCGTTAGACAATAAGTATTCCTCGGAAATCTGATAAGTGTCTAGCTTTTTTCTTTGTGACGCAAAGAGGGGTGATGGATTTAGGTTTACTACAATAATAAATATCACTTTATTATTTACGCGAATCCAGCCCTTGCTCTTGAAATCAAAGTCTATTTCTTTATTTGATACGTTAAAAATAACTAGGAAACCAAAGTCTTTATTGTGGTCCTCGATATATTTTTTTGCTTGAACAAAACCTTTCCTAATATATCTTTTGTCATAATCTTTACCATCAAAAATCTTGACTTCAATAACAAAGTAATCATCACTGTCCAAATTCGCTAAAATGTCAGCTCTTCCAGAAGAGGACAGCGGTGTTGAGAATGGGTAATCAATACCTTGGTCAAATAAAAAATGCCGAAGATTAGTATCAAGAGTCTTCTCTCCATGAGTTGTGTCGGCGGAATAATCCTGAAGAAGTTGAGATGCTCTAAACCACTCTACATCACATTTAAACCTATTGAGCAGATATAGAGGAAAATTCCCTGAATCAATTTTTCCGTCTAAGTAACTATAGAACGGGTGAAGAATGTTCGTAAGAAATTGACCATGATGGTCTGATATCTTCGAGGAAGAAATTGTTAAATGGAGTATGTCCATCACAGCGTATTGACTAGAATTGCTCTTCACTTCTTCTAATAGAGCTAGGCACAATGCTGCTCTCTGCTTGTAATCATAACCGTCTGGCAGGCAAAACATTCTATTTGTGTTGATTAATTGCTTCCAACCTTCCACATCTACACTAGCTGCTCTCAATTCATCAAGCACAGACTTGGTTATCATTGATTGCTCTAGAAACTTGAGAAACAACCTCAATTCTGATTGAAAAGCATCCCAGCTAGCTCTTTGGAGTAACTGGTAGTTTTCTTGTAATTCTGACCTGACCGTTTGGATGTATAGGTTGTTCATTTTATTTTGCCAATTTTTTTGAATGCTTTTGATAAGTCATTAATTCCTTCGTCTATACTTTTTTGCGCTGTAACTAAAGATGCGTTCTTATCTACTAGCTTGATATCAACTTTGCAACCTCTGCAAATAATTGTTGCCTGAACCCTAACATCTTGGAGCGTTGCTTTATTTGCGAACCCACATTTTGGACAGTTCAAGTCAATTTCTACGTTATCAAGGTCTATTTTCATATGTACAAAAAAAG
>CAYPPX010000016.1:0-7201 GCA_964412775.1 uncultured Pseudomonadales bacterium | reverse complement strand
GCTTTAGATCAAAAAGCTCGTAAATATATGAGTGAACACGCTGAGGAACTCAAAGGTTTGTCCGAAGCTGATGCATATCATAAAGCTGTGTACGCTGTACACAATCAAGAATAGCCTTTAATAAGGAACTCTTGCTATATAAGGCACAGTATAGCGAAGAGAATTATAAATAAAGTGCCTAGAAGGTAATAGAATGGCAGAAATGTCTCAAACAGGTCTCGATTGGACCTTTATAGCTGAGAACGATTTCGCTGAAGCTTACGTTGCTGTTGTGCTTGGCACTGCAGAAAACGAAGTTGATCTACCTGCCGCAGTCACAGACACGCCAATTGGTGTGATTCAAGATGTTGCAGATAATGGCGATTCAGTCCCAGTTCGTTTGAGTGGTATTACCAAAGTGGTTGCTAATGGAGCTTTCTCCAAAGGTGACTTCCTTGGAATCGCCGCTACAACGGGTCGAGTCGATACTATTTCAGGACTAGACAGCTCTTTTGATGCTGGTACTGCAACTGCACAGAAACCTCTGTTGGTTGCTTTAGAAGCCTCAACCGAAGCTGGACAAATAGTTACTGCTTTAATTAGACCATTTTATTTCCCTTGGGGTTAAGGATTTGAATGTCAAAAATCACAGTTAAAGACGTTCATGTCGATGCGGTACTTACCAACTTTTCAGTTGGCTACCACCCAGGTGGAATGGTTGCTGAACAAGTAACTGGCGTCATGAAGGTCAAAAAAGAGAGTGATAAATATTACGTGTGGGATAGACCAAGTGCTTTTAAAGTAAGCTCTTCCGGTACTATGTCCCTTCGTGCTGATGGTACAGAAGCTAAAGTGATTGACTTCGGTCTTTCAACTTCTACTTATCAAGCTGAAGAATATGCATTAGCTACTATGGTGACTGATCGCCAGAAAGAAAATGCTGATGATGTGTTGAAACTAAGAGAAGCCAAAGTGCGTAGAATCAAGGATCTTTTGATGCTTGAACAAGAAATTCGTGTTGCAACTCTTATGACAACCACTGCCAACTGGGCCTCTGGTCACAATGCTGAACCAAACCCAAAATGGAACGAATCAAGTCCAACTATCGAAAAGGATATTGATACTGGTAAAGAGGTAGTTCGTAAGGCTATTGGTTTTGAACCCAATACCATCGTTATTCCAGCTGCAGTCGCTAAATGGGTAAAACGTGATTCAACCATTCGTGATTTGATCAAATATACTCAAAACGACTTATTGGTTAATGGTGATTTACCACCAACCATGTTTAACATGCGTGTCGTTATTCCAGGTGCTATCTATACTGCTAGTACTGAGGGAGCTTCAAGTGTCACTTATAGTGATGTCTGGAGTGACAGTGTGGTTTTACTTTACGTACCTCCAACCACTGATTTGGATTCTCCAAATGGCGTTAAAATCTTCCGTGCTCAAGACACTATGGTCAGAACATGGAGAGAAGAGAAAAAGAAAGCTGAAATGATCGAAGTTTCTGTTGTACAGGACGAGGTTATTACCAGTTCTTTGTCAGGTTATGTATTAACTAATACTTTAGCCTAGTTTTGTCACTAAACCCCTGAGCAATCGGGGGTTTGACTGACAAAATTAAGAAAGAAATATGGCATATTCAACAGTAGCAAACGTAAAATTAGAATCAGGTTTTTCAGATAATGCTAATATTTTAGATGCTACTGTTCAGAGGTATATTGATGCCTCAGACGACACTATTGATGGTGTTTTAAGCAAGCTCTATACCTTACCACTTTCAGAAACCCCTTCACTTATTGAACAAATTTCTAGACTTATGAGTGCTGGTTTTCTAATGATGGAACAGTATGGCACTGAGGCTGAGGGTACTTCTTTTGATGGTCAAGCAAAGATTGATCAAGCCATGGCTCTACTAAAGAAGATTGAAAATGGAGAAACTTTGTTGGTTGGAGCTGATGGTACTGAACTTGCTACTAGTGGAGGAATTGGCTTAAAAGGATTTCCAGCAAGTGATAGTGATTATCCAGCTAAAATAACAATTGAGACAAAGTTTTAAAATGCCATTCTTAGAGCTTAACTTTACCATCGAGGGAGAAAAACAACTCTCAAGAAGATTAAGAGGGATTGAAGCTAAGTTTAAAGATTGGAAACCAGAGTTTAGAAAAACAGGATCTACTTTACTTAAAACATTTAGAGACAATTTCCAAACTCAAGGTAGAACGCTTGGAGTTCCTTGGCAGAGGTTAAAACCAAGTACCATAAAACAAAAAATAAAGTTGGGTTATGCTGGAGCTGGCCCACTGGTTAGAACTGGTTTAATGAAAAGGTCATTTTTAAGTAGACCTAGTTCAAAACAAGTTGTTGTTAGTAATCCAACTCCCTATTTCCCATATCATCAAAGCAGTGCTACTAGGAAAAAACTTCCAAGGCGTGTAATGATGAAAATAGATAATATTAGAGCACAGGAGATTGTTAAAATTTTCCAAAGATCTGTACAAGAAATGCTACAAGGCACTAAAGGAGTAAGATGAGCTTATACAAAGATCCGGTCCTAACTAAAATATTTGAAAATATTTCTAATGCAAATAGCGATATTCTTTCTTATCACTATGGAGACCCTCTTTTTATTCCAAAATCTGAGCTTCCTGCTTTAATTGGTCAATTAGATAATACTGAAGTTTCTGATGTTAGTAATGCAGAAGATCAACATAGACTTAACTATGTACTTACTTTAGTTACCGACATTCGTGAGTTTTTTGGAGAAACTAATCCAGATAATATCCATCTAGGATATCAGATTGCTCAGAAAATAGTTGAAGAGAGAAATGCAGATTTTACCCTTAAATCAACATCTTTACTAGATATTATAAGAAGTAATGCAGAACTTGGAAACAATGCTCATATTGATACCACTAACGTAACATTAGCTGAGTATGGGTTCACTTTTGGGAAAAGAGGCGAAAATAGTTGGTCCTGGGAGGCTAACATTCAACTTTCGGTTTACTTCTCGCAACTGAGATAGTGTGATATAAATATATATAGAGGACAAATATGAAAAATAAAGTCTTAACTAAGAAAACAGAGGCTATTAAGAGCACGAAGAAGGGTGTTGATGTTTTAAAAACATTCACTTTTCCAGAGCATAGTATCAGCATTCAAGCAGTTGATATGAAGGATGCTAAAAGTAAATTGCAAGAAAGCTTGAAAGGAGTTAAAAAACTATGAGTGGATTCTCAGGTCGCCTTGCCAAGATTGGCATCGCAAAACAAACAGATCGTGACAACACAGCATCCAGTGTTGATTATTGGATTCCTCAGGTGGCTTATAGCTTCACTGAGAAAGTGGTTAAGATTAAAGATGAAAGTGGTCTTGGTACACTAGCTACCCCACAAGGCTCTGATATCGTTAAAGAATGGACTGAAGGCGATATCACTATGCATATTCGTGATTTGAGTATTGGTTTACTACTCCTATCATTATTTGGTACTGAAACCTTTGATAACGACAATCCTGAAAGTGGAGTTGGAGAACATGTATTTACGTTAGCTGAAAGTAACTTACACCAATCATTAACTATCTTTAAAAATGACGAATTAGAGTCTCTAGCAAGCTCTAACGCCATGATTACTTCTATGCAAATTCAAGCAGTGCTTGATCAATATGCACAGATTACTTTTGGGTTAATGGGCGAGAAGTTTGCTTCACAAGTTGAAACTGTTGCCTATGTAGCTGAAAATAAATTTAGACCTCAAGATTTAGTAATCAAACTCGCAAGTACAATCGCTGGCCTAGCTGGTTCTTCTGCTGAAGGTAAGATTAGATCTATTAACTTTACTGTTAATAAGAATGTTGAGGATTTCCAAGGTCTTGGAAGTGTAACCCCAGATGATTTCTATAATAAAGATTTCATGGTAGAGGGCAACATGGAAGTTTTATTCGATGCTGTCACTTTCAAAAATTATGTATTGAATAATACTAATAGAGCTATGAGTCTCGAGTTTATCAACACGGGAGTAACCATTGGAGCTAGCACTAATCCATCTCTCAAATTTGAGTTTGATGAGGTTACTTTTGATGAATTTACTCAGGATTACGATAATGCCAACTTGGTGACTGTGTCCATTAGTTTCACGGCTTTATATAACATGACAAATGCTAGTATGTTAAAAGCAACACTTTATAACACAAGGAACACAGCATATTAAAAATAACGTCAATTGGCGTGGGCTGGAGTCTTGGTAGCCTGTTAGACAACCACCACTCTACCCCACGCAATTGGCTCATAAAGGAGCAAGACAAAGATGCAAGATAAGCATGGTCGAGAACTAATAGAAGTTAAACTTAAAAGAGTTAATAAATCTGTATTTGTAGTTCCCTATTTTAACGGGTTTGAAACTACAGCTATGGAAAAAGCTAAGTATAAAAATGCCACTTATGACGAAAATGGCAAATTAAAACTCGCTACTACCTTTTTATTTGATTATTCCCAGGAACAATATATCCAGGCTATTAAAGCCATTAAAGACGAAAATGGCTCAATTAAAGAGAACCTAAGTGTAGAAGACATACTTGGCTTGCCAGATAGTGATCTGAAGCTAGTTAATAAACAAATAGAGGAATCCTGGAGAGATCCAGAGGAGACGAAAGAAAAAAAAGTATCAAAGAGTTAGCCGATAGCGTAGAACTCTTACTTTCTAACCCTCCAAGTAATCAGCTTCCTGGCGATGAACTCACTTTTCCTGGCAGTTATATAAGATTTGTGGTATGCAAAGCGATGGGTTGGACCTACCAACAATATCAAAAACAACCCATCTGGTTTATAAGACAAATAGAAGCTTATATTCAGGCCGAAAATAACGGTCTAGAGAAAAGAAATAATGGTAAATGATAATAACTTAGATATTGTTGTAAGTCTAAAAGATCAGGCCACTAAGGGCTTAAATGAAATAGATAAACAACAAAAAGAATTTGCTATATCCACAGAACTCATGAACAAAAAAATGAGTTCTAGTTTTGCTGATATTGCCAAACAGCAACAACAAGTAACTGCTGAAATTGAAGCACTTGAAAAAGAGAGTGCTAAATTATTTAAAACCCAGAAGGAATTAGAAACAGAAACCAAGAAATTTGCCAATGCTCTGGCTGATGTTGAGAAAAAAGCACAATCAAGCAAGCTTTCTCTTGGTAACCTAACTAAATCATTTATTACTGGTGGGTTGGCTCTTGGTGGTATTCAAATGGGCCTACAATTGGTCCGAGATCTACTAACCAATGGTGTTCAAGACAATCTTAACTATCAAAACAGTTTAAATGGTTTAATTTCTCAGGTTAGAGCTTTTGGTTTAAGTGAAGATGGGGTTAAACAATCAGTTACTTCACTAACTCAGGACGGATTATTAACTCAGGCCGATGCGATGAAGGGCTTGCAAAACCTTATTGCCGGTGGGCTTGGTGTTGAACAAGCTACACAACTAATGAACTCCTATAAAGATGTTGCTGCTTTCGGTCGTGATACTACAATTTCGTTCTCGCAGGCTGTTCTTAACAATAGTGAGGCTTTCTTAACCGAAATGTCGGTTTTGGGCAACAGAGCAGGTTTACAAGAAAACTTTAACCAAATCATTAAACTTGGTGCTAAAGAAATGGGAAAGAACGTAAATGAGCTTAATGCTAGCGAGAGAGCTATGGCTAAATACTACGGAACTCTTGTTATTGCTCAAAGAGCACAGGGTAATTCCAGTAAAATGGCTCAAACATTTCAGGGAGACTTAATTAAACAACAGGCTATCTTAGAAAGCTTGAGCATTACGGTTGGTTCTTCATTTACTCCAGTGCTTCAACAACTTATTAGAACTTTTGATCTTGGATCTGGTGCTGGTCAAGTATTAACTTTTGTTATTAAAACAATTGGTACTATTGCAACTGCTGTAGCCGGTGGAATTAGAATTTTAACCACTAGTATCGGTCACATGGCTAATACCGTAAGTGCTTGGGCTAAACAGATTAAAAATGCTGTTACTGGTGCTGGTTTTAGTATGCAAGCTATTCAAGAACAGATGAGTTCCAATGTTCAAGAAATGGGAGAGGTTTTTCTTGATGT
Organism: uncultured Pseudomonadales bacterium; assembly: GCA_964412775.1. Classification (GTDB taxonomy): domain Bacteria; phylum Patescibacteriota; class Microgenomatia; order UBA1400; family PJMF01; genus CG2-30-36-39. Next base: position 1,119 of record CAYPPX010000016.1, on the reverse strand, counting down.
TGGTTCTAGCATTGATGAGATATGGACCGGCATGGGAGATCAGATTGGAAGCGTAGCCGCTGCTAATACCGATTACATGAATGAAATGTCCGATAGTACAGCTAAGGCTCTTGAGGATATTCAAAAAGAACTAGAACGTCACCAAAAGGCCCTAGATGATATGGTTAAACAATATGAGGATAGTCTTAGAGATATGGTTATTGCTCATAGAGACAAAACTGATGAATTGAAAAAAGATCTTGAAGAAGAAGACAAAGCTTATCAGGAAAACCTTGATGAGATATTAAAGGATAATAAAAAAGCCATGACTGAGCTTGAAGATCGTCATGGAGAAAAAACCGACAAAATACTTGCAGATATTGAAAAAGAGAAAAAAGAAACTCAAAAAGAAATTGATGAGATCAATGAGGATTACGCCATATTACTAAGTGATATGGAAAAGAATGGTAGTAATAGAATTGCTTCTCTTAAAGCACAACTTGATAAAGAGTTAGATCGTCAAAGCACTGCAAATAAAGAACGTGTAACGATGCTCAAAAAGATGATCAAGGAAGAAGAAAAAGCCAATCAACAAAACCTAGAAACCTTGCAACAACTAAAAGAAGATGAAATTAGAGATGAAGAAGATAAACAAAACGAGAAACTAAGCTCACTACAATCAGATCTTGATAAAGAAAACTCAGAATACAGAAAATCAGTCGAAGAAAAGAAAGCTTCCTATGATGAGGATGTAGCTAACCTTAAAAAATCTCACGAAAAAAGAAGATCTGAGATAGTTAGTAACTTAAACATCGAGTTGGCCTTGCAAACTAAGTACAGCGAGGATTTTGCTAAATACAAAGATGCTGTTGCTGAAGATGATATTAGTAGGTTAAAGAGAAAACTAGCCGAAGAGAGAAAAGCTGAAGAAGAAGCACACCAACAAAAACTAGCTGATCTACAAAGAAGAACCTCTGAAGTTAGACAGGTATCTAGTAGTGGTACTACAACTGGAATTTCTCAGACTAAAGTAGCTGTTCCAACTGAGAAAATAACATCTTTTGATGTTGCTAAATCAATCTTATCCCCTGGTCTATCATTTGCAGGAGAAACTAGTAAACCAGCAAGTAGTTCTAGTGG
>CAYPPX010000015.1:0-8280 GCA_964412775.1 uncultured Pseudomonadales bacterium | reverse complement strand
GTTGATTTGATGGGTTATAGACTGGATCAATAATGTAGCTTGGATAGTTATTTGTCTTGGCGATTTCTGCCAATTCCCCTCCTGCACAAATGATAGCAACCAAAGTTTTTCTATCTTTGACTTGTTGAACACAGTTAATCACTTCTTCAGTAGTTCCAGAATAGCTAGCTAGAATAACTAAAGTGTTTTCATCAGCATAATTAGGTAAGGTGTAACTGTTATAGACTTCAAATGGGACAGTTAAAGTCTCTTTGAACAAGTGTTTAAAAACATCGCCACCTAGAGCTGAGCCACCCATGCCTACCAAGACTACTTTTTCGATTTTTTCTCTACCTTCAATTGAAAGATGTCTAGTTTTTTCCCAAGCATCTCTAACTTGATCAGATAAAGCCTCGATCGAACCAAGCATATTAGACTTATCTAACTCAGCAATTTTCTCTTTTGAATCTAGTACTGAAAGATTATTTAGTTTGTCCATTTTTCCTTTTTTTTTTAAAGATAATTTTTAATTTTTTCGATCGTAACTTTAACATTAGCAAAAGCCAAGTTAGTAGGAATTTCTGCTAAAGAGAACCATCTTAGTTCTGACACATCATCTTGGGCTAGTGGTTGTTGTTTCGGTGTTGTAAGACTAACTTTGTACATGAGTGGCAAAGTAGCTTTACCTGCATAGAGATCTGGTGTTGAGCCCAAGTATTCATCAATTTTAACTTCTAGGCCAGTTTCTTCTCTCATTTCTCTAATCACTCCATCTTCGGCTGATTCGCCTGCTTCTACAAAACCACCCAAAATATCCCATTTACCTTTTTCTGGCTCAATTGCTCTTTTGGCTAGAAGGATTTTTTTATCTTTAATCAAAGCAATTGAGGTTGATACCACTGGATTGTTATACCAGTGACGGTGACAAGTTTTACAAACAGCATGGTTATTTTCATGGGTTAAATTTTGGCCACATTGTGGACAAAATTTATAGAGCTCATAAAACTTGTCACCTGTTTTCATGTTTTAATCTAGTGCGTGAGTATTAACGCCTTTGGTCCAGTCTATTTCAGGATGTGCTGATAACATTTTTTTGAGTTGTTGCTTAACTTCATCATAGATAGCTTGAGTTTTCCCCTCAAATTTAACAGTAATATATGGCCCATTTTGTGAAGCTCTGACAATGGCCATACGGTCATCAAGGTCCATACGGACACCATCGATCGTAATATATTCAGCTGTTGGCCAAAGCTTTTCAAACTCAGCCTTGATGACAGTTTGAATGAACTCAAACTTGATATTATCTGCTAGGCCAAATTTTATTTCTGGACTACTAACATATTTGGTTAAGCTACCAGCAGCTTGACTCAGAGTTTGGTTTTTGCGTTCCAGGTAGGAAAGTAAACGTAAGCTAGCGTAAGCGCCATCATCATGACCATAGAAGTTATCAGTAAAGTAAATGTGACCAGATAATTCTCCACCAAAAGGAGCTGATTCAGCTCTAACTTTAGCTTTGATAAATGAGTGACCAGTCACCCACATAATTGGTTTACCGCCACTACTGACAATAGCATCAGTCACTTGTCTTGAACACAAAGTGTTGTAAACAATTGGGGCTCCAGGTAAAGTATCTAAAACATCTTTGGCGAATAAAGCCACAATGGTATCCATCCAGAGAGTTTGACCATTTTCATCGACGACAGCCATCCGATCGCCATCAGTATCAAAAGCAAAGCCAATATCAGCTTTGGCATTTCTCACACCTTCACCCAAACGCTCCAAGACTTCAACTTCAGTTGGATCTGGTACACCCATTGGAAAGTTACCATCTAACTTGGTATTTTGTTCTACGACTTCACAACCAGCTTGACGGAAGATTTCTGGATAGAACATCCCAGAAGTAGTACAGCAAGCATCAACTACCACTTTCCATTTTTTCTTTAAGTTAAAGTGTTTGAGTAAATGTTTGAGGTAAGAAGCAAAAATATCAACTTTGACATTAGTGCCTTTACCACTCACAAATTCTTGTTTATTAACTAATTCTTTAAAGTATTGAACATCTTCAGACACCATGGTTTCTGAATAACTGACTCCTAATTTAAGACCATTAAATTCCTTAGGATTATGTGAAGCAGAGATCATGGCTCCACCTTTAGTTTTGAATTCATAACTAGAGTAATAAACGATTTGACTGAGGGATAGACCAAGATCAAAAGTATTAATGCCACCATCATTGAGACCCTGGATAAAAGCTTTGGTGTAAGCTTCACCAGTCAGACGGTTGTCACGACCAACAGCTGCTTCACTAATACGACGTTGAGCCAAAAAAGTAGCATAAGCTCTACCCAGGGTATACATCACATCTTCATTGAGTTCACTATCATTTAAACCACGTAGATCATAGCCACGGAAGATAGTTGGGTTAACGTTTTTCACTAAAGAATACATAAATTCCTTTCGGTACTTTCTTTCTTAATTGTAAAGACTAATTGTTAATACATCTAATGCTTGTTCAAGAGTTAAGAAGTTCTTTGATGATTTCATTTGTTGGTCGAGTTCAAATAATTGTTTATGTAATTTTAATAATTTTTCCAAAGAAAAAGCTTGAGCTTGTTTTTTGAGTTTACTAATCATAAATGGTGCACCTTTGACTTGGCCACCATCTTTAGCATAAATGAGAAGACTGATTTGTCTAGCTAACATAATAAAGCACATGTAATCACCATTGTTCTGGATAGCTTTTTTGAGGGCTTGAAGATTTTGCTTTATTGGCGTTTGGTGGTGAAACAAATCTAGCCAACTAAAAAGGGCATTAGTTAGCTTAAATTGTTCCACTTTTGCTTGAGAAAACTTTTTTAACATAGTGATTGTTAAATCTCGTTTTTCCCAAAGAATGATATCTTTTTGATTGTTATTAGCAATTTTATTGATTAGTTCGTCTTTTTTCTTTGATTTTGGTAAAGAATGAAGCTCTTCAATAATAAGAACCTCTTGGTTCCCAAATAGATTGTTTTTGAGCAACATCTCCTCTAACTGCGGTAAATCAAGTTTTTTAGCTTCAAGTCTGATAATTTCTTGGTTTTTAACTTTAAGATCAGTGACTAGTTGGGTTAGTCTATCTCTGGATTTGATGGTGTTTTCACCATGCAAAATAATTATCATACAAAGATCATACCATTTTCAATTAAGCTGTGTAGTAGCTAATCAATTGTACTGCCATGCCTTTTTAGCCAACCTCGGTGAATTCGGTATTCAGGTTGATATTTTTCTACTAAATCCCAAAATTTTTGGGAGTGGTTCATTTGTTCTAAGTGAGCTAATTCATGGATGATTACATAGTCTATAATGGCTGGTTTAAAATGGACTAATCTCAGGTTGAAGTTGAGATTTTTAGTGGAGCTACAACTACCCCATCTAGTTTTTTGGGTTTTAAAACTAATTTTACGATAACTTAGATTCATTTTTTTGCTAAGGATACTGGCTCTTTCAGTAATATAGTGTTGAGCAGTATTTTTGAGGAATCTAGTTAAAACTGTTGGAGGATTATTTGGTTCAAATTTAAAGGCTTGTTTCAAGTTATGAAGTTCTATTATTAGTTCATCTTTTTGCAAAATTACTTTTGATGGTCCAAGTGAGCTGGTAATTTTGAGTCGATATTTTTTACCAAAAACATCAATAAAATCTTGACCAATGAAACTCAGTTTATTAGCAATTTTTTTTTGATTATTAGTAATCCAGTCAGTTTGTTGTTGGACAAATTTTTTAATTAAAAATTCAGGAACTAGTCTCGGTGCAGTGACAATGACTTGGCCATTACGGTCAATTTTAAGACTAATCTTATTGGATCTAGAGTTTCTGTTAAGGATAAAATTCATCTTTGCTAGTTGTAAGGTAGAATCATTGATAAATCAAGCCAGTGACCAGTCATCATTTGCCCAAAAATTTAAGCAAAAGTTCGCTCAAGATTTGGCTGGAATTTTGACTGTTAAGAAATTGAATAAGCTGATTGTTAGCAAAAAATAAGCCAATACCAATGGCGGTATTAATTTTTTTAGCCAGACCAGATTTTAAAGCTCTTAATCTAAGACCAAACATCATACTGAGCAAAGCTGAAAACATCATTAAAATAATTTTACTAGTCAGACTATTAATATCTTCTTGAGCAATTAAATGGTTTTGTAAGGCTATTTCTTTGGCTGGCATTTCCACCAAAATAAAAATTCCAGATTTATAGAGACCTCTTAAACTTTGTAAAATTAATCCCCAGGCAACAATTTCATGGGTCCAGTGGCCATATTTAGTGATTAATCTATCAGCCAAAGGTGTTTCAAGTTTTTCTTTTAAATTATGAGGTTCAATTGTTGGTTGCTGAGGATTAGTATCGATAGTAGTTTGTGGTACAACTGGTTGTATTGGTTGGTCAGGCTGAGGTGTTGGGGAAATGGTTTGGTTATTGATGGGTGAGTTGGGTTCGGAATTCATGGCTTTTTTTATCCTACTCTACTCTTTTCTGGAAAAGCAACTCAATTTTTTTATAAATGACGTTATAATATTAACTCTAAGTGAAGCCGAGGTGGTGAAATGGTAGACACGCACGCTTTAGGAGCGTGTGAGGCAACTCATGGAGGTTCAAGTCCTCTCCTCGGCACAATACAGTACTTTTTACATAGTTTTTCAGATTTTGCCGATCTGACGGGCTATTTTTAGGTTCAAGCGGGTCATTTCCATCGCGAGACCGTTCTGCAACTTCTTTCATCTTTAAAAAGACGAATCTAGGCTGATATTCCAATTTTTGATCTAGTAAGATCGGGTTCACGCCGATTGCCTTAAATATCACTTTTTTGTCCTCGGAGTCACCGGATTCAAACCGTTCTTTGGCCAACAACGCAAATTCAAATGAATCTTTGGCGACCTCTGACCAGTCATCCCCGTTAGTATTTGCTTGTGATAATTGTCTTGTGATTTGTTCTTTTTCCATCATGAGTTCACGCTTTCTGTCTGCAAATTCGGAATCAGACAACAGACTCCCGTCATTGTCCGGTGAAATCTTCAAAGCGATAAGATTATCAATCCTTCGGTTAACGCCATCTAAAGCGGTTTGGAGGGCTTCTGTGCTGGTTTTATTGACCTCTTGGTATTTGTCCTTCGTTTCAACAAGAGCTTCATATGCCCAATCAATAAACTCTTTATCCTCGATCTCAAAATGAGCTAAATCATTCGAAAACTGTCCTTCAAGTTTCGTCGTAGATACGAACGGCTGACTACATTTAATGTCTCCCTTTTTTGTACAGTTATAGTAGCCAAAGATTTGCTCCGTACCATTCTTATATTTCTTTTTATGCTCCTGCGCTGTAATACAATAATGACACTCTCCGCATTTCATGATTCCATTTAAGGCAAAATCATGTTTCTGTACTCGAGCTTTGGATCTACCGTCTAATATATCTTGCAGTAAGTTAAATTCAGCGTCAGTAAGCATTGCTTTATGCTGACCTTGATAGAGCTTTTTATTGTAAATAAATCGTCCAGTATAAAATGGATCTCGCAGAATTCGATGCATCCAACTTTTAACTATTGGTTTGCCTGATTTGCTGCTTCGAATACCAAGTATTTTCGCTTCCCGCATGAGTGCTTCCACGCTGTAGTTACCGGTGAGTGCTAGATCAAAAAGCTTTCTCATGAGCGGAAAATACACGGGATGGGGTGATATATCACGCAAGCCTTGCGGCTTCTCATGGTTGTTTCTATATCCTGGCCTGGCCTTACCGGGGAATACTCCGCGTTCGGCTTTTAGCTTTAACGCTTCAGTGACATTGACGCTTTTGTTATCGTTTTCGAGCTTGGCTTGGGTACACAGCAGGTTAAGCATGAATTTATCGCTGGGGTTATTCCGGAATGATTGATACGGGGTAACGACTTCGAGTAACTTTCCCTGATCCATGAGGTAGATAATCCGTCCGGTATCTACCGTATTTCTGGATAAGCGAGATGGATTTAGCAGAACGATTGTATTAACTTCACCATCCTCGATCATTTGTATGAGTTTGCCAAACACCGGTCTGCCTGGTATTTTGGCTGTCCGTTGTTCCTGTAATGGCTCTCCAGTTAGCTCAACGCCTCTTTGTTTGATCAGCGCAGTAAGGTTAGTTATTTGATCTGGGAGGGACTGGATTTGACGTTCATCTGACTCACTGCTTTTACGGCAATACATCATGTAGCGCGGAGTCATAGGGAGCTTGGTGTTGTTCTGGTTTTTATATTCTGTCAAGCGCATAGATACTCCTTTCCTCGGTTGTTGTACTTTCCTTTAAATCTTGTGAACGCTTTTGTTTTGGCCTAATAAGTACTTCCATCATGTTGAGAAAGTGTGTTGCCAATTCGGTTGCCTCCTCATCCGATAGAGTAATGTCATATTTGTCTTTGTATAACCTCTTAAACTTATCTAAATACTCTTTACTAATCATGGCTGTACTCTTAAATAAACTACAACTATAGTTACAGAATAGCAATTATAGTTATAGTTGTCAAGCATATTTCAAGGCCAATTAGCAACTATGGTTGTAGTCTAAAACTTGCAATTTTGTTACTATAAGCCTATAATAATCGCTACACTTTAATCTTATGTCAACATTCAAAGAATCATTTCCATTAGCGACGCAGATGTATCAAAAAGATGCCCCTGGAATGTACGGAACACATTTTATTGAAAATCAGCCTTTTCATGAGTATCATTCCGCCTATAAATATTTCTTTGATAGTTTGCCTAAAAATATGGACTCCATAAACTTGCTAGATATTGCAAGTGGAAACGAAAATCGTGTTTTAGATGGAATGCGCCAGTTTAATCGGAGGGTAAATCTAACAGCGACAGATATTGAAACACCTTTTGAATTAGGAGCATTGCCAGAAAATGTCTTAAGAAAATTTGTTAAATCAGATGTGAGACAGAATTGGCCATTTCCTAATAATTATTTCGACGGAGCAATTTATTCTTGGGCTCTTCATTGGATGGGATTAGAGGGAGCAAGAACTTCATTAGATAATCTTTCGAGAGTCTTAAAACCCGGATCTGATGCAATAATATCCACTCTAACACCATTTGATGGACTAATAAGAAATAGTGTATTTGAGAGGACTAAAATTAGCAAAAAGGCGTTATATAAACAATATCCAAATTCAGTTGTGATAGGTAAACATAGAAAAGAAGTTCCTGTATGGTCTGTTGATAATGATGTAAATATCAGAGAACAGTTAAAAACTGGTCAAGGATACGTTATTAAAAGGAGCCATCCTCTCAGTGTTATTGGCGAAAAAAATTTAATTGGATTTTCTCCTCATTTTTTAAAAGCTGAGTTTCAAAAAAGAAACTTTGAAATTATTATGGAAGTAGTCAAGCCTAATAAAGGCTTCCCAAATCAATATCCTGCCACCTTACAAGAAGGAAGGACTCATCTAATCTATGTTGTGCGTAAAGGTGTATAGGTAATTTACGGGTGATATACTACGATTATGAATATGCTTCCAGATGAAAAAAGCCAAAAAGCGTTTGGTAAAAACTTACGCTCTGTCAGAGAGGACAAAAATCTCTCTCAAGAAGAAGTTGCAAAGTTGAGTAAGATTTCCACTACTCACTACGCAGGCATAGAGCGTGGAGAAGAAAATCCCACTTTTTCAGTGATCGAAAGCATCTGTAAGGCGCTAAAGGTTGAGTCTTCTCAAGTCCTTCCTTTTTAAATCGTCATCATTTAGTTAACTTGTATCTGGCGTTGTATACTCAATTAAGAATGCCACGGAAGTTGTATTTATCTCGATCAGCCTCATTTATTTTTTTGTTTTTACTTTTTACGTTTGATGCAGTCGTTTCCTATTGGGGTGTTGTATATAAGGAAGGAAGAGAAGTAAATCTATTAATTGCCTATCTGGTAGAAAAATACCCACCTCTATATTTTGTAACAATCCCGTTGTTAATCATTTTCGCAATTGTATTTACGCAAATTGTCACCAGAATGGCTTCTTATTTTATTAAGAAAGTTAATATTGGAACACTAAATAGAATTATTAATACAGCCCTTGTTCTTTATTGGTTCGTAGGCAATTCATCAACCAATTTGATATTTCTAGCGGGTTATAGAGTGCCTAATTTATGGTTTGTAACTACATTAATTGCGATACCTCTCACACTTCTTTATACATACACTGCTATAACGACGTACAAAAAATCTATCTAATAATGTATACTTCGAGCTAATCCTGCCTATTAAGGTCGGATTATGGCAAATATTTCTTCCATACTAGTCACAC
>CAYPPX010000014.1:0-12290 GCA_964412775.1 uncultured Pseudomonadales bacterium | reverse complement strand
TAGCCAAAAGATTTAAACTTTCTAAATTAGATTCACAAAGATTATTTACTCTCGTTCGTTATCATATGTTCCATTACCAAGAACATAATACTGATGCTTCAATTAGACGCTTTATGAGAAAAGTTGGTCTAGAAAACATCGATGATATTTTAGATCTTCGAGAAGGTGACCGGCTCGGCAGTGGCGCCAAAAAAACTAGTTGGCGCTTGGAAGAAATGAAGCTCAGAATGATTGAGCAACTCAATCAACCCATGGACGTTAAAGATTTAGCGATTAATGGTCATGATCTTATGGATCAATTGGGTCTAAAACCAGGGAAACAACTTGGCATTATCCTGCAAACTCTCTTTGAAGAAGTCTTAGATAATCCTGCCATAAATACCAAAGAAACTTTGCTAGAAAAAGCTCAAAAATTACTTTAGCTGATAAGTACTAATATCTCGACGTTGATTCATCACGGCGTTGCAAGTTAGTAAAGTCAGACTATCAAGACGATAACTAAAAGGTCGAAAACTAGCTGATAGCTCAGCTACTTTAGCTCTAAATTCTTGGTTAACTGGTCTATTAAACCGAGCCAAAGTTACATTGCTGAAAAAATATCGATCATTGAGGTATTTTTTGTTATCAGGCACTCCAGCTTGATTTAAGCTTGTATCTAAATCCGAAACCAACTCATCAAGCTCTTGGTCAGTCGTCCCAATCAAGGCTAAATTATATGGAAATAATAGCAGTCGATAGTAGTAAGCATTAAAAGCCTGGTGTTGAGGCACTACTTGATCAAAAACTTGTTTAGTTGTGGTTATAACTCTTTGATCAAAAAGTGGTGGGTCATTAATTGTTTTTACATTTTTTACCGTCATATGCATAAACTCAGCTGGATAGTAAAAATGTTCTGGTTGAATAACTCTCAAAGGCTCAATGACTGTTTGTTGAATTTTATTGATAAAATCTTGGTTGGGAAAATGCACACTGGTCAAAGCCAATCTCTGGTCATTAACAAAATCAGCTACTGGTTCAACCACCGTAAAATCTAACTTATCTTTTGTTAGGGATAACTCAAGCTGGCTAATTACTTCAAGTTGCTTTTTTTGGTGAGCAGTCTGGTTAAATAGCATTATTTTTTGGTTTTACTCCACTGCACCAATAAAGGCACTGCTGTAAAAGTACTAGAGTAAGTACCAGTAACCGCCCCAATGAGTAACGCCACTGAGAACCACTTAATACTTTGGCCACCTAGTAACACTAAAGCTAGTAACATTACAATAATAGTAATCGAGTTATTGAGTGATCTGACTAAGGTCTCAGTGACTGCTCGATCAGCCATTTCTTCAAAACTGTATTTAGGATATTTACGATGTAACTCTCTAATTCGGTCAAATACGACAATCGTATCGTGAACCGAAAAAGACAAAGTGGTTAATAAAGCAGTCACAAACAACACATCAACCTCAACCCCATAAAAATAACCAAATAAGCTAAAACTGCCAATCACAATAAAAGTATCATGCAACATCGCTAAAATTGCCGAAACACCAAACTTAAAATCAGTAAATTGTTTAGCGACATAAAGTAAGATAAAAATCACCACAATCACACCAGCCCATAACATTTTTTGAATTAGCTCTTGGCCCAAAATCGGCCCGACAGTCTCAAATCTCACAACCTCAACTTCACCCACTTGTTCAGTAACCTTAGCAATAAATAAGTTTTTTTCTTCTTCAGTTACTGGTTTACCACGTAAAATATAAGCTGATTCACCAGAAGTTTGCACGGCTTGTAAACCCAATTCTTCGCCAGCTAATTCATACCAGACATTTTCTGAAACTGCTTGAGAAGTTACTATTTCTAATAAAGTCCCACCAGTAAAATCAATGGATGGCTTGAGACCATTAACTAACAAAGAAAATAATCCAGGGATCAAAACCAATGCCGAAAGCAAAAAAAACAACCAACGATATTTCATGAATTTCATGCTTGCTTCTCCTTATAAAATTTTGCCAAAAATGGAGTAAAAACCCTCAACAAAGTTCGGCTCACTACCACTCCAGTAAACAAACTCAATAACACACCTAACAATAAAGTGACTCCAAAACCTCTAACTAAACCACTGCGATTTAAAAACTCAAAATTAAATGGATTAATCAAAACTAAAGAAGTAATGATAGTGGCCAAATTAGCATCTTTAATACTTTCCCAAGCACGACCAAAACCAAGCTCTAAAGCATTCGCATAAGAATGACCAGCTCTAAATTCTTCTTTAAATCTCTCAAAAATCAAAATATTAGCATCAACAGCCATGCCAATAGATAGTAACAAACCAGCAATGCCAGGGAGAGTTAGAGTTACCCCCAAAATCTTATATAAAGCGATCGTCAAAACCGAGTAAATCACCAAAGCCAAAGCAGCAATCGCTCCGTGGAAGCCATAATTCATCATCATAAAAATAATTACCAAACCAAGACCCACCAATCCAGCGAACACACTTTGACGTACCGACTCTTCGCCTAAATTAGCACCAATGGTTCTTTGTTCAAGAATCTTGATTGGAGCTGGTAAGGCACCTGCATTTAATTGAATTGATAATTGTTTAGAATCTTCAACTGTAAAACCACCCGTCATAACTGCTTCACCGGTCAAAATTGGGGTCGAAACAACTGGGGCCACTACTGGATAACCATCAATAAAAATGCCAATTCTCTTGCCAACGTTATTAGTTGTTAAATCAGCAAATATTTCTGTTCCTCTGGCATCAAATTGTAAAGCAATCACTGGTTCACCAGTATTTGGGTCAAACTGAGGAATAGCTTTTCTCAATTCCTTACCAGTTAACTCAGTTGGTAAAAAAGCCACACTTTGACTAAAGGCTGATGCTGTCGCTTCTGGATCTTCAATTGGTAGATCAACAATCGTCTCAACTCTAAAATCAAGTTCAGCCGTTGTTCCAACCAAAGCCAATGCTTCTTGTGGATCAGTTACCCCTGGCAACTCAACAATTAAACGATATTCTCCATTAGCCTGAGAGGTTTGAATCACTGGCTCACTTACCCCATACAAATCCACTCTACGACGAATAATTTCTTGGGCAGCAACCAGCGCATCAACTCGGTCTGAATCAGCGATATCTGTCATATCAGCCTGAAGAATAACTTGCATCCCACCTTGAAGATCTAGACCTTGTTTGAGTGGTAAATCAGAATTAAAGACGCTATTGCCCAAAGTTAAACTCAATTTAGGAATAGTTATTTCTTGGTTAAAACTCCAAGAAAAAACTGAAAAACTAAGTCTGAAACTACTGGGTAAAGCAATATACAGGGCAAATAAACTCAAAAAAATAATAAACAGTAATCTCCTGTTAAGGGCTTTCATTTTTTATAAACCTTGAACTTGACGGTGGGCAAACTCATCTTCATTACCTATTACCATCACTCGAGTATTATAAAGAATTTCCATCACAAATGGATCTCTTCTAGTTTTTCTAAACTCAAATTCTTGAGCATCAAAAACAGCATAGTTAATTTCTCTGCCAAGTTTGGCCTCTTCTTCTTTCATGATGGCTTGAAGTTCAGGTAAAACTACATCTCCAATTACCAAGACTTCCACTTCATCATTAGCTGGCTTTAAACCACGAGTAAAACGACCAGAGAACATCACAAATTCCACCTGACCTAGCTTTCTACGTAGCCGGCGAATTTTTTTACCAACTCCAGTACTTTTCACGACCATTTGTTGAAGTTCTTGATAGTAAAGATATTTTTTATTCAGGAAATAATATAAACGGTTGCCTCGTTGTTCACTCTTGAGAATACCGCTCCCCAGCATTTTATCTAGCTCACGCCTCACAGCATTAATCTCTTCTTTAATGCTTCTGGTAATTTCTCTAACATAGTACATTTCTTCAGGGTTGTTAAAAAAGAGCGTCAACATCCTGACTCTAACTCGAGAAATAATAAAATCAGTCAAATCTGCCATAGGTTTTTTCTAATGAACTAATTTTGTACTCAAAATGAGTATAACACTTTTCTAGTAAATTAGTAGGTTACCTCACTCCCGGTAGCTAAAACTGATAACCAGGTTAAGCCTCGAGCCATTTCAATGGCCTTACCTTTGGAGTCAAGTAACTCTAACTCAGAAGTACGAGTTTTCTTACTCCAGGTAGCTTCGATTACTTGACCATGTTTGAAAATTAAAGCTTCTCCAGTACCTAAGGTACCATAAAGCATATGCTTCTTTTCATTAATTGGTCCCTTTTCAGTCATAAATAAAACTACTACATTTTTAGCCATGATTTGTTCATCATTATTTAGATCAATGTGTTTCTCACCACCCATAGACCGAGCATAAGCATCTTTTTGGGCATCGTATTCCCAAGCAATGGAGTAATCACCATAACCACTCCAAAAATCATAACTAATCTTGGTGGTACTACCCTTATCAGCCTCACCCTTTTCAAAACTCCAACCAGTAAAGCCTTCTTTCCAGTCACTTCCCTCAACAACCTTACGACCAACTTTTCTTTCTGGTGACATATTAGTCCAATCACGATCTTCAGCTACATCCCAAAGCTTTTCAGTTGTAGTAACCATAGTGTGTTCGGTAGCTAGATCTTTACCAGGAACACGATTGTAATCACGAACAAAGGTTGGGTAACCCACCGAAAATTGATTAATATCATTTTCTAAATTCCAACCATAATCCACAATTTGGCTTAAAGCATCAGTTGGACCTGGAACATTGGCCCCACCAACATGAACATACATTGGCAAATTATAACCAGATGCCCAATCAAGGAAATAAGTTCTAGCAGATCTGATTGGTGCTAAAGTTAGATCTTGAATTTGAGCACCACAATAAAAAATAGCCCCAAAACGAGTTACCCCACCTTCAGCTACTGCTTCATAAACTAAGTCAGCTCTAGAAAGGCCTGATTGTGGTCTAGCCTCAGGATGATTTTCAATCATCACAAATAAAGGTCTTCTTGTTTCCCAAGCATCTCTTTCAACTTGAGTATAAAACTTACCATTTAGAGGACAGACTTGATCTCTTGGTGCTTGGGGATCAACCTCCAATAAAGCTCCTAGTAAAGTTTCTCCACCTTGGATACCATCACTGCCAGAATCTCCTGGTAAAACTATTTTTGATTTATCAAAATAAGAAAAAACACTAAAAGTAGTTACCGCAGAGATTGCGTATAAAACTAGTGCCAAAACGAGATGCTTTTTTTGCATATTAATAACTAAACCCTTTCATTAAGATGTCTTAGTATAAACAAAAATTGTCAATAAAACAGCCATAATTAACACGGTATAAAAAATTGTTTTTTTAAGATCAGTTAAAATATATTGATTATTTTCTTCAATAAAACTTTTTTTAACTGTTGGTTTTACTTCAGCATTAATGACTTGTTGGTGAACCCTGACCTTAGTTAATTTTTTTTGTGCTTTAGTTCTCTTTTTTGCCATGATTTCCTCTAAAAACTACTGAAAAATTCGCCAAACATCTCTAATGGAGATCATAATAATTAAACCTAATAAAATAATGAAACCACTTAAATTAGCTGTACCTTCAAATTTTCTAACTTTTTCTTTACCAATGAATTTTTCCAAAAAAATAAAAAATATTCTGCCTCCATCTAAAGCTGGGATCGGTAAAATATTCATGATTCCCAAGTTTAATGACAACATCCCAGAAAATCCAAGGATAGGTAACAAACCTTGCTCAACCAACCCAGCACTACTAGCTTGATGAACAATCCCCACTGGACCAGCCAAACCTTCTGGGACACCTTGACCAGTTATAATTTCTTTGAACAGATCAATCAAAGCCAAGAAAATTAGCACCGCCACACTACTAGCTTCTTGTAAACCATACCAAATAGCAATAAATGGTTGAAGATACCAAGGTTTTTTCTCTAAATAATAATCAGCAAAAGCCACCCCCATGGCTCCTTGACCAGCAGGGATTTCACTTTCTGTTCTAAGATAAATATTCTTTTCAAGAAAGTTTTCAGCACAGGTAGCTTGCTCACAAGGGCCTTGGAGTCTAATTGTCACGGTTTGACCTTGATTAACTTTAATAAAATCAACCACCTGACTAATTGTTGATGTCTTAACTTCCTCATTAAATAATTTAAAACCAACAATTTCAAAGTTCTCAGTTAAACCAGCTTGAGCAGCTGGTGAATCAGGAGCAACTTCAGCAATTCTAGCTCTACCAGCTAAATCACGTGGCACCCCCATAATTCCAAACACCAATGAAAAAATTGCTAATGCGTAAACAATATTAAATAAAGGTCCAGCAAAAATAATCGCTAAACGTGCCTTAGCACTCTTATTATAAAAAGCTGAATTATTTTTTTTGTCTTCACCTGTTTCAGGATCAAAGTTTTCACCTTCCAAATTAACAAAACCACCAAAAGGGATCCAATTAAGAGTAAAATCCGTACCTCGCCAACTAAATAACTTAATCACTTTTGGTGGATAACCAAAACCAAACTCATGAACCTTAACCCCATTTTTACGAGCTACCCAAAAATGACCAAACTCATGGATAATTACCAGGAAAGATAGTATCAAGATAAAAACAAAAATAGTCATAAATCAAGAAATTAAAGAGAAAGTAACTCTTTCTCTTTGTCCTTAGCTAACTGATCAATTTTCTCAATATATTCTTTACTAACTTCATCAAGTTCTTTGAGACCCAACTTGATATCATCTTCACTAACGCCTGCTTCACCCTCTTGATCTTCAATCATATCTTTCACATCACTACGAACTGACCGAATCATCACTCGGCCACTTTCGACTTTTTGGTGTAAAATCTTAACCATTTCTTGTCGGCGTTCCTGAGTCAAAGGTGGCACTGGCACTTTAACTTTATCGCCATCAACCACCGGACTAAGATTGAGATTAGCAGCTAGAACCCCTTTTTCAATGGCAGCTACGACTCCTTTATCCCAAGGAGCAATCACTAATAAAGTAGGATCTGGAGCACTAACTGAAGCGACCTCATTGAGCCTCATCATTGAACCATAAGCTTCAACTCGAACATCATCTAGCATCTGCACAGCAGCTCGGCCTGTTCTCAGGGTAGCAACTTCCTTTTCTGTGTGAAGTAAAGCTTTTTTAAATTGATCTAAATAATCTTGTTTTTGAATCATATGTTTCTAATTTTACCTCAAAGCACCAAAGATGGGAGAGGTGTTTGTAGTTTTCCTGGTATACTTTAGCCATGAAAAGTTTTTTTTACAACCTCATAGCTAGTTTTACTGATCCACATAGCTATAAAAAATGGTTAATCCTACCTCAAAAAAAAATAGTTGGTTTTTTTACCATCAATATGTTTATAGTAGGAATGATTAACGGTGGTATTTTTGCTTTCAAACAACTCCCAGAACTAGTTAACTCATACCAGAATTTTCAAGCTAACATTATCACTCAATATCCTGAAGATTTAACCATTAGCTGGCAAAATAAATTGGTTTTTGAACCAACTGAAAAATATGCCAATTTTAGTTTGAACCTCAATACTGTTGCTGGACTGAATGAGCTACCAGACTCAACTATCTATTATCAACAAACAGAGCCATCCAGTGAAAAAATTACTGAAATCGTCAATCAAGAACAAACAATTTTTCTAGCCACTCCAGAAAAAATTTTCTTTAAAAATGAAGATAACCATGCTGTTAGTCAAAATCTAACTGAATTATTTCAGAGTGAATACTTTAGCATTACCAAGGCTGATCTACCTTATTTAGAAACTAGCATTAACCAACAAATTAGTAATTGGCAACCCAAAATTCAAGCGATTTTACCACCTCTGATTGGCCTCCTAAACTTGATCAGTAGTTTTGCTACAAGCTTAGTATTGGCCACTTTACTATGGCTGATTCTAAAATTTTTTCCATTAACCATTAAACGTTGGAACTTTTCCTGGAGATTAACATTAGCTGTCTTTGTGACCATTAGCTATTTAGAGATATTGGTACAACTAATTTACCCAAATAACCTCACCAACATCAAAGAAATAGGCTTTTGGCTAATTACTGGCTATGTTTTATTAACCTGGAAATTTCCTAGATTTAAAATTCAAACTAACTAACGAGCTTCATCAATCCTTAGCTCCATATTGATCGGTGGAAATGGATCTTTTTCAGTAGTCGGATTTGACTCTTCTAATTTATCTTTAGCCACTTCTATTTTTTGTTCAATCGGTGTTAGTTCTTTGGTGATAGTTGGGGTAGGAGTCAATTCTGGCTCATCCTCCACCACTGTTGTCGGTTTATTGAGCACTGCTATCACCAAAACAATGATAATAAAAACCAAACCAGCAAAAATAAAGTAAAGATACTTGGGTAAAGTTTTTTTTGTTACAGGCTGTTCATCATTGATTGTCTCAACTGGTTTTTCCAAAATTGGTTCATCAACAGAAAATTGAGTTTGGTTTTGATTAAAGTTGTCTTCCATTTTATTGTTCTCTCAGTAACTCTTCCAAAAATGATACTGTCTTGTTTAAACCAGCATAAATAGGTTCCAAAGTCTTGACCGAGTTACTGGCAAAACTCATTACCTTGTTGTCTTTAACATCATCACCCAACTCAACCCAAGTCTTAGCTAGTAAGTCTTTGACCTGAGTAATCCACCGATCAGTTTCTTTGGAGGCTCTAGTCCTATCTGCCGTACTAGATTTTGCTTCAAGCTCGAAAATTTCTGCTCTAGCCAACACCAACCGATCGTGAACATCTTGTAAACCACCTAAAGCCAAAATCATCGTGGCCTGGCTAGTCACCTCAATAAAGTCATCTTCTTTAGTAGTAAATTCATCAGCTAAAGCATTGAACTGAGTCCGATCTAACATCTTTTCAACCCTATTCTTATGATCAACCAGCCAACGACCCTCCTGTTCAATTCGGCTAATAACTAGCTCTTTTAGAGACAACTCAATTCCCTCAGCAGCATAAATATTACTTCGCTGTAAATTGAGATAAGTAATTAACACTTGGTCTCTCAACATAAAAACTTTACGTGCTGCTTCAGTCACTTTATTAATCGAAGCTAAAGTTTGAAGTTGTTTGTATTGATCTTTAGCAATCACAAATTCTTTTTCTGCATCACGATATTCAGTCAATTGACCACGGTAAGTTTCTCTAATTTTCTCGATTTCTTCTTCAACACTAACCCTAGCTACTACTTCATTGTTTTTGACTGGCTCTGGAACTTGTTGTGCCATTGCACCAGAGCTAAAACTCAAAAAAGTAGTTAAAACCAAACTAAATAAACAAACATTCAATGTTTTTTTCATAAAGTTACCAAAAATAATAACACTCCAATCAAAAGTGAAATTGCTAAATATTCCATAAAAACTGGTTGCGTTAGTTTCTTAGACTTAAAATGGGTCACTAACCCCCAAAAAAAATAAAAAATAGAGAAAGCAATAATAAAAACCCGTTGGTAAACTCTATCTGGCCAAACAGCAAAAAATCCCAAACCAAAAGTAGCTAATGCCACCAATAAGAAACCATATGCCCACTTGTGTTTTAAAATTTCATGTCTCATAGTTAATTAACCATTCCCCCTTTAAAGAAAATTAACATAAAAGCCACAGTGCTAAACACCATTAAGTGACCTAAGTTTTTACTCAATAAATGAACAGTCTTAATATTACCAGCAATAAAGGTGTCATAAATGAGAGTCATAATCACTAAAATAATCACAGCCAAGAAGAAAGCTTTGGTTAGCTGCAATGGTGTAAGTAGAACAGAGTCCCTAAAAGTCATTGGAGAAATCATCGTTCCAGCCAAACCAGCCTCGTCAGATAAAACTTGCTCATCATTAACAATCTCTTCCTGAGTAGGCTGATTATTTTGTTGAACCACCGTTGGATTTTTGTCTGGTGTTTCGACTGTTGCCACCTGAGATTTAGCTCCAGGAGAACCAAACATCTGGACAACTAATGTAGTTTCAAAACCATTCAGTCGACCATCAATCACGGCAATCCCAATTTCCTCGAATTTAGGATTCATCAAGTTGGCCCGATGAGTCGGTGAAGCCATCCACGCTGTCACCATATCACTAGTATTCATAAAATCACGAGCCAAATTCTCACCAGCCACCTTATATTTGTAACCTGATTTTTCAATAAAATACCAAGGTTCAGTGCCATCTGGAGCGGTATGAGACCAATACTGATCAGCAAACATATCTTGCCCTTTGGCTAGAGCTGCCTGAGATAGCTCCTCACTTAAAGTCAGACCAGATAAACCTTGAGAAACCCGTTGCTCATTGGTTTGTAAAATCACTTGTTCTGGAGTAATGTTGGAAGCATAGCCCAAAATGGCGTGATCCAAGCCAGGGAAAAATTGAATTATTCTTAATAAAGAAAAAGAAGCTAAAACAATCAAGGAAAAATAGAAAAATGCCTCTGGATGTAATAATCTGGGCCGGTGCCCATTATGAGCAGACGGGTGAAATAAATGCTTCATAGTATTTCCCAGCCCCCCTTTGATTATTCTCGTTTTACTTCTTGTTCTTGGCATTGTTTATTCATCTAACATTATGCACTAAAAAGCTCTCTTACTACAAGAGAAAAGAGCTTTTTACTATTAAACAATGTTATTTAGACTTGATCTAGATGGAAAATTAAATCCAGATCAAAAGCATCCCCCATCGATTCATTGCCACAAGCATCAGTTCTTAGTTGAAGATTCATTCTGGCTCCACTTTGGACAAAACCATCGACTTGAGTACTCATAGCCGAATCAACTGGACCGACTTCACTCAATTTAGTAAAAGGTAAAGCCAACACTTCATGCCCCATATTGTCATCAAAAACTAATTGGACTTCAGCACAATCATCTAGCTCACCTTCGCCAATAATATCGGTTTCACCTTCAGGATTATTCAGTTCTAAACTATTACTAGTTTGTAACTCCAGCCAAAAGTTACCACCAATTCCACCAATACTACTAATCTCAGTCCAAAGTTGATGAATTTCTCTAGGAACAACATTATTAAAACTAAATGAAAAATTGCTAGGATCACTATCACCTACCTGCAGATTAATGGTTGCACCAGTAATAGTATTACCCGAACTCTCTTCTGTATCCTGAAGCAATGCTCTGGTTACTTGGGCTGCTCCAGTTCCTAAAATTATGGCCATTAAAAATGCAAAAATGATTTTTGTGATTTTATTCATTTTTTTCCTTTCTAGAAAACAAGTTAAAACACCAACCTGACAATGAAATGAAAACAGGAAGACTAAGAACAGTCACTAGTAAACCCACTATTAAATAAAAATATGGTGGTAAATAGTCTTTGAACGTCAGTGGTTGAGCGATTTTTTCACCCAAAACCTGACCAGTAATCTCTGGTTTTTTATTGAAGTTATGAATTACCTTATTAATTGTTGGATATGGTGTTGCTAAGTGATGGCTGGGAACAATATTTGCTGGAACAGTAGTAGGGGTTATTGATAAAACATTTGAATCTTTAGCAAGCTTCACTGGTTTATAAAACAAACTAAAATTACTAAACTCAACCGTAGTAGAATTTTCCAAATCCCCATTATTTCCAGCAAAAAAAATCAATTCATTTGAGTTACTAACTGGTAATAAAAAACTTCTTGTTTGAGTAGAAAAACATAACTGTAAATCAGTTTCTTTATAAATTAATTCATCACCATAAAATAAAACTAAAAAAGGCTGATCAAAACCCATTAAATCCTCACTAGTTTCACACTCAAAACTAAACTCAAAAAAAATATTTTCCAAATTTTCAAGTTGATTTAATGAAAAATTAATTGAGGTTTTATTATTAACTAAAAAATCTCCGTTATTCTCTTTACTAGTTGTGAAATTTAGAGTTAATAAATTAGTTTCATTAACTTCAGTGACTAAGTAATTGTTTACAACCTCACCAAACTCCCAGCAACCATCTAAAGAAGAATTAAAAGCTACTGTTTCAGGAGAAAATACTTGAGCAAAAATAAATCCAGGATAAATTAAAAAAAATAAACCAAAAATAAAAATAATTAAAAATCTTGACCTCACCACTTCATTGTTACAACCAAAACTGACACTAATTGTCTACTCAAGCAAAAGATCGTATAATACCAGTCTTATCACTGGCCCCATCGTCTAGTGGTTAGGACACTAGGTTCTCATCCTGGTAACTGGAGTTCGATTCTCCATGGGGTCACCAAAGAGCCATTTTCAACATGAGAATGGCTCAAAAGACTGATGCATGGGCACATTTCAGCTACTAAGTCAGTTCGAAAACTCTCTCCGTCATGAGGGA
>CAYPPX010000013.1:0-14995 GCA_964412775.1 uncultured Pseudomonadales bacterium | reverse complement strand
TTTTTCAATGGCGGCTTGTGCTTCAGTCGCTGAGGCAGCTTGACCAGTTTTTAGTAATGGAAAATTGTAAGCTTGAAGAATCTCAATTGCCTCTGACTCTGGGAAACTATGCTTACCATTTTTAATAGCTTCAGCAAAAATAGCTTTAACTTTTTCTTGGTTAACATCAGTGTAGTGGAGAACTGGTGATTCCTTAACCATGGTTTTTTGAGCAAACTCACCAAAAACAGCCAAGGATTTAGCAGCCGGCTCTGGGAAATTATTCGTTACCACCCCAGCATCTTTCATTAACTTTACACCAGACATCACTGTTTCTTGACCCATAAAGCTAACAATAATTGGTTTTTTCGCACTGTGTTTAAGACTAACTGCAGCTTTAGCAGTTTTACCAATTTCAGTCATTGATTGGGGAGTAAGCAACAATAAAATTGCATCGGTATTTGCATCTTTAGCAACTAACTCTAGAGTTTGTTGGTAACGTTCACCCACAGCATCACCCAAAATATCAACTGGGTTGTGAGTACTTGCAGCGTGAGGTAAAAACTCCTTCAAAGCGGTTACAGTTTTTTCTTCTAACTGAGCCATTTTCAAACCACTACTAACCACTTCATCGGTGGTTAAAACTCCAGGACCACCAGCATTAGTGACGATTGTTACATTTTCCACTTTAGTTAATTCGTTTTTAGAAAAAATCTGTGCATAGTCAAATAATTGACTAATACTTTCGGCTCTAATAATGCCAGCCTGTTTAAATAAAGCTTTATAAGCAGCATCGCCACCACTCAAGGAACCAGTGTGAGAAGCAATAGCACCAGCGCCAGCCTCAGTTCTGCCAGACTTCAAAATAATCACTGGTTTTGGAGTTTTACTGGTAGTTAGCTCTTTAATGGTTTTAATTAATTCTGGAGCATTTTCTAGTTGTTCCACGTACATCGCGATCACCTTGGTTTGTGGATCTTCAGCAAAGTATTTAATTAATTTAAGCTCATTAATATCTGCTTTATTACCAATACTCATAAACTTAGAAAAACCAATCCCAAGTTCTTTAGCATAATCCAACACCGCTGTGCATAAAGCTCCACTTTGAGAAACAAAAGCCACATTACCTTCTTCTGGCATTAAAGCTGCAAAAGAAGCATTCATTTTAATTTCTGGATTAATAATCCCCAAACAATTAGGACCAACCAAAGAAATATCTCGTTCTCGACAAACATCTGTCAATTGTTTTTCTAGTTCAACATTGCCAATTTCTTTACAACCAGCAGAAATGACAATTGCAGCCTGAGCTCCTTTTTCGTGGGCTTGTTTTACCACCTCGGTTACATATGGAGCCGGCACAGCAATCACAGCCAAATCTATTTGACCAGGAATATCACTGACATTAGCATAAACTTTCTTACCATATAGCTCATCTGCTTTAGGGTTAACTGGATAAATCTCACCTTTATATCCTTGAGTAACTAAGTTTTTGACAATATCGTTGCCCACTGTTTTGAGTTTTCTGGAAGCACCAATCATGGCAATAGCTTTAGGATAAAAAAGAGCTTGGTAAGACATAGTGACTTTCTAAATTACTTATCTAATTATTACATTACTTAAATACTGATCAAAAATAGCTTTGGCTTGTTCGGTCTGTTCTTTAGTTGCTGGTTCAACTCCAGCTAATTTATATGGTAACCCAAGTTCAGCATATTTATATACTCCCAACGTATGGTAGGGCAGCAACTCAACTCGTTCAACAGTTTTGAAATCTGAAAAATATTTAGCCCATTGCTCCAAATATTCTGGTTGGTCAGTCCAACCAGGAACTAAAACATATCGCAGCCACATTGGTTTACCAGTTTGTTCACGATAAGCAGCATTTTTCAGCACATTCTTATTAGAGTGACCGGTCAACTTTTGGTGCCAGGTTTCATCAATATGTTTTACATCCAACATCACCAAATCTGCCAGATCGTAAAGCTGATTAATGTCCTGTTTATAAATTGCTCCACAAGTATCTAAAGTTGTATGAAAACCAGCTTGCTTGGCAGCTTGAAATAGCTCTTTGAGCGCTGTTGCTTGCACCGTTGGTTCACCACCAGATACTGTTAGCCCACCAGTTTTACCAAAGTATGGTTTTTCTTTTTCTAAAAGTTGCAAAATTTCTGCAGTCGTAACCTCTTTAGCTTGCTTACTTTTGAGAGGCTGAGAGTCTGGGTTATGACAATAGGCACAAGCAAATAAGCAACCCTGAGTAAACACTACTAAGCGAATACCTGGACCATCATGAGTCCCAAAAGTCTCAATTGAGTGAACTAACATTTAGCTTATCCTCACCTTACATTGTCTCATGGAAAGTGCGGGCAATCACTTCTTGTTGTTGAGCCTTACTTAGTCTAATAAAGTTAACAGCATAACCTGACACCCGAATCGTCAGTTGAGGATGATTTTCTGGATGCTCCATGGCATCAAGTAACGTGTCTCTGTTCAAAACATTGACATTAAGATGGTGAGCTTTTTTGTTAAAGTAACCATCCAACATACCGACTAAGTTTTGGATCTGCTCACTTTCAGAACTACCCAAAGACTTAGGCACAATTGAAAAAGTATTAGAGATACCATCTCGAGCATCAGCATAATCAAGTTTAGCCACTGAGTTCAAGGAAGCAATTGCTCCAGAAGTATCGCGACCATGCATTGGATTAGCCCCAGGGGCAAAAGCTTCACCTTTTTCTCGACCGTCTGGTGTAGCTCCCGTTTTCTTACCATAAACCACATTAGAAGTAATAGTTAAAACTGAAAGGGTAGGAGTCGCATCACGGTAAATATGGTGACGACTAAGCTCATGGTTAAAATCATGCACCAAATCTTTGGCAAGTTGATCAACAGCATCATTATCGTTACCAAATTTAGGAAAATCACCTTCTATCTTGAAACCAGTAGTTAAACCGAACTCATTTCTGGTTGGTGTTACTTTAGCAAACTTAATAGCTGATAAAGAGTCAGCTGCCACACTCAATCCAGCCATCCCAAAAGCCATGTTACGTTTAATCTGGCTATCCATAAAAGCCAATTGAGCTCGCTCGTAATAGTACTTGTCATGCATGTAGTGAATCACATTCATCGTACTAACATATTGCTCAGCTACATAACTCATAGTTTTATCAAAACGTCTTTTAACCTCATCGTAGTTCAAAGGGCCGGCTGGCATTGGCTCGATTCCTGGCACAATCTCCATCCCACTAAGTTCATCCTTGCCCTCGTTGAGAGCCAAGAGTAAAGTTTTGGCAATATTGCAACGAGCACCAAAAAACTGCATTTCTTTGCCGGTCTCCATCATTGAAACACAACAAGCAATACAGTAATCATCACAGTCACCAGCTTCACTCATTAGCTCATCATTTTCATATTGTAATGAAGAAGTATCGATCGAAACTTTGGCTGTAAAATCCTTGAAACCTTGAGGTAATTTATCAGACCACAAAATAGTTAAGTTAGGTTCTGGAGCAGGTCCCAAGTTGTATAAAGTTTGTAAGAAACGAAAACTAGTCTTAGTAATTTTATGTTGACCATTACGCCACACTCCACCAATCACTTCAGTTACCCAAGTAGGATCACCAGCAAAAAGTTGGTTGTACTCATCCATTCTAAGGTGCCTAACTAGCCTTAACTTCATCACAAAGTGATCGACCATTTCTTGGGCTTGTTCTTCAGTAATAAGCCCGGCAGCTAAGTCTCTTTCAAGATAAACATCAAAGAAATTACTGACATTACCTAAACTCATCGCAGCTCCATCTTGTTCCTTAACTGCAGCCAAATAAGCAAAGTAAGTCCATTGAATAGCTTCCTGGGCCGTAGTAGCTGGTTTACTGACATCAAAACCATAACCTTTAGCCATTTCCCCAATTAGCTGTAAAGCTTTAATTTGCTCACTAATCTCTTCTCGAAGTTTAATCAAATCATCAGTCATTACTCCAGTTAAAGTCATTAAATCTTGTTGCTTAGCTGCAATTAATCTATCCAAACCATACAAAGCTAACCGACGATAGTCACCAATAATTCTGCCTCGAGCATAGTTATCTGGTAAACCGGTGATTAAGCCGGATTTCCTTAGTTTGCGCATGTCCTCAGTGTAAGCATCAAACACACCATCATTGTGAGTTTTACGGTAGTTACTACAGATATTAATCACGGCTTCATCTAATTCATAACCATTTTCTTCACAAGCTTTTTGGACGACTCTCCAGCCACCAAAAGGTTTAATGGCCCTTTTTAGTGGGGCGTCTGTTTGAAAACCAACGATAGTTTCAAGTTTTGGATCCACATAACCAGGTTTATGACTATTAATCAGAGAAATTGTTTTGGTATCAATATCTAAAACACCATTATTTTTAACTTCTTTTGCTAATAGTTTTTTTACCTCTGACCAAAGTTGTTGGGTTTTGTCACTTGGGCCAACCAAAAATGAGGCATCACCATCATAGGCAGTAATATTAGAGAAAATAAAATCACGCACATTAATTTCTTGTTGCCAACGGTTTTCTTTAAAAGCAGTTTGTTTAGACATGATTTGCCCTTATCCTTATCTGGATTAGTAATAATTATTTACAAAAATGTAATTTTTCTTACAAAGAAAAGAAAATTATAACTCAAAGTTGACTAAATTTTTAGGAACAAAAATGTTTTTATTTACCACAGTTGTTGCTGAACCATAAAACAAGCTTGACTAATAACTTCAAGCTTATTCTCTTGAGCTAGCTTAATAGCAGTAGGGGATTCAGATCCTGGTTGCATCCAAATTTGCCTAATACCCAACTCTAAACACTCCGCCACCACTTGTTCAGTCACTAGCGGTGGGACAACAGTAATCACTAACTCTGGTTTTGGTTGTATAGCTGATAAGTTAACAAACAACTCTTGTCCAGCAACTTGACCACCTTTGGGATTCACTCCTACAACTTGGTAACCAGCCTTAACTAAATCACGAAAAATTTTGGCACCATATTTCTCTGGATCATGGGAGACTCCAACTACAGCAATCGGTGTTTGTTTGGTAATATTCATACTAGCATCATAAGCACTGGAGCTTAGAATTTAAATAATGAAAAAATTGTTTTTTAGCCTACTAGCTATTTGGTTAATGCCGGTTTTTTTGGTCAGCACTGTTCAACCAGTTATTGCTCAAGAAGAAGTTGAAGCTTTTGAAAATAGCCTCAAAAGTACCTATACCGTTAACAATAATGGCACCACTTATGTAGAACATACCTTTACTATCAAAAACTTAACTCCAACTTACTATATTACTAAACATGGTCTGCAAACCAGTTCTACCAACCTTAGTAATATTAAGGTTTCAGATCAAAATGGGATAATCAATGCTGAAGTTACTGAAGTAGAAAACCAAACTAATATTGGAATTACTTTTCCAGATAAGTTAGTTGGTGAAGGCAAAACTAGAACCTTTACAATTAGTTATAACAACCCAGATTTAGCCCAGATTAATGGTAATGTTTTAGAGGTCGCTATTCCTAAACAAAGCGATCAACAACACTATAAAAATGTCGAAGTTGTTTTAAATACACCGTTGAGATTTGGGAACGCCACCAGAGTCACCCCAGCGACTAACTATACCCAAAATATTTCTGATAATGGTATTCAAATGACCTTTAATGGTCTCCAAAATAAAGGCATTTCAGCTTTGTTTGGCCTTGACCAAATTTTTGACCTCAACTTTACTTATTTCCTAGAAAACAACGACTCCCAACCAATTCTGCTACAAACAGCCCTTCCTCCAGATACACCTTTTCAAAGAATGAACTATCAATCAATTGATCCTCAACCCACCGAAATGGAAATAGATTCTGATGGCAACTGGATCGCTACTTTTTATATGCCTGGTAATACCGCCCAAACAGTCAAAGTCCAGGCTCAAGCATTTTTAACTTTAGAAAAAAATCCCTTAATTCCAACCTATTATCCTCAAGACTATGCTTTGGCCCGCCAACCTTTTTGGGAAACAGATAATAAAAAACTCCAAGAAATTGCCAGCCAAAACAAGACCCCAGAAGAAATCTATAACTACGTCACCACTAACCTTGAATATAAAACCGTTGACTCTTTAGATGATTTTGAAAGAAAAGGAGCCGCTGCTACTATTGCCAACCCAACTATTGCTGCCTGCCAGGAGTTTTCTGATTTATTCGTTACCTTGGCTAGAATCAACCAAATTCCGGCAAGAGTGATTACCGGCTACGCCTACACCCAAAATAGTAGCCTCAGACCACTGAGTTTAGATAATGACATTTTGCATGCTTGGCCAGAATACTGGAATGAAAGTGAACAAGTATGGCAACCTACCGACCCAACTTGGGGTAATACCACCAATGGGGTAGACTACTTCAACCAGTTCGACTTGAACCATATTGTGTTAGCTATTAATAGTAAATCTAGCTCATTACCATACCCAGCTGGTTCCTATAAAACCGAGAAACAACAAGAAAAAACTCTCGAAGTAAAATTCGGTCAAACTTTTGCTGAGCAATCACCAAACTTTGAAGTAACTTTAACTAAGAAAACTAACTCCTGGATTCAAATGCCTGGTTTTTACGAACTAAGCATTAAAAATATTTCAGGAGCAGCCTGGTATAGATTAAATTTTGATCTAACTTCGGAAAAATCTGGTGTCAGGGTTTTTGGCGATACCAACCTCCCATATATCTTGCCATTCCAAACCATCAAATTACCATTGTTTGTTTATAATACCAATACATCTTTACCAGAAAAAGACCAATTGATTTTTAATTTGGTAATGGATAATGAAAAAATTCTAACTAAAGATTTTGAAGTTACAAATGCACCAAACTTTGTCCAAAACATCGCCCATCCATACACCCTCTTTATCGTGGGTGGACTCTCAATCGTCTTGGCCCTCGGAGCCGGGAGTGTACTCGTTTTTAGACGAAAAAAATAAAATTCTTTACATAGGTAAAGCTAAAAATCTCAAAAACAGATTAACTAATTATACCCAATATAATCAGCTAGCTCCCAGAATAAAAAAACTAGTTACAACTGCGCAAAAACTAACTTTCGAAGTCCTAGATAGCGAGTTAGAAGCTTTATTAATTGAAGCAGAACTAATTAGGATTCACCAGCCTTTTTTTAACATTAGATTAAAAGATGACAAATCACCAATTTATCTAGTTATCACAAATGATCTTTATCCAAGAGTGATTAAAAAAAGAAAAAATGATTTACTAAAAAACAAAGAAAGTGGGGCTGTTTTTGGCCCATTTCAAAGTAGTTATAAACTCAATGAAGTTTTGAAAATTGCCAGAAAAATCTTTCCTTGGTGTAACAACCCACCCACAAACCAAAACCTAGAAAAAGGTAAAACTAAGGCTTGTTTTTATTACCATTTGGACCAATGTCCAGGTGCGTGCATCGGGGAAATTTCAGTTCAAGACTACCAAGACAATATCAATAATCTCAAAATGTTTTTACGTGGTAAAAAAACGACAGTTGTTCACCAGCTAAAAACCAAAATGACTAGTTTTTCTGACCAGCAACAATACGAACAAGCCCAACAAACTAAACTAAAACTCCAATATATTCAAGAAGTCACTCAAAAAACTTATCAACTAAAACCAGACTTAGTTTTACCAGGTTTTGGCGCTACTAAAATAGAGCTTGGTTTAATTGAACTTCAAAAAATCTTGACTAACTATACCAATTTTCCCAAGAATAAAAAACTTATCAGAATTGAGGGCTACGATGTCAGTAATGTTCAAGGTAAAAATGCAGCGGTCTCGATGGTAGTCGCTCAAGATGGTAAACCAACTAATAGCTTGTATAAAATCTTTAACATTAAATCGCTGGACACCCCAAATGACTATCAGATGATGAAAGAAGCTTTAACTCGCAGACAAAATCATCCGGAGTGGGGTAGACCTGATTTAGTGGTCATTGATGGTGGTAAAGGCCAAGTTAGGGCAGTCTTAAATATCTGGCAGTGGCCGGAACCAGTCATTGGTATTGCCAAAAATCCAGACCGGTTAGTAATTCCATTACCAACTGGTAACAATGAAAAATACCAATTAATTAAACTAGACCATAATCATCCAGCCCTTAATATTATCCAGCAACTCAGAGATGAAGCTCACCGTTTTGCCAAAAAACAGTGGAGTAAAAGACATACTAAGGCTTTGTTGAATAAGTAACTAAAAATTGTGTAAAATAAGATTGTTATGTTTAGACTTTTTATCAATACTGGCATTACTTTATGGATTCTGTCCTACTTTTTGCCAACAATAAAGTTTAGTGATTGGACCGCCCTAGTATTAACTAGTTTAGTAATGGTATTCGTCCAAAAAATCATTAAACCAGTTATAAAAATCTTATTTTTACCCATTAATATAGTTACTTTGGGGTTGTTTTCCGTCGTCATTAATGTAGCCATGCTGTGGCTGGTCACTTATCTAGTCCCAGGTTTTGAAATCACTAATATGGTAGTCCTTGGAGTTCACCTTAATAGTTTTGCCTCATTATTATTTGCCTCGATTTTAATTGGGTTTGTCCAAGGCTTTGTTACTCTGGTGATCTAGCTTAGAAATGCTTTTGGGCTTTCAGCCTGTTATAATAGTTCTATGAAAAAGATTTTTGCTTTAATTTTGTCGTTAGGCGTTTTTTTCAGTCTGACTTCTCCAACCCAAGCTATTGATATTGACCAGATTTCTGAAGTGGTCGAAGCCACCAGCCCAATCGAGGCTAGTGAAACTGGTAAATTAGCTTCTTCCTCGGCTGAAGTTGATCAAAAAATCCAAGAAAAAAAAGACCAAGATATTACTGAAACAGGTGGTAAACAAAAGAGTAAACTCGCTGCCTACTTGGATGAACATCCAATCGGTGGTTTAAATCTCTTTAATCCACTTCAGCACGCCATTAGACAAGCCATTGCCAACGGCTTACCGGCTAACATTATCGTTTTGTTAATGTTGTTTCCACTCATTGCTTCGATTATTGCTTTGGCCCGTCATATTGTCGGTCTCAAGGGTTTTGGGGTGTATATCCCAGCCGTTTTATCAGTTGCCTTTGTTTCTACCGGTATTATGATTGGTGTAGCCATGTTCTTTGCCGTATTAGTTGCCGCAACTATTGCTAGGAGGGTGGTCAAAAAACTCAAACTTCCACTGTTACCAAGAACTGCGATGCTACTTTGGGTAGTTTCTTTCTTTATTCTGGGTTTACTGATCGCCTCATCATTTACCAACACTTCAGCACTACTTAGTATTAGTATCTTTCCATTGTTGATTATTATGTTGCTGACCGAGAACTTTATGAGTACCCAACTATTTAACAGTCAAAAAGAAGCCTTAAGCATTACCTTTGAAACTTTATTAGTGGCTGTGTTATGTGCCTTACTAATTAACCTGGAAGGGGTCCAAAAATTTGTGCTACTTTATCCAGAGTTAAGTTTGCTCTCAGTTGCCATTACCAACATGTTAATTGGTAAATATACTGGCCTGAGACTACTAGAAAGAGTTAGATTCGAGTCAATGATCGAAGAAGAGGAATAAGCCCATGGTTCAACCAAGAGATATCTTGGGCATGAATGCCCGCAACCAGCTCTTTGTTCCTTTAAACTCCAAAAAGGCTAGGTCTTTTTGTATCTCAAAGTACGCCACCAAATTATTACTCCACAGTAACAACATCCCGACAGCACAAGTTTATGGAGTCTTAGCTACCGTTGAAGATGTAGATGATTTCAACTGGCAAGAACTAACCAAAGACTTTGTCATCAAACCAACCAACGGTCATGCTGGTAAAGGTGTAGTCGCTTTTAGAAACCAACATGCAGATAAAGAGCACTGGACTGATGCCGTCGGCAATGTCTGGAGCTTAAATGATATTAAGCTTCACTGCACCGATATTCTTTCTGGTGAATATAGTACTCATGGTTCTAATCATAATATCATTGTCGAAGAAAGAATCCCGATTCACAGTAAGTTACTCAAATATACATATAAAGGTACTCCAGATATTAGAGTCGTGGTTTTTAACAGTGTCCCAGTCATGGCTTTACTAAGACTACCCACAGAAGAATCTGGGGGCCGAGCCAACCAAAGTCAAGGGGCCTTGGGTGTGGGCGTGGATATTGCCACTGGTATCACTACTTATGCAGCTGCTCATAAAAATCAAATGATTAAGTATTTACCAGACACTAAAATTAAACTTAATGGCATTAGAATTCCTTTTTGGAATGAAGTTTTATTAACAGCTGTGGGTGCAGCCAGAGCAGCTGGGTTGACTTTTACCGGTGTCGATATGTTTATTCACCAAGAAAAAGGTCCCATGGTCGTAGAACTTAATGCTTATCCTGGCTTATCGATTCAAATTGCTAACAAAGCTGGATTGAGAAGAAGATTAGAGAGAGTTCAAGACCTCAACGTCCTAAGTGCCGAACATGGAGTTAGAATTGCGAAAGCCTTGTTTGCTGAAAATTTTGCTAGCAAAATTCAAGAAGATGGTGAGTTACCAATTTTAGAGACAGAAGAGACTATTACTTTGTACGGTGACAGTAAACAACAAACAGAGACCAAAGCCTTGATTAATACTGGAAGATTCAGAACTATTATTGCCAGTAAGCTAGCTGAAGAATTGGGCTTAATCGATGTTGAGGATTTATTATGGTTTCAACAAATTTCTGGAGAAGGTAAAAGACCAGTGGTTGAGATTAAATTTAAATTAAAAAATAAAACTATTACTACTTCTGCCGTTGTTTCTAAAAAACTCAATAAAAATAAACAAAAAATAGAAATTGGTCGCAATGACTTGGTTGGCTTTGTCATTAGACCTGCATAATCACCATGGGCTTAATCTCAGACCTCAAACCAATTAACTTTTTAGAAGAAAAAGAAAGGTTTTTAAGTAATCCCACCTTTAATCCTCAATTTAGATACCTAAAAATTATCCATGAGCAAGAACTAACTAAACATGGTTTACCAAACGAAAAATATATTCCTTTAGCCCAAAAAATTATTGAACAAACCTTTCATGATTTTACCGCCCAGGAACTTGCAGCTGAACAAGGCCAACTACTATCCCAAAAAGAAGTTAATACCAATTTAGTTGATTTCCTAAAAAAACATAACAACTTAGATAAAAAATATCGAATTATTTGGGCTGAAGACTTTGTTAGTCGCACAGCTATTAATGCCGATACCATTAAGCTTAGATTTCCCTGTTCAGTCCATGAAGAAGACTTAGATGGTTTGATTTATCATGAGCTGGGCACACATGCACTAAGACGAGTAAACTATGAACAACAGCCCTGGTTTAAGAAAAAAAATAAATATGGTTTTAGCTCCTATTTAAAAACGGAAGAGGGCTTGGCAGTTTTACATTCAATTTATCCTAAAAAATACCTTCTGGCTTATACTGCAGCCATTAATTTTTTAGCTACAATTAAAGCTCAAACATCATCATTTTTAGAGGTTTGGCAATTTATTAATCACTATGTCGAAGATCATGAAAAAGCCTTTAATCTTACTTTTAAAAAGAAACGTGGTCTAACTGACACTAGTCAACCAGGTGGTCTCACCAAGGATTATGTTTACTTTGAGGGCTTTGTTGAAACTACTAGATTTTTAATTGACAATAATTTTCCAATCAAAGAATTATATTTTGGTAAACTTGCATATCAGGACATAAATAAAGCCGTGGAATTAAATAAAAATTTCAAACCATTACTACCTGACTTTTATACTGAGAACCCAGTTAGATATCGAAATAGAGTTATAGAAATTGCCAAAGCTAATTTTTTGGTTTAAGTTCTAATTAAATTTATATATGTTAATTCCAGTTTTTAAACCGCTAGGTTTATCAAGTCACCAGTTAGCTAAAAAAATTGGAGTTGACCTAAATGAAAAAGCTACCCACACTGGCACTTTGGATCCAATGGCAGAGGGAGTATTGATTGTGTTGACTGGTGAAGATCGTTTAAAAAAAACTGAGTATAGTAGCTGGCAAAAAACTTACCAATTTAAAATTTTAGTTGGAATAGAAACTGATACTCATGATTTATTAGGTCTAATAAAAAATATTGACCATAAAAAAATAAATCAACCAATTTTTGAAAAAAATCTAAAAAGTTTTATTGGTCAACAAAAACAGCTAGTACCCAAATTTTCTGCTCAGAGAATTAATGGTCAATCAGGCTTTGATTTAGCTAAAAAAAACCAACCATTTAAACTGCAAAAAAATAACATTGAAATTTTTTCTTTAGAGATATTAAACATAGAAACTATTAATAGTGGTGAACTATTGGCCTACATTACTAAAACAATTGCTTTAGTAACTGGTGATTTTAGGCAAGCTGAAATTTTGGCTAAATGGGAACAAACTTTAACAGATCAACAAAAATTTGAACTAATTACAGTTGAAGTTGTCACTTCCAAAAGAACTTATATCAGAGCTTTAGTGAGAGATTTAAGTAAAACACTAAATATTCCTTTGACTACTTATGCCATTATTAGAACCCAAAATGGCCCATTTGGGTTAAAAAACTGCAAAAACTTCTCTTAAGTTATAATACTAATGTGAAAATTAGTAATACAACTAAAAAAATCGTTTTAGGTCTTTCTGGTGGGGTAGACTCTGCGGTTAGTGCCGTCTTACTCAAGAAAGCTGGCTACCAAGTCGAAACTGTCTACATAGAATGCTGGAATGAACCTGGGTGTAGAGCTGAAGATGATCGTAAAGATGCCTTAAAGATAGCGCTCCAACTAGATTTACCTTTTAAAGTCTTAGATTTTAAACAAACTTATAAAAATAAAGTCATGGGTTACTTCTTGGCTGAATACCAGGCTGGTAGAACCCCCAATCCAGATGTGATGTGTAATAAAATCATCAAATTTGGCTTGTTTTATGACTGGGCAATGGCTAATGGTTATGACGCTATTGCCACTGGTCATTACGCAAAAACTGATGGTCAACACTTACTAGTTCCCACCGATACAGCTAAAGATCAAACTTATTTTTTATATGAAATCAAGGCTGAACAACTACCACAAGTTATTTTTCCTCTACAAAACTTAACTAAAAAAGAGGTGAGAGACATCGCTGTTAAACATAACCTCGTAGTAGCCAGTAAAAAAGACTCGGTTGGAATTTGCTTTGTCGGAGATATTAATGTTCCTAACTTTTTAAAAGAAAACTTGGGAGAAAACCCTGGAAAGATTGTCGATGAGGCTGGTAATGTGTTGGGCCAGCACCAAGGTCTATGGTTTCACACTGTTGGCCAAAGACATGGCTTTGCTTACGATAAAAAGAAATATGCTCAACTAAATAAAAACTTAGCCAAAGGTGACTTGCCAGCCTTGTATGTCATTGAAAAAAGACCAACAACCAATGAATTGGTCATTGGTCAAAAGCAAGAAACCTTCAAAAATTCCTTTGAAATTACCAATTTACACTTAATTAATGTGGCAATAAATCAACTTTTAACCAATAAAAATCTAGGCATTAGAATCAGAAATACTGGCGAAATTATTCCTTGTTCAATAGGTAAAAAAGACGGAAATATAGTTGTAAATCTCTCTGAGAAAACTAATGGTATTGCCAGTGGTCAGTCAGCTGTTTTTTACTTAAAAAAGATTGAACAAGTAATTTGTGCTGGTGGTGGAATTATCCTTTGACTTCTGTGAATTACTTGATACAATAACTCCCACTTCACAATTCTAGCCTCATGGCTTAGAATTCAAACATTCGAGGGAGACTAGAGACATCCCCTTAACCGGGACTGTTTCTTTTTTTCTGTGAAGAATAAAGAACTTTAATAAGTAAATAGATTTAAGACAGAAACAACACTAT
This sequence comes from uncultured Pseudomonadales bacterium, assembly GCA_964412775.1. Classification (GTDB taxonomy): domain Bacteria; phylum Patescibacteriota; class Microgenomatia; order UBA1400; family PJMF01; genus CG2-30-36-39. The sequence goes on along the minus strand of CAYPPX010000013.1, from coordinate 1,147 downwards.
GTTTTTATTTCTGATATAAACATGGTGGTGAAAATGATATATTGATGGATTTTTTTGATTAAAGATCCGTTCAATTCCAAAAACTCGATAATTTATTCCTTAGCAGGAAATAAATTATCAACCAGAAACAATAAATCTTTTAGATAACGAAGAAAAAAAGATCAGTTTCAAACTTAAAGAATAAAAAATTTTATTTGAGAGTTTGATCCTGGCTCAGGATGAACGCTGGCGGTGTGCCTTAGGCATGCAAGTCGGACGGGATTTACACCTTCGGGTGTAATGAGAGTGGCAGACGGGTGAGTAACGCGTAGATATCTACCTTATAGTAAGGAATAGCTCATCGAAAGGTGGGGTAATACCATATAGTTCCCTCCGGGGTAAAGGCTTCGGCCGCTATAAGAGGAGTCTGCGTCCTATCAGGTTGTTGGTGGGGTAATGGCCTACCAAGCCTATGACGGGTAGCCGGTGTGAGAGCACGACCGGCCACAAGGTCACTGAGACACGGGACCTACATCTACGGATGGCAGCAACCGGGAATTTTGCGCAATGGGCGAAAGCCTGACGCAGCGACACCGCGTGTGGGAAGAAGTTCTTCGGAATGTAAACTACTGTGGCAGAGGAAGAAATTTTGACTGTACTCTGCTAGAAAGCACCTGCTAACTACGTGCCAGAAGCCTCGGTAATACGTAGGGTGCAAGCGTTATCCGGATTTACTGGGCGTAAAGAGTTCCGTCGGCGTCTCTGTAAGTTGCTTGTTTAAGCCTAGGGCTCAACTCTAGATCAGCAAGCAAAACTACAAAGATTGAGTCTGTTTGGGGAAGCTAGAATTCTCGGTGGAGGGGTGAAATCCGTAGATATCGAGAGGAATACCAGTCGCGAAGGCGGGCTTCTAAAACAGTACTGACGCTCAGGGACGAAAGCTTGGGTAGCAAAAGGGATTAGAGACCCCTGTAGTCCAAGCCGTAAACACTGTTCGCTAGTTGCCTGCTTTTCTTTGCATATTTTTACTGCAAAGTAAGAAAGTATGCAGGGATAAGTGGGTGACGTAAGGTAACCCGTTAAGCGAACCGCCTGGGGAGTACGACCGCAAGGTTAAAACTCAAAGGAATTGACGGGGGAGCGCACAACCGGTGGAGCATGTGGTTTA
>CAYPPX010000012.1:0-16149 GCA_964412775.1 uncultured Pseudomonadales bacterium | reverse complement strand
GGAAGGGTCGCATAGTGGCCGATTGCACTGGTTTCGAAAGCCGGCGCCCGCAAGGGCTTCGTGGGTTCAAATCCCACCCCTTCCGCTCATACAAGAAAATTTTCAATCTATCACTTATAATATCCTTTAGATGACTACCCCAAAATTTTCAGATAACTCTCTTGTTGTATATCAGGATGGTATTTATAGAGTTTTGGGTTTGGCTAGTAATGGTCCTGGTTACCACTACAAATTACTTTTGGTTGCTTATCAGAGAGATATGGAACCAGCTGAATTTCATCAGGAAACTATCACCCCTCAACAGATCAATGTTGAAGAATCTTTGTTGAGTGAATTTAAAGATAAAGCTCCCAGATTTAAATTTGGTGAAGGGGTAAGACTAAATGGAGAAATAAACTGTCTTGTTAAGTTTGTAGAATATAAAAATTATAAATACTATTATGTAGTTAGAGAAAAAGTTCATTGGAGTAGTGAATTTCAGGGTGGTTGGGAAGTTGAAGAAAGTTATTTACAAAAATGGTGAAGATATTTTTTAGAATTAATGAAAATGATAGAAACTTGGTCAAATAGTGGTGCAGATATTTTGAGTCATACAGAAATGTATATTGTTCAATTTGGGCATGTTTACTAAAACCTTGTTGTGCTCTTCACTCATAAAAAAGGCGTCCATAATGTTATAATAATCTTATATAAATTATTATATAACTATGGAAATTATTAAGAAATTTTTTATTCAGAAAGAACCTGAAATTGGGGTGAAGGAACTAGAAAGATTATTATCTGAATCAGTATCTCTGCTAGATAATGCTAAAGAATATTTAGAAGAAAATGAACAGGCTCTTAGAGATTTAGATAAAGAAATAAATAGGCAAGAGCAAAGATTAGAGAGACTAAAGGAAAAAACTGATACAAAATCAGTTGCAGAAAGAATTGATTTAGAAAAGGAATATAGATATAACAAGAACGATTATAGATCTTATCTTTTAGAGAATATTGAGAGAGCAAAAAGAGCAATAGAAATTTCAGAACGTAAAATTGCTAAATATAGAAAAGATTTGGGTTTAGATAAATAAGTGAACTTATTTAAGTAAGATTTGTTTTAATTTATTGCTAAGTTATTCTCCAGATAAATATTTTTTTTGTTATGACTAATTTATGCAACCAAAATTTATTTATTTTGATGTGGGTGGTGTGCTTCTGTTAGATTTTTCTGGAACCAATAAGTGGATAGAGATGAGGAGAGCTTTGGGTGTGACAGCAGAGAAAGATGCGGCTTTTGACAAACTTTGGGGAAAATACCACCAGAGAATTTGTCTTGACTATCCAGTAGATAATTTTATTTCTGAATTAGAAAGAGAGTTGGGTTTAGTTATTCCAAAAAATTATTCAATGCTTGCTGATTTTGTCCATAGATTTACTCTAAACACTAGTATTTGGCCAGTTGTAGAAAAAGTTAGCCAAAAATATCGAGTTGGTTTATTGACTAATATGTACCCTGGGATGTTAGCTTTGATTCAGCAACAAAACTTAATCTCACCCATTAGCTGGGATGTAGTAGTTGATTCTTCAAAAGTTGGTTACCAAAAACCTGATAAAGAAATTTTTGTTTTAGCAAAGAAATTAGCTGGAGTAAAACCAGCAGAAATTTTGTTTATTGATAATACAGCAGAACATTTGGAAGCTGCTCAAAAGCGTGGTTGGCAGACACTTTGGTATGATACAACCAAGGCAGAAGAATCTAATCAACAGCTTATTAAAACTTTATCTCTAGCTTAATTTTAATTAGTTCTTAGAATATCAGTTTATGTTTCCTATTCAACCAGTTGGTTGGCAACACTATTTAGCTTTTAAACCAATTAAAACTAAAAAAAATTTGGTTCATTACTTTTATTTGTCTTGGGAAGATGCTTTGTGGGATTTAATAAAATATTCCTCTTATAAGGAAGGTGCAATTGTTTTAATTCCAGATTTTTACTGTGTCGATGTAGTTAAAAATATGAAAGAGCATGGTTTAAAGTGTGTAGTTTATCCAGTAGATAGAAACTTTCAGACATCTACCACAATTTTTTATCAATTTTTAGCAAAGTATCAACCAAAAATAGTGATTATTTTTCATGCTGTTGGTATTACTAATCAATTAATTAACCAATTTAAAGATTGGCAATCAGTATTGCCAAAAGATTGTTTATTAGTAGAAGACTCGGTTCATCGACTAGTTGAACCAAACAAACTAGAGTTTTTAGCAGATCGTCAGGTAGTAATTGATAGTTTAAGAAAAGTTGTGCCAATCCAAGGTAGTAATGTTTATGGAACATCATTTTTGAAAAACTTAAAACAAACCAAGAATTTTTCTACTTTTAGTTATCGGTTTAAAGTAGTTTATTGGTGGCTTGTTTTGCAGATTTGTTTGAGTTTAGTTGGATTGTTACCATTAAAAAATTGGCAAATATTTTGGAATTTATTAGCAGAAAGAGCAATGTTGGTTGGTTATGATCTTATTGGTGATAGCAAGTTATCTGGTCATGGTTTTATTTTTTTTGAACTTTTAAGTAAGTACATAAATTTTGAATTAATTGCTAAAACTAAAGTTAAGCAAGTAAATAAGTATGAAGTCTTATTAAAGTCTCTTTGGCAGTCACCTAGAGTTTTTAAAATAAAGATCGATTATAGTGAATACGGAAAACTTAGAGCTTTACCAATTGGTTTGGAGCTTGAAACAGCTACAGAAATTCTAAAACAACTTAGAGCTAATGGGTTACTGGTTAGATTTGAATTGGATAATTTTGGTTGGACAAAAAAACAAAAAGTAATTTATTTACCACTTGGTCCACATCTTTCAGATAAAGATATTAAATTTGTAGCTAAAACATTAATCAAAGTAGTGAAAAGTTTTACCTGACTTTTTCATAACTTTCACTTATTTCTAAAAATATTTTTTCCCAGTCTTTTTGTTCAGTTTTTCTAAACTGAGATGGGTAGTGAGTAAGTAAGTAGTCAATTCTTTTTTCTTTTAATTTTTTAGTTTGTTTAACTATGATATTTTTTGGTTTTTGTTTGCTGGACCATAAGTAAAGTTCTGGTCTTTTTTTTAACACTTGGTATTCTGGCATAAAATTTTTGACATCAGTAGCAGCCCCTACATATTTTGCTACAATTCCGGCCACATTATGATCTGGGTGGTCAAATTTATGGGTAGTTTCATATGGATCAAAAGAAAAAATTGCGTCAGTTTTTTTTCTTCTAATAATTGGCATAACATCTGTGACTAAATCTTCTATAGGGATAAAAGGTAAGTGTAAATCAGGAAAGCTTAACATAGTCAGACTGGCCTTCAAAAAACTTGTTGCATTTTGTGCCTCAATATTTCTAATAATAGCCATTTCTTTTGGTTTGAGAGCTGATTTTTGTGGAATACCTAGTTCACCAGCAGTGAGGAAGATTAAATGGGGACTAATTTTAGCTTTGACAAAGACAATCCAAAACACCGAAGAATAAAGCTTCATCATCTGGATGAGCTAACAAGAAAGTGGGGTTGTTCAAGTGTTCGAACTGGTTTTTCATAATATAGTGAATTGTAACAAAGTTTTTTCAGTATTTTTGTAAAGAAAGATACATTTATATATTTTTGTCTTAATTGATGAGTGTTACAATGAGCTGTTAATTGGCTGGTTATCTTTTATTTTAATTTCTATGTTAAAAATTTTGAACAATAAACATTTATTTTTTATAATAGTTTTGTTGTTGGTTCACTTAATAATTAGAATCCCAAGTTTTTTTGACCCATATTGGTATGTAGATGAAACACTCTACCTTGTTATGGGTAAAGCTATTAAATCTGGAGAAATACTTTATAAAGATATTGTTGATAATAAACCACCTGTAGTTTATTTATTAGCTACGCTTATTGATAGCCAAGTAGGGCTAAGAGTTTTTATGACAACTATAGTTTCTTTAGCTTTAGTTGCATTTTATGATTTAATGAATAAATTTTTTATAAAAAACTTATATATTTCACAGTTATTTACTTTTATATTAATGGTTTTACTTTCAAGCATTTCATTTGAGGGCACTATTTTTAATGCCGAACCAGTTTTTATTAGTTTTATTATTGTTGGTTGGTGGTTAGTTTCTAAAACTGTTTCTTGGCAGTTGTTGTTTTTGAATAGTAAAACTATCAGTAATAAGCAAATAAAGTTACTAAAAAATAGAGAGTTTTTTCTTTTATTTATGAGCGGAATTTTATTTGGTTTGTCTTTATTAACCAAAGTTCCAGCAATTCTTTTTTTTGGGCCAATAATTTTAACTTTAATTGCTAGTTTATTAAAACAAAAAAATAATAGCAGACTCTTTAATAGATTTTTAATTTTTAATCTATCAATATTATTTTTAGGCATAATCTTACCAATATTTTGGTCAATTATTTACTTTTACTTGAATGATGCACTAGGTGATTATTATTTTTGGTGTATTAAGTTTCTTTTTAGTTATGTTGAAAGTTGGGAACCATTTTTTAGTTTTTCTAATTTATTTATTAGTAATTTATTTTCTACACCTTTTAAGATTTCTTTTTTGGTTAGTACAAATTTATTCCTATTACTTTTATTTTTTAAAAATAAAATATCTGTTCAGAAATATTTAATATTTACTTGGGTGAGTTGTAATTTTTATGCTGTAGTTATTTCTAATCGGCCATTTAATAATTATTGGTTACCATTTTTTCCACCATTTATGGCTTTGACTGCATTATTGTTTGATAGTTTTTTTCAAAAGAAAAAAGATATCTTCTTATTTTTATTTTATATTTTTTCAGTATTTTTAATCTATTTAATTTTTTTTACTATTCCATTTAAACTTTTCCCCTATATGGATTATTATAAAATCAATAGGCAGTGGGTTAATGGTGAAATTAACAGCTGGCTTCATAATCAATGGTTCGATTTTCTAGTAGATGAAAGGTTGTCTTTTCCAGCCACTACTTACATGGGTGACAACGAAATTGTTAGATCTTGGTTAAATAAAAAGAATGTAAATTCGATCTTTATTTTAGGAAATAATCCAATGGTATTAGTAGATACAGAGGTGAAAAATGCCATAAAATTTCCTCTTAGTTTTTACTTAGACAATTTTTTTGAAATTCATGAACAAATATATCAGCAGATAAATGATTCTAAACCTGATGTTATTTTAATAATGAAAGATAATTTCAGTAGTTTTACTTTGGTTAATCAGTTAGTAGCAGATCACTATCAAGAAGTTTTTGATTTGAGATCACAAAACGTATATTTTAGGAAAGACTCAATTGTTTTTAAGTTAAAACCAACCCATTATTACAGTAGAATGTATTTAATTTCTCAAATTCTAAGAAATGATCAGTCTTTAATAAAAAGTTTGCCAGATGGTTATTTATATCCTAGAAATGATACTGATATTTATCAGCTAGAAGTTCCTTAAATTAATTTTTAGCCATGATTGAATTTTTTGCTTGATATTTAAATCTTTTTATCCTCTTGTAATAAAGCAACCCACATCTATATACTAAGATCCTGGTTATGTTTTTATTTATTTTGACCAGAAAAGCAACACAAAAGATGATTTTATCCGCCTAATCGGCGGATTTTTTTTGGTTATTTAAAGAAAGGAAGTTGAAAGAATGCCTAGTTTACTAAGCAAAGAAGAGTTGTACGCCAAAAGAGATCACATCATGAAAGAGCAACAAGAGTTAGTCAAAGCTCTTGAACCAGAGCTTGAACTTAGACATGAAGTCGAGAATGGTGAGCCGTTATTAGTAATGTTAATTGGTGATTTACACATTGGTTCTGATGCAACTGATTATAAAGAACTAGAAAAACTTAGGGACTTTATTCTAAATGAAGATGAATTGGTTATTGATGTAGACGAAAATGGTGAGCCAATTAAAGTTAAGACGGATCATATTAGAGTGGTTTTTCTCGGTGACGAGATTGAGGGGGTAAATAATCGTTACCTGACTACCAATATGACTGGTTTGACGATGCATCTTCAAGAACAGATTGAGTACTTTCGGGATAGAATTCTTAAACCGCTAGCCGATGCTGGTAAAGTAATTGGCATGGTTAGTCATTACTGGGGGCACCCAGGTTGGGCGTATGATGCTACGACTATCGACCCTTGGTCAATTATTGCTGATGCCTGTGGAGTAAAACTGCTTTATAACGGAGGAAGAATAAAGTTTGTTTTTCCAGATGGTCAAGAATCAGTTCTAGAAGTAAGACATAACCCTACTTCTTCTAGTGAACATGATCCCCTTCATGGTGCAAGAAAAGAATTACTACGTGAATCAGAGCCAGAAAGACCACAAGGTAGTGCCAATGCTCATATTCATCGGATGGCTGTTGGTAAAGAACATCATGCTGGTTCAGCTTATCCAATTTATATGGTTTCTTCTGCTACGATCAAAAGTGTCAATGATGATTTACCAAAAGATAAATTTGGAATTAAATTGGGTTTTACTAAATCAATTGGTAGTGGACAGACTAGTGTCTTAATTAGTAATCCAGTAGGTAAATATCGCCGACGTTCCAAGGAGCTAGTTCATACCCCACTGCCTACTGCTAGACATGCTAAGGTAGCTCAAGAGGGTTTAACTTTATTAAATGAATTAGAAAGACAAAATTTGACTGGTGAACTTAAAGAAAGAGTTCTCTATGAATTTGGCAAAGAACCTCAAATTAGTTTAGTTGAAGATGGTTCGGTCGAAGCAGCTGAAGTGGTAGAGCGGTTACCCAATCGTTTAAAGACAAAGAAAGATGTTAGTGAAGAAGTAATAAATAGAGAAGCTGTTTTTTCAAAATTAAGGTTTAATATTGAGACTGAGTTACCGATTCTTTTGAATTTCATTGCAAATGTTAGAGTCGGCGCTAATCCCCAGACAGATGGTTTTAGAGAAGTCGATCGTTTTCAAAGAGACTATGTAATTAATAATCCACACGCCGTGGTTCTCTATCTAAGAAACTTGCTTGATGAATCAGCTGGTTATTTACCTAATAGAAGACAAGTTCTAGATAAACTTTCAAGATTTGTTGGTAGAAGTGGTAATAAAGGTCTAGCTTTATTAGCAGATGAGAACCTCAGAAAAGAAGAGTGGAAGTTTGGGCAAGATGGTGTCGCTCCAGCCAGTCATATATCAAGAGAAGCCAATATCCCCTTGATTCATGATCTCTCTAGGCTTGAGTTATTTGTTGGGCCTAATGCAGAACTAGCTGATGCGAGTTTGCTTTATACCATCGCTGTGTTAGATAAGTTGGGCAAACATGGATCTTATTCTAAACCGACCTTTGGTTTAAAGAGAAATTACGATTTGTATATGCATCAAAAGCCAGGAGTTGTGGTGGGTGGTCATACACAGAATTCTGGTATCGAAATGTTTAATGATTGGTCAAATCCAGAAACCAAGCATCCAGCTCTAATCGCACCAGGCTGGTGGGCAAAAAGTGTCGATACAATGGGTAAGGGGAATGTCCGTCCGGGAGCTTTACCTGGACAAGGGGTAGTGCTTTTCCCACAAACCAAGAAAGAAGATTACTTGGTTTTTCCAACTTCAAACGTCGAAGAAAGTCGTTTAATGTTTGATGCATTTTTATTGTTAGTTGGTTTGGAAAAACTTGGCTTAGTTGAGTCGGTGCAGGCTGAAAAATAGTTAAACTAAAGCTTTTTTTGTGGCCAACTGACCACAGGCAGCATCAATGTCTTGGCCCATGCTGACTCTAATGGTATGAGGAATTCTAGCTCTTTTTAGGACCCCGGCAAACCGGTCAATTTGTTTGCGGTCAGAAGTTTCTAAAGTAAATCCTGGTACTGGGTTGTAAGGGATAAGGTTTAAGTGGACTAATTTACCTTTAATTAATTTAACTAATTTTTCAGCATGGCGCTGTTTGTCATTAACATTTTTTAACAAGATATATTCAAAAGAAATTCTTTTATTATTTTTGGCAATAAACTCATCAACGACAATCATTAGTTGGTCTAGTGGATTGCTGTTAGCAATTGGCATAATACTGGCTCTTAAGTTTTGAGATGGAGCATGCAAACTAATGGCAATTCTGCCTTTAAAATCATCTGCCAAAAGTTTTCTCATTGGTTGAATAATGCCTGAGGTGGAAATAGTAATTCTGCTAGGGCTCATGGCCATTTTTTTAGGATCGGTAAAAATATCAATAGCATCCATGGTATTTTTGAAATTAATTAGTGGTTCACCCATGCCCATAAAAACAATGTTAGTTACTTTTTGATTATCTTGTTGAAGTTTGCGAGCAAAAAACAGCACTTGTTCAACGATCTCATCGGCAGTGAGGTTAGCAATAAAGCCCATGGTGCCTGTAGCACAAAAAGTACAACCGACTGGACAACCAACCATTGAACTGACGCAGACAGTATTTCGACCATCTTGGTGTTTCATTAAGACAGCTTCAAAGAGTTGTTTAGGGTTGGAATTTCTAGCAAATAACACTTTTTCAGTATCTTTTTTTCTAGAAATTTGTTGGTGTAAAACTTTAAGTTGGTTAAGTTGAAATTTTGCTGAGACTTGTTCTCTGAGAACTTTTGGCCAACTAGTAAAATCTGCCCAATTTTCAATGAGCTGGCGATAAATTGCTTGGTGATATTGTTCTAAACGAAATTTTGGCTCACCAAGCTCTAGTAGATACTCCTCAATAGTCATGGCAGTATTATACTGCTTAAGTCTATTTGCTAGCTTTGATGACGGCTTCGGCTACTTTTTCCGCTAGGTTAGGTGTAAAGACACTGGGAACAATTTCTTCTCTGGTTGGTTGGGTGACTGCTTGAGCAATGGTATCAGAGGCAGCTTCTTTCATCTCATAAGTAATGGTTTTTAGTCGACCTTTAACCACAGCCCTAAAAATTCCTGGGAAAGCCAGGACATTATTAATTTGGTTCGCAAAATCACTCCGGCCAGTTGCGATTACATAAGCTCCAGCTTTTTTAGCTTCTTCAGGCATGATCTCTGGGGTTGGATTGGCTAGGGCACACACAATTGGTTTGTCTGCCATAACTTTAATAACTTCTGGAGAAATTGATCCTGGCCCAGACACACCTATGACCACATCAAAATCAATTAAGGCTTGTTCTGGAAGGCCAGTACGTTGTTCTTTGTTTGATAAACCAGCAATTGCTTGCTTGTAGATATTTTGTCCAGCTCTGCCAACAACTAAAGCCCCTTGCCGATCAAAAAGAATCACATCTCGAACCCTCTTAGCATGACTAATAGTTGAACATGAGTCAGCACTACAACTTAGTCCCAGAATCATTCTGGCAATGGCTAGACCAGCTGAGCCTGCTCCAATAATCCCCACTCTCAATGAATCAAATGGTTTATTGACTACTTTGGCTGCGTTTAGTAAAGCAGCTCTAACCACAATGGCGGTGCCATGTTGATCATCATGAAAAACTGGAATACCAATATCTTGCAAAGCTTCTTCGACTTGGAAACAAGTTGGAGCCGCGATGTCTTCCAAATTAATGCCAGCGAAAGTTGGGGCGACTTGTTTAACAAATTTGATAATTTCTCTGGGATCTTGGGCATCAATTACTAATGGAAAAGCATCAACTCCGCCGAATTGTTTAATGAGTAGTGCTTTACCTTCCATCACTGGTAAGGCTGCTTCTGCTCCAATATTACCTAGGCCCAGAACGGCTGAACCATCTGAAATGACAGCTACAGTTCTACCTTTGAGTGTGTAGTCATAAGCTTGGTCTTTATTTTTAGAGATGACTCGGCATGGTTCAGCAACACCTGGAGTATAGGCCAATGAGAGATCTTGTTTACTAGTCAAGGTTCCCACAGCACTAGTAGTGGTTAGTTTACCAATATGTTGTTGGTGATAAGTTAGGGCTTGTTGGTAGATGTCTTTCATAAGTTAAAGCTATATATTTATATTAAGAATAATGATTATAAACTCTCATGAAAAATAAAGTATCGATTATTTTAGCCCAAAAAGATGATTGGCAAAAAATCCAAGAATTAAATAATTTTGTTTTTTTGAACGATGCTCCTCATGATTTGGATATAGATCTTAATTGGCCATTTTCTAAAAAAGGGGTTAATTACTACAAAAGTCTAGCTAATGGCAGTTATGGAGCTTGTTATTTGGCTAAAATTAATCAATTAATAGTTGGTTATATAGCCTTGGCTGAAAAGGATTTTGGTTATAGAAAAAGTTTGTGTTTGGAAATAGAAAATATTGGAGTTCATCCAGAATTTAGATCAAAGGGTGTAGGTCGTTTATTAATTGAGCAAGCTAAAAAACACGCTGCTAAAAATAAGCTTAAACGTTTATATGTCGCTGCTTATTGGCAAAATAAAAAAGCGATTCAGTTTTACAAAAAAAATGGCTTTTTTGAGCTCGGACTAGAGCTGGAAATGTTACTATAGGATAATTTTACATAATTTGCTATAATATACATTCTGACTGAACGGCAGTTCTTAGATTTTAATAGACCCTAAGCATTATGTCCGGAATTATTTAATAGAGTCGGTAGGATTAAGTCAGCTACCAGCACTCAAAAGAGGACATATGTTTAATAACCCTCAAGACAGTACAAATCAAGCTCAAGATCCAAGTAAGCTTTACGTTGGTAATCTTGTTTATGGCATCACCGAAGAAGAACTAAAAGACATGTTTAGTCAATACGGTGAAGTTGAAGAATGTAAACTTATTACCGATTTCAGAACCGGTAGATCAAAAGGTTTCGCTTTTGTTAAGTTCACTTCTGAAGAAGATGCAACCAAAGCTATGGAACAATTGAACGACCAAGATTTACAAGGTCGCAAGCTTTTCATTAAGGTTGCTCAACCAGCTAAACCTCGTTCTGATAGAGGTGGTTTTAACCGTGGCGGAGATCGTCGTGGTGGTTTTGGTGGCGACAGACGCGGTGGTTTCGATAGAAACAGACGCAACGATCGTTAATCAATCAATATTGTAAAAATAGAAACCCCTGGTCCTAGTGGCCAGGGGTTTTTGTCTATTTATTTTATAGAAACTTTCAATAGAATAATAAAATATTAATAACTATGTGGGCGCCAAAGGTAATGCCCATTAATGCAAGAAAAAATAAATTTAAAAACTCAAAAAACTCTTCTTATTATTAATACAGGTTCGCTTAAAAAGCGTCAAATACTTCAGGTAATTTCAAAAATTCCAAATCTAAAAAAAGTGGTGGTAAATGCCCAGAAAAACTGGGCAGAAAACTATGTTGATGACTGGATCTTAGTCGATACGGCCAATCATGATGCTACCATTAGAGCAGTTTCTGATTATGTTAAAAAGAATCCAGTTGATGGTGTTATTACTTTTTGGGAGGATGACGTTCTTTTAACCTCAAAGCTAAGCGAGTTACTAAAAAAACCAGGGATCCCATGGAAAGTTGCTTATAAAGCTCGTAATAAATTTGCTTTTCGTGAATTTTGTAAAAAGAATAGTTTACCAGCTCCAAACTATGCTTTGGTCAAATCAGAAGAGGAATTAAAGGAGACATTAAAAACTTTGCAATTGCCGGTAGTTTTTAAACCAACGTTTGGTTCGAGTAGTGCTTTTGTGATTAAAGCTGAAGATGAAGAAGAAGCTTTAGAAGTTTATGAATTTTTACGTAGAAATATTACTACTCAAGTAGAATCAGCTTTGTCTGACGGTATCGAGGTGATGTTGGAAGAATATATTGATGGGGATGAAGTTGATATTGATATTTTGTTGCAAAATGGAAAAATCAAGTATTGGGCAATTACCGATAACTATAAAACCGAGGAACCATACTTTATGGAAACCGGTTTGGCAATTCCTTCTGCTTTATATGAAGAAGATCAGTTGGCTTTAATCAACATGGCCGAAGCCGTGCTGGAAAAGATGGGGGTGACTGACGGTTGTATCCATTTTGAAGCCAAACACACTTCTACTGGTCCAATGCCAATTGAAGTGAATCTACGGCTTGGTGGTGAAGTTTACTCACTGTCCAAATATGTTTGGAAGGTTGACTTAATTGAGCATGCGGTGATGATTGCCTTGGGTGAGTACTTCCCTAGAATCGAAAAACCAGAAGAGCCACATTGTTATATTGCTGGAACTTCATTTATTCCTCAAACTTCAGGAGTAATTGCTAGTTTAGAAATTCCTGAAAAATTTTCTCCAAAAGATCAAGTTGATCAGTTTGTTTTCTTAAAAGAAGTAGGGGATGCTGTGTTTACCCCACCTGCAGATTATGAATTTTTAGGTTGGATTACAGTTAAAGGTGAAAACCCTAACGATGCTAAAGAAAATCTTGAAAAGGTTCTGGAAAAAATTCACTATGAGATTATTCCATTTTCAGAAACCTCAGCTATGGGTAAAACTAAAAGAGCCAGTCGTTTCTCCGTAGCCAAATTTGATCAGAGAATTTTTCGTGGTCAGGCTAGGATTGAGCGCCTGAGAAGAATTAATTTATCTGAGCAGCGCAAGCTTCATATTGCAATTGCTTGTAATACTTTTACTGGCAAAGATGGCGCAATTGAGGCTGAATTAACTTCGGTTGGTAATAAAATTCAACGAACTTTAGAAGAAAGGGGTTATAAAACTTCTTTTATTGATTTTAATGACCTCAAGGCAGCTACTAATATGATGCAATCACAAAAAATTGATTTAGTTTTTAATGTGGCTGAAAGATTAAATGAATCTAGTTTATTGGAACCTCATGTTGCTTCATTTTTTGATGCTTATCAGATTCCTTATACTGGTTCCAACCCTTTTACTCTGAGTTTAGCCATTGATAAGATCAAGGTAAAGAAACTCTTAACCTATCACCAAATTCCAACTGCTAAATGGGATTATGTATTTACGATGAATGATGAGATTCGTGATGATTTAGATTTTCCGCTGATTGTTAAACCAGCTACTACCGATAATTCGATTGGTATTACTCAGGATTCAGTCGTGAGAAATCAACAAGAACTCAAACGTCAGATTCGCTATGTTCTAGAGGAACTCAGATCGCCAGCTCTAATTGAAGAGTATTTGCCAGGGGATGAATATGATGTCTCGATTATTGGTAATGGCGATGAATTGAGAGTTTTGCCTTTATCTAGAACCCAATTTAATAAGATGCCAAAAGATATGTGGAATATTTATTCTTTTGATTCAAAGTTTGGAGACCATACTGGTTTTAAAAAATTTATTACCGAAGAAAGGCCACCAAAAGGGGTCAGTAAAAAACTCTTATCTTTAATTACTGAAATGGCAATGGATACTTACTCAATCCTTGATTGTCATGATTATGGTCGAGTAGAGATCAAACTTAATGAACAAGGTAATCCTCATGTTCTAGAGTTAAATCCAAATCCTTCTATTAATCAAGGAGACTGTTTGCCAGCAGTTTCAGAATTAGTTGGGATGGATTATGGTGACTTTTTGGAAGAGATTATTTCTTTGGCGATTAAGCGCTACCAAAACTCTCCACCTTATTATCATTTGCAACCACAAATGATGTAATCGCTATAGGAGTTAGCATAATTAGGTTACAATAGTCTTATGAAAAATAAGTTACTTAACTTTTTTATTACTTATCTATTGCTTTTAGCTATTTTTGGTTTGGTTGATGCTATCTGGTTGGGATTGGTTGCTAAAAATTTTTACACTAAGGAATTAGGTGAGTTATTAAGAGCTGACTTTTTATTATTTCCAGGGTTAATTTTTTATGCCATGCATCCACTAATGATCTGGTTTTTTGGTTTTAAACAAAGCAAATCTTTTAGACAAGTTTTGCTAAACACAGCAATTTATGGGCTTGGTGCTTATGCGACCTATGATTTGAGTAATTGGGCAACTTTAAAAAATTGGTCTGAACAAGTAGTAATGGTTGATATTATTTGGGGGTCAGTGAGTAGTATGACTGTCGCTGGGGTTGTTTGGTTTTTAGTTAATAAGAAATTACTGCATGGTGAAATTAAGTCCTAAAATTTATTCTGTCTCTGACTATTTAGATTTACTTAACGAACAATTAAGTAGTTTTGAAATGGCTGTTCAAGGTGAAATCACTTCGCTAAGTATGAGAAATCATGCTTATTTTTCTTTATCTGATGGAAATAAGACTAGTGAAAAATCAGTGATGGCTTGTGCTTTGTGGCAATTTAGATTAAAAAGTTTACCTTTTGTTTTGGAAGAGGGGATGGAGGTTCAGGTTATTGGTAAAGCCAATATTTATAAACCAACAGGTCGATTAACTTTTGTAGTAGAACATATTGTCCCTGTGGGAGAGGGTGCTTTACAAAAAGCTTTTGAAGCCCTCAAAAAAAAAACTAACTGCAAAAGGTTACTTTGCTTTAGAAAGGAAACAACCTTTACCACTTTACCCAGTAAATATTGGGCTATTAACCTCTGAAACTGGTGATGCAATTAGAGATTTTAAGACCCATCTTGGTAATTTTGGTTTCAAAGTTTTTCACTATGATACTAAAGTTGAAGGGATTTATGCGATTGAATCAATTGTTCAAGGAATCCGTTATTTCAATGAACACCCTCAAGTAAATGGCCAAGCTTTAGAGGTTATTGTATTAACTAGGGGTGGTGGTAGTTTAGAGAGTTTGCAGGCATTTAATTCAGAGGAAGTAGCTCAAGCTATTTTTGCTTCTAAAATTCCGGTTTTATCTGCAGTTGGCCATGAACGTGATGTGACTATTGCAGATTTAGTAGCTGATGTTAGAGCTTCTACTCCGACTGATGCTGGTAGAGTATTATCAGAAAATTGGCGAAGTTTGGCAAGTAAAGTAGATTATTTTTCAAAAATTTTTTTGCAGATTACTGAACAAATTATTAATCGTTACAACCAGCAGCTATGGCATCAATGGGATAAGATTAATCAAATTTTTTTTTCAAAATTGGCTTATTTTTTTGAAAAAAATGATTATTATTTTCAATTAGTTAATAATAATTTTTTAAAGTTCTTAAATAACTTCAAACAAAATTTAGTTAATTTGGATAAACAAATTAAATCTAATCACCCACAACTAAAATTAAAACAAGGTTATAGTTTAGTCAAAGATAAAACTGGTAAACTAGTTAAGTCAGTTAATCAGATTGAAGTTAAGCAAACTTTAAAAGTTAGTGTTTCAGACGGTGAGTTTGGAATAATAGTGGAGAAAAAATCATGAAAAAACAGCAAAATTTTTCTTTAACAGAAGCCATGAAAAAGCTAGAAAAAATTAATGAGTGGTTTCAAAGTGAAGAGTTTGATTTGGATGAAGCTTTAACTAAAATCCAAGATGCTGATCAGCTAACCAAACAAATTAAAAATAGACTTCAAGAGATAGAAAATCAGTTTACTAGTCTTAAAAAAGATAGCCTTGACTAAAATTTATTTATAGTCAAAGAGGGTGTTGGTTTCAACAGGTCCAACGCTATTAATAAATCTTTGTTCAAAATCATCAATTTCTCTGTCGCCATTGTTATAGACAAAAATCACTAAGATAACGTCATCAACTTTTCTAAAGTACTCTCTGCCAATATCGTCTCTTTGAATATAAAACATCTCATCATTGACTTTAGCATAGTTGGTACCCATTTGTTCTAAATCACTAGAAACGGCATTGTTATTGAGAAAGGTTTCTAAATCAGTTTTAACACCCCGACGTTCAATACCAACAGCAAAAGCGTATTCATTAGAATAGGGCATATCAAAACCATCTCCAAAAGAGGCAATAAAGTGTTTTCTTACTCCACCGACTGTAATTTGGTCCATCACGACATTGGTCCAGTCTTCAGGTATTTGAACATATAATTCACCAATTTGTCTGATTTTTAGTTCGTCTCTAGAGTAAAGTTTTAGGCCAGTCTTTTTTTGCAAAGTTTTAGCAATCTCTTGAGTTTCGGCAAAGTCTTTTTTTAACTGCAAATGTTCCCAGAGTAAAAAGCTAAAACAACCTATGATAATCAAAAAAATAAACTCCCATTTTTTAAAACCTAAAGCTTGATAAAAGTTATCGATCAAACTTTGAAGTTTGTTTTTGCCAGTTGTGAGTAAAACTAAGAATTTATTTTTTTCCATAATTTCCTTGATTTTAATTGGTTTCTCTGCAGTTTGTCACGCAAAATACGGTATACTACAAAAGATGTCCCAAGTTCAACAGGTGAAAGA
>CAYPPX010000011.1:0-16374 GCA_964412775.1 uncultured Pseudomonadales bacterium | reverse complement strand
ACTAAAAACTGGTCAAGCTGCCTCAGCGACTGAAGCACAAGCCGCCATTGAAAAAATGGGCGCTAGTAAAAAATATGCCATGAAGATTGTTTCTCAGGATATTTTGCACAAGAGCGATGTCGGTGGCGTGATGTTAAATATTACTGCTAAAGATGTCAAAGAAAAGTTTGCTGAAATGATGGCCACTGTTGGTAAAAACAAACCAGAGGCTAGACTTGATGGTGTGTTGTTAATGGAGATGGCGCCTAACAATGGGATTGAAGTGATTCTGGGTGTGAATAAAGCACCCGGACTTGGTACTATGATTATGGTCGGTCTTGGTGGAATTTATGTTGAAGTTTTCAAAGATGTTAATTTTGGTTTTCTGCCCCTTACTCATGCTGATGCTCTGAGTATGATTGATGGTTTACGTTCAGCTAAACTTTTTGAGGGTGTTCGTGGTCAACAACCAGCCGATAAAGAAATGTTAATTGAAAGTATCGGTCGATTAGCTCAGCTAGTCACGGATTTTCCAGAAATTACTGAACTAGACATTAATCCACTATTGGTTTTACCCCAAGGTGATGGGGTCAAAGCTTTAGACGCCAGGTTAGTGATAGAATAACCACTAACTATGTCTAAGGCCATTTATGCATTCTCCGGTGATCCAATTACAGTGGGTCATGTAGATGTGGTTTGTCGGGCTGCCAAAATGTTTGAGCAAGTAATTGTGGCCATTGGAGTTAATCCTGATAAAAAATATATGTTTTCATTGGCGGAACGAACCGAGATGGCAGAACATTCTTTGCGTAACTTTAAAAATGTCAAAGTGGTTGCTTTTACGGGGTTATTAGTTGATTTTGCTTATGAGCAAGGGGCTGAAGTGATTGTCAAAGGTGTTAGGAATACTCAGGATTTTGAGTATGAACGCTATCTCAATCAATTAGGCGAAAGTCAAAAACTGGGTATTGAGACGGCAGTATTGTTTGCTGATCCTAAACTAGCTCATGTTAGTTCTAGCTCAGTCAAAGCGATTCAAAAAGAACAAGGTTTAATTCATGAGTATGTTTCTCCTTTTGTTAAGCAAATGTTAGAAGCCAAGATTTCTGAGCAAATGATTGTCAGTGTGACCGGTGAGATCGGGGTGGGAAAATCATTTGTTTGTGAACAGTTAGTGAACTTAGGTAAAGACTGTGGTCTAACGGTGCATCACATTGAATTAGATCATTTAGCCCACGATATTTATGAAACACTTACTGATAGAGGATATGAAAAAGTGAGACAGCAATTAGTGGTTGAGTTTGGTGAAGAGATTAGGAATACTGATGGAACAATTAATCGTAAAGTTTTGGGTGAGCTTGTTTTTAATGATGTAAAGAAGTTAACTGCTTTGAATAAAATTATGTCTACGCCAATTTTGGTTAGACTGCGTCGTGAGCTTTATGGTAAAAAAGGTTTAATCTTACTCAATGCTGCGTTAATTGCCGAATCAGACATGGCCTATTTATCAAATAATAATGTTATTTTGGTTAAAGCTGATGAAAAGAAACAGGCTGATAGATTAAGAGCTCGTGAACTTTACCCCACCCAAATTAAAACTCGGTTAGCCAGTCAGTATGATTTTGCTAAAAAGAAAAAAGAATTAGAAAAAATTATTAAACGTGATGGCTCTGGCCAGCTTTGGCAGGTCATGAGTAATGATGAAAAAGTGCTGATTGAATTAAAAGCTTTTTTAGCAGACATCAATAAAGACTGCTAAGACCATTTCCTTGAGTAAAAGATTGGTATATCAAGATTAAAATTGATAGATTTAGATATATTTATATATAGTTAATTGATTGTCAGTTAAGTATGAGACACTTACCCACGGGGTATAAGGGGTGTGGTTATTGCTGACTTTTAAATTCTTCAGCTAAATATTTACCAGTAAATGAGTTTGGATTTTTGGCTACAGCTTGTGGGGTACCTTCGGCAATAATTTCGCCACCGTATTCTCCACCCTCAGGGCCAAGGTCAATTAACCAATCAGCGTTTTTAATTACATCCAAGTTATGTTCAATTAGAATTACGGTATTATTTTGTTCAACTAGTTGATGTAAGACATTGAGTAGTTTTTGGACGTCAGCAAAATGTAGACCGGTGGTTGGTTCATCTAATAGATAAACAACGTGGTCGTTGGTTCTCAAACTGAGTTCGCGAGCAAGCTTGACTCTTTGTGATTCCCCACCACTTAAAGTTGGAGCCGGCTGGCCAAGTTCTAAATAACTCAAACCAACATCTACTAATGTTTGAAGTTTTTGTTTAAGTGTGCCATTAGTTTTGAAAAACTCTAACGCATCTTCAACACTCATCTTTAATACTTCAGAAATATTTTTACCTTTGTATAAGACTTGCAAAGTTTCTTCGTTATAACGTTGACCGTGACAAACATCACAAGTGACATAAACATCAGGTAAAAATTGCATCTCAATTTTAATTTGCCCATCACCCTGACAAGTTTCACAGCGGCCGCCTTTGACATTAAAACTAAAACGGCCAGGATTGTACCCACGAATATGAGCTTCCTGAGTGTTGGCAAAAAGTTTACGGATATAGTCAAAAATCTTAGTATAAGTAGCAGGGTTAGAGCGTGGGGTTTTACCGATTGGGCTTTGGTCAATTAGCGAGACCCGACGGACAATTTCAGGAATAATAACTTGGTCAACATGGCCAGCTTTAGACTCAGTTTTTCTAGCGACATGTTTCATTAATTGATGATAAAGAGTGTCGTGAAGTAGAGTTGATTTCCCTGAACCGGAAATACCAGTAATACAAGTTAGCGCATTGAGGGGAAAATCAACATCGATGTTTTTGAGATTGTGGTGAGAAGCTCCTCTGAGCTTGATCGAACCATGCTTAGCAATCACCTCATCATCACTAACTAGTTTGCTGGTCTTTTTTTCAGCTTTAGGTCTCAAGACATCTTTTTTGCGAGACAGGAACTTACCAGTGACAGATTTACTGTCTTTCATAATTTCTTCAGGAGTGCCATGAGCAACAATGGTGCCACCGTGTTTACCAGCACCAGGACCAAAATCAAAAATATAGTCAGAAGACAACATCACATCCCGATCATGTTCAACCACCACCACACTATTACCTTGGTCTTTAAGGTTTTTTAAAGTTTCAACTAACCGATCATTATCACGTGGATGTAAACCAATGGTTGGTTCATCTAAAATATACAACACTCCAGTTAAACCAGTACCGATTTGTGAAGCTAATCTAATTCTTTGAGCTTCACCACCAGCGAGCGTTGAGGCTTCTCTCCCCAGTGATAGGTAGTTCAAACCTACTGAAGCTAAGAAACTTAGTCTAGTGATAATTTCTTTCAAGATTGACTCACTAATCTCGATTTCTTTAGTAGTGAGTTTTTTATTTTCAGTCAAAGTTTTGCACCAGTTCAAAGAACGTTGAATGGTAAGATTAGTAATTTCAGCAATATTTTTGCCATCAACCGTGACAGCCAATGATTCCTCTTTGAGCCTTTTACCTTGGCATTTTGGACAAGTTTCCTTGTGCATAAACTGCTCAATTTCTTTACGAATATAGTCACTATCTGTCTCTTGATAACGTCTTTCTAGATTAGTAATGAAACCTTCAAATTTTTCTTGAATCATGGTTTCTTTACCAAATCTGTTTTCACCAGTGACGTTGTAAATTTTAGGTGAACCATAAAGTAGTGTATGTTGGAATTCTTCGCTCATTTCTTCATATGGAGTAAAACGGAACTGATAACCAGCTTCTTCGATGACAGCTTGGACGAGTCTGGCCCACCAAGTATCGTTACTCATGGTGCGAGCAAATGGAATAATTGCACCTTCGCTCAAAGTTAGACTTGGAGCAATGATTTTTTCTGGATTTACTCTGAGTAATGAACCAATTCCGTTACAAACCTCACAGGCACCTTCTGGTGAGTTGAAAGAAAACATTCTGGGTTCTAGTTCTTTCAAAGAAATTCCACAATGACTACAAGCTAGTTTCTCGCTAAAGAGATGGTCTTCCATGTCTTTTGGTTTATCGGGGAATGATAAAGAATTATCACTAATAAAGGCGGCCATGACCAAACCAGTGGAAAGTTTGAGGGCTTCTTCAATGGTTTGAGCTAATCTTGATTTTAAGGTTTTTAATTCTTGGTTGTCTTTAAGTTGTTTTTTGGAAAAACTAATTCTGTCTAAGACTACATCAATAGTATGTTTATTATTTTTAAGTAAACTAATATTTTCCGCTAAGTCATAAATTTCTCCATCGATTCTGACCCGACTAAAACCTTGTTTTTGCAGATTAGTGAATAAAGCAGTGAACTCACCTTTCCTAGCTTGAACAACTGGGGCTAAGATCATGAATCTAGTTGGTTGGTTGGCAGTTTTTTCTTCAACTAAATCAACAATATGTTTGATGATTTGATCGATACTTTGGGTGCTAATTTCTCGGCCACATTGATGACAATGTGGGTGGCCGACTCTAGCAAACAGTAATCTTAAATAGTCATAGATTTCGGTAATGGTCCCCACGGTTGAGCGAGGGTTATGTGAAGTAGTTTTTTGGTCAATCGAAATGGCTGGCGATAAACCTTCGATTTGATCTACCTGTGGCTTTTGCATGATGCCCAAAAACTGGCGAGCATATGAACTGAGTGATTCCACATAACGACGTTGGCCTTCGGCGTATAAAGTATCAAAAGCCAAGGAGGTTTTACCACTGCCTGACAAACCGGTAAAAACAACCAACTTATTTTTGGGGATAGCCAGAGAAACATCTTTAAGATTGTGTTCTTTAGCTCCAGTAATGATAATGTGGTCAAGCGAAGTCTTTGCCATAAAAACGAATTAGTATTATAGCCTATTTTCTGGTTTTTTTCGATCAAGGAGTTTACCAAGCTAAGTTTTAAGCTGTTTAATTTTGTCTCGCAAAATTGTTGCTAGTTCAAAATCAAGGTCAGCTGCTGCTCGGCGCATTTTTAAATCAAGTTTTTTAATTAGCTTATTTTTTTCAATCGGCGTCATCGCTTCTGGGTCAACTGTCTCTAAATCGACATAATCATTTTTA
This sequence comes from uncultured Pseudomonadales bacterium, assembly GCA_964412775.1. Lineage (GTDB taxonomy): Bacteria > Patescibacteriota > Microgenomatia > UBA1400 > PJMF01 > CG2-30-36-39. Next base: position 11,307 of record CAYPPX010000011.1, on the reverse strand, counting down.
CTTAATTGAATAGTTAACCCTTTTTTCTGGGCTTTTTTAGCTAATTTATCACTCTCTTTTTCTTCTCTTAACAACAGCTTTTCTCTGATTGGTTTATTGATACCAGTTGGATTAATGCCATACTGTAGGTTATAAGCAACTTGAATTTCACGACGGCGTTGAGTTTCCTCAATGGCTTTTTTCATTGATTGAGTCATGTTATCAGCAAATAAAATTGCCCTACCCTGTTCATGACGAGCAGCTCGACCCATGGTTTGAACTAGTGAAGTGACCGATCTTAAAAAGCCTTCTTTGTCTGCATCCAAGATAGCTACCAAACTAACTTCTGGCAGATCTAACCCTTCTCTTAGTAAGTTTATTCCAACTAGAACATCATATTTACCTTTTCTTAGATCATCCAAAATATCTGATCTTTCTAGGGTTTCAATATCTGAGTGTAGATAAGCAACTTTAGGGTATTCAGTTAATTTATAGTTAGCTAAAGTTGTTGATTTGGCGTAGAAACTGTCAGCAATTTGGCCAATTTTAATTTGATCGATGGGAATAAATTCATGTTGCTGATAATCAGTATTAGGGCTGATTTGTTGCTGGCGATTTTTAAAGTCGTTTAGCAGTGAGTCGATTTTTTCTGGACTATTCAGATAGTCGGTCAAAGCTTCAGCCATTTTTTTAGTTAAAGTGGTGACTAAGGTTCTTTGTCCTAACATTTTTCTTCTAATGACCTCGATGACCAAGTCTTCAATTTGATGAGTGGTTGGTTTGAGTTCAATAATTGGGTCAGTTAGACCAGTTGGTCTAATTAATTGTTCGGCGACATTGTTACCAGATTGTTGTAACTCCCAGTCGTTAGGGGTGGCAGAAACATATAGATTTTGAGGTGTTCTTTCTAAAAATTCATGTTGTTGGAGTGGTCGGTTATCCAAAGCACTAGGCAATCTAAAACCATACTCAATCAAAGTTTCTTTTCTCGATCGATCACCATGAAACATCCCTCTAATTTGAGGAACAGTCATGTGACTTTCATCAATAATAGTGAGAAAAGAATCTTGATTAAAAATCTTGGTATTTTCAGTGAAGTAATCTAATAAAGTAAATGGTGGTTCACCTGGTTTTCGGCCATCAAAGTGACGAGAGTAGTTTTCAATCCCATTTACAAATCCAAATTCACGAATCATTTCTAAGTCATAAGTGACTTTTTGTCTAAGGCGGTAAGCCTCAACCGTTTTACCAGCAGTTTCTAATTCTTTAACCCGATGATTTAAATCTCTTTCAATTTCAGCGATACCTTCGTCCTGTGTTTGTGGATTCATAGTGTAGTGTTTTGCTGGGTAAAGAGTGTATTGATGATTCAGTGGGTCGCGCATTTTGGGTGTAACTATCTGACCACTCGTTGGATCAATCTCAGTAATTTTAGTAATTTTATTTTCTAGAGTTTCGATAGTTAAAGCGGTACTTTGATAAGCCGGCCAAATTTGGATATTATCACCTTTAACTCTAAAACTACCCCGTTTCAAATCGGTAGTACTACGTTCGTATTGTAGTTGTGATAAACGTAACAAAAAACTTTGTGGGGAGATTACTTCTCCTTCGACAAAACGGAAAATATTTTTACCATACTCTACTGGCGAACCTAGATTGTAGATACAAGAAACTGAAGCGACTACGATCACGTCGTTACGAGTTAATAAATTAGTAGTAGCCGCTAGTCTTAGTTTGTCGATCTCATCATTAATATCAGCTTCTTTTTCGATATAGGTATCAGTAGTAGGAATGTAAGCCTCTGGTTGATAGTAGTCATAGTAGGAAACAAAATAACTCACTGCATTTTCTGGAAAAAAGTCTCTTAATTCCTGATAAAGTTGAGCAGCCAAAGTTTTGTTATGAGCAATAACTAAAGTTGGTTTCTGAGTGTTGGCAATTACATTGGCCATGGTAAAAGTCTTACCAGAACCGGTTACACCAAGTAAAGTCTGGTGGGGATTACCACTTTGGATACTAGTAGTCAGTTTCTCGATAGCAGTTGGTTGGTCACCTGTTGGCTGGTAGGGGGTGTGAAGCTTAAAATTCATTAATCTTGATATCATACCAGGAGTAGCAAGTTTGGAGTATAATAGCTTGAAGATTAGATCTGGTAAAATTTGGGTTTTTTTGAGAAAATACGGATCTGTTAATGCAGAATGCGCCAATAGCTCAGCTGGATAGAGCAACTGCCTTCTAAGCAGTAGGTCGCAGGTTCGAATCCTGCTTGGCGCACTTTTTTTTACTAACTTAATATTGATGGTGGCTATAGCTCAGTTGGTTAGAGCGCCGCTCTGTGGAAGCGGAGGTCGCGGGTTCGAGTCTCGTTAGCCACCCATTAAGCCCACACAAACTGTAATTTTTTGGTATAATAACCAGATGTATTTATTGATGATTTCGTCAAAAACTTCAATCTATGAATTAGCCTAAATGCCAGATAACTTTTTAACGGATATCTTACCGGTTATTTTTAATGTTTTAATTTTGCTTTTTTTATCAGCAGTATTTTCCGGAGCGGAAACAGCCTTCACTAATATTTCTCGTGCCAGAATGGAAGTGATTAAGCGGGATAAAAAATTTGCCTCACCAATTGTTTATCAGCTTTATAAAAAACTCGATTTATTGATTACTTTAACCTTGGCTCTCAGCAATGGGGTTAATATTCTATTGGCCACTTATCTAACAATTTTTTTCAGTAGTCTTTTTGGTGTCGAATTAGGTGGGACTTTATCAGCTACGATTGGCACGGTTTTGGTTATTATTTTTGGTGAAATTATTCCAAAGAAAATTGCTATTTTATTTCCAGTTGAATTTTCTCGTTGGACTGCTCACCTTTTATCTTCTTTGAACTTTATTCTCTATCCTTTTCTTTACCCACTAAAATTGCTCAATCAAGCTTTAGATAAGTTAGCTGAAAAATTTGTTAAACGTAATGAAGCTGAAGCTAGAGATTTGATGCAACAAGAAATTAAGGCAACTCTAGGCATTGGTCACTTTCACGGTGCTTTGGAAAGTAAAGAATACCAGATGATGCAACAACTGCTGTTACTCAACGACCGAGAAGTCAAAGAAATCATGACTAATCGTAACGATATTTATGCAGTTTCTGCCAACAAAACTTTGCGTGAGGTGATTGAAATTTCTGCTGAACTTAATATTTCTCGCTTACCTATTTTTACAAAGGATATTGATAATATTGAGTATGTAGTCCATGTTCCACAGTTAATTCCTTTTTTCTTAGACCCAAGTAATTTAGATAGAAAAATTTTGGAGTTTTGTAAATCGAAGGCTTTTAAAGTTCCTGAAACTAAAATTCTTGATGACCTCTTTGTTGAGTTCCAGAAAAAAAGAGTCCACATGGCAATTGTTTTGGATGAATTTGGTAAAACTAGCGGTTTAATTACTCTCGAAGATATTGTGGAACAAATTTTTGGTGAGATTGAGGATGAAACTGATGAAGTTGAAGTTTCTGTTGAAACAATTGAGGACAATAAAGCTCGGGCTAGTGGTGACACTACTCTGGAAACTGTGGAAACTGTGCTTAACCTTAAGTTTCCTGATCAATTTCCCAAGCACAAAACCATTAGTTGGTTAGTGCTTGATATCTTGCATCGCTTTCCAGATGAGGGTGACATCATTACTGTGCCTAACTCTAAAATTAAAATTGAAGTGGTTGATAAAGATGGTGAGTACGTTGATAAAGTTTTTATCTTGGTTAATTAATTTGCTAGCTTATTAATAAGCTTATTCAAATTCAACAATTACTTTACTACGTAAATTTTTAGCAATAGTTAAAGATTTCTCACTAGCTCTAATATAAAAACTACCCAAAGCTTTATTGCCCACTGGTGGAGCTTCATAGTACTCACCTGGTTTAAAATTAGTTTTAGCATGAGTAATATGTTTGCTTTTAGGTATTTTTAGCTTTTTAATTACTCCAGATTGCTGTTCCCAGATTTCACAAGCAGTGGCACTACCAACAATGTTAAATTGGTCATCAACTTCCTTACCAAGTGCTAGCTGAGTAAGCATTTTTTCTAAATCAATGTCAAAGGCTGGTTTGGCTAACTCTTGCCTAAAGCCGCCCATTCTGACATTAATTTCAATTAAATAAATATTGTCACCATCAACAAAAAATTCTGGGTCTAAAAATGTTTCTTTTAATAAGCTAGCTTTAGCAATTTTTTGTAAGACAAACTTCATTTTTTGTTGAATATTTTCTTTAACATTAGAAGGTGTAGTGCGATAAATTATTTGGTAGTGATCTTGTTTTAAATCTCTAGCATTGGTAATTTTAACCAAAGAAATAAAATGAACTTTACTTTTGCTATCGATATAACAAATTGGAGTGACTTGTTTTCCTGGTAAGTACTCTTCAATTAACACTGTTTTATTATTGGGGTCCTCGGCTGCTGGTTCTGCCAAAAAGTGTTCATAAAGTTGGCGGTAAATTTCATTGAAATCCTCAATCGATTCCAGTTTGGTGACTCCTCTACTATGAGCACCAACAAATGGTTTAATCATCACTGGAAACTGAATATTTTTTAGTAGTTCGGTTACTTCAGTAAGTTGGCAAATAATAGTTCTGGGTCTAAAGAGTTGAAGATTTAAATCTTCCATTAATAGGTGTAGGTTGGCTTTATTACCAACTTGGTTAATAGCAGCAAAAGATGGTCCAGGGATTTCAAAGTAGTCAACTAGTTTCCCATGTAGATTTTCATAATGGTCTGCTCTATTCAGAGCACCTAACACAGTTTTGTTTTTAGCAAAAGAGACAATCGTTTCAAATTCTTTCCCCTTAGGTAAGAAAAGATGGTGTGGTTTTTGATCAGGTTTGTTACCACACTCAATGACTGTTGCTTCTGGATCTATTGCTAAAATATGTGGCGAAAACTTTTCTAGCAAGTTATTACCAAGTAACAAAAATATTTTTTGCATGGAGGTTTTATATTACATTAGCCAAAAATAATATAGCTTGAAATTTTTAGTTTTTAAGTTCTCTAACGACTAATTCGGGTGCTAGGCCATTTTCTGCTACTTGGTAGTATTTATTTAACTGAGTATCGTAAACCCAGATGGTTGAACTTTTTTGAGTTGAAGCTAAAGTATTTTCTAAAGTATTAACTTGACTAATATCAGTAACTTGATAACTAATAAAGCGTTTATCTTGGGATAAATCTAGGTGTGATTTTGCCATCACACTATTGCCATCATTAGTTAGTCTTTTGGTTATTGAACCATCTTTAGCTAACAGGTATAGATCTGAATCAACTCCGTTATAAACATACTTAGAAGAATCAAGGTTTGATCTAAAGTAGTAAATGTTTTCTGGACCAACTACCATTTCTGATGGGGCCTCGTTATTTAAGTAGGTTCTGGTGCCACCTGCAGTTTGTTTGAAAATACCCTTAGTGGTAGCTCGATTACCAGTTATTTCAGACCACTCATAGTGATAACCAAACAAGGTGTCATCAATAGCACTAACAACCTTATCTAGTCCTCCATAAGATGATGAGCCATAGCCTTCACAATTAGTGGGAATCTCAGTGGCAGTGTTAAGATCAATTTTACAGTAAGAAATACCTTCATAACCTTTGCCAATTGTGATGTGATCATTATCTAACCAAATTCCCAGTCCTACGCCAAAAAAACCACTATTTTCAGTCAAAACTTTCTCTGTTTCGCTGCCATTCCAAGCATATAATTCTTGGTAAAAAGGTTCTGGACCTTGGCTAACAGTTTTATTGATATCTTTTCTAGAAATAACGTAAATTAGTTTGCTTTTATTAGGAGACACTGAAAAAGATAGCACCGAACTGTTTTGGTCTTTAACACTCAGTAACTCTTTTTTTTCTGTCAGGTCATAGACGATTAAACCGAACATTAATTCATTGGTTTCTTTATTTTTACTGAGAACATCTCGGTAAACTAACCAGTTTTGTTCTGGCCCCATGATTGCAAAGTCTGGGGTAAAGTAATAAGCCATTTCTTGGTCGTAACTGGTTTCAACGATTTTTTCTGGATTTTCATTGAGACTAGACACACGGTAAATTCCATCAGTTCGATAGAAATAGATTTCGGCTTGTTGTTTAACTTCTTGTTTGGTTTCTGGCTCAAGTGTTGGCAGATTTTTATCGGCTACCGACCAACCCCAAACGGCTGAACCAAGCGCAACCATAGCGGTGATGATAACTAAAACTAAGTGTGATTTTTTCATTTAGTGATTTCTCCAATAATTCTAGTTGGATAAAGATCTTTAATTTTAATTAGTTCGGTGACATTAATATTAGTGCCTTGAATCTTAAATTCTTTGACCGTGGCGCAAACTTCTTGACCATTACATTGACCAAGATGGTCCATAAACATAAAGCGATCTTTACCAAGGTAACTAAAGAAGCCGTTAGTCAGACCATGTCGATCGTAGTTATTGAAGAAAGGCTTGATGTTAAAGTTTAGGATTTTAATTTCATCGGCTGAATCAAAGTTGAGAATTTTGAGTTCATCAGCCTCAGTATTAGCTAGGATAGCATAACGGCCATCGTAGGCTTCAGCGGCAAAGTAAGTGGTGTTGAGTTCATCACCACCAATTTTCTCGACTTTATTATCATTAAGTTTATAAACATACAGGCCTTCACCGTAGGTTTGAGCTGGGCAAGTATTTTTTACCCCATTTTCATCAGTGGTTTGCTCACAAACTGGAGTAAAGGTAATTGGTCCTTTGAGAATAAATCGATCATTTTTGGCAAAGTAGCCACCATACCACTGGCGTTCAATTGGTAGTTTTTTGACTGATATTTGACTGTTGTTACAATTTACTAAATAGTAGCCATAATTATTTTCGACTGAGGCATAAACAATTGCTCTGTAGTCATCGCCAAATCTAACTCCGACTGTATCTGGTGGGAATGATTGGGTATATAGTCCAAGTGGTTTGTTTTCGTAATAGAGTTGTTGCTTGGTGCAAGCATTATTTTCGTTTTGGAAATAAGTACCATTATGGTCACCATAAATAATTGAGGTTCCACTGGGAGAGATAGCCCAAAAACTAGTATCACTCATAGCTAGTTGATCAAAGGCTCTGGCTGAGTAAGCCATATTAATAATTGGGTTGTTCTTGTACATGTTGCCATCCTTAACATAGAACAAGTTATTATTTCTAATTTCAACCTTATTTGGCAGACTTGAGCTACTAAAATTGCCACCAGAAGCAAATTGTTTGCCTTCTAGATCATAAAGAGTTGCCCCATAGCCCAAAGTAGTAATTAGTTTTTCTGGTTTATATTCTCTTAGTCCCAAGATTAATTCGGTCCCATCTTGACCTACTTTTAGTGGTCGCCAGTCACCAAAAATTTTTCCGGTGGAACCATCAGTTGAATCGAAGATCTCGTAATTATTTGCCCCCCAAAAGTCTCTATTAGGATTGTAAGGGTCGTAGTTATTAGCCTCAAAGTAAAAAATCTCATAATCTTCGTCATTATTAAGTCCAGTAAGTCTGATTACCCCTTCTCCATCAGATTCTACATAGAGAAATGGTGATTTTTCTCCAGCTTTTCTAATTTGAGCCCCAAAACCATAACGGTTTGTTTCCCAGGAACTTTTTTTGCCATCATTATTACCATCTGTCCAAATCTTAATTACGACAGAACCAGATTCTATGACTGTTTCTTCATCATATTTCTCTGCTAGGACGATGCCTAGATCTTTTTCTTCGATGTTAACTGTTGGTGGTGTTTTGAGATTATTTTTTAGGTAATAACCAATAGAAAAAAATAAGATTGCTACTAACACAAGACCAAATAGCCATAACAAGTTGTTGAGTTGTTGTTTCTTTTTTTCTGGATCATTACCCATGAGATTGGTGTTCAGAATGGTATTTTTTGGCAATTCTGGAGTGGTTTTGTTTGAGGTTACAGTAGATTGTTCAGAGTTTGGTGGTTGGGGCAACTCAGAAGCTGTTTTTTTTGAAAAGCTAATTGCTTCTTGAGGAGTTAGGACTTGGTTTTTATCAATAGACCGCTTATTTTTATTAAAAATAGAATATTGTGAGCGTTGGAAAGAATCCATATACTGAAAATTATAGACTATTTTAGATTTGTATAATAGATCTTTCATTAATCTTGACTATAGGTTTAGAATATCTTTTTTAAAAAGTTTTAAAAGAACTTATGGAAACACATCACTTCGCTGAGTTAGTAATTTTTATTGGTGGCTTTTTGTTGGCAACTTCATTCTTGCAAGAATTAGTTAAAAAAATAAAATTTCCTTATACAGTAGCCTTACTAATTTTGGGTTTTTTGGCTCAGTACTTGGCTCCAGTATTACATATTCCAGCTCACGTTGAACCGAGCCCTGATTTTACTTTTTTCTTTTTACTTCCGATTTTATTGTTTGGTGCCTCGATGCACATTAGACTTCATCAATTTAAATTGCAGTTCAAGACAATTAGTTTTGCTGCTACTTTTGGTTTACTGGTGTCATTATTAGTTGTTGGTTTTGGTGTGGCGTGGCTTCTTGGTTTGCCCTTATCTGGTGCTTTGTTGTTTGGGGCTTTGATTTCAGCAACTGACCCAATTGCTGTGTTGGCAATTTTCAAAACTCTTGGAGCTCCCAAAAGGCTGGCTTTATTGGCTGATGGTGAAAGTATGTTCAATGATGCCACAGCCGTGATTGCTTTTAGAATTTTGGTGACAATTGCTTCTGGTGCAACAGTTTTTTCTCACCATACTGTGCTTGAGGGATTACAAGAATTTACTTATGTTTTTGTTGGTAGTATTTTAGTTGGAGCTGGCTTTGGTTATGTGATTAGTTCTTTGATTGCCAGAGTCAAAAATGATTTTGCTGTTGAAACAACCCTAACTTTGGGAGCCTCTTTATTAGCTTTTACTGCAACTGAACACTTCTTTCATTTATCTGGAGTAATTAGTAGTGTAATTGCTGGTTTAGTGGTGGGTAATATGGGTAGATCCCGTTTCTCACCCAGTATTGTCCATATGATTAATGAGCTGTGGGAGTATTTGGGTTTCTTGGCTGTATCAGTGGTGTTCTTTTTTGCTACTTATTCTTTGGATATCAAACAGTTTTTGGCCGGTCCAGAAAGATGGTTAACTGTAATTGGAATCGTGATTGTGGCTAGAGCCATTTCTACTTATTTAACCTACTTTTTGACTAATCATCTGCCATTTTTTAAAGACGAACCCAATGTTCCACTGTCTTGGCAACATATTTTGAATTGGGGTGGATTGAGAGGTGTTATCCCTTTGGTCTTAGTTTTCTCTATTCCAGATGAAGTTTGGTACAAACAAGAGTTATTAATTTTTACTTTTGCTGTGTTGCTTTTTTCTTTATTTGTAAATGGTTTGACTATTGATAAGTTGTTGAGATTCTTGAAATTACATGTTTCTAAAAAAGAAGAAAAGATTTACCGAGAAGAAAAAGATATTTTTGCCTTAGAAAAAGCTAAATCAATTCTCTTTAACTTACCCAAGGGCGAATTTAATACTTCCTATATAAAAGAAATGGAAAGATTGCTTTTGAAAGAAGAAAATTTGCATAAGAAAAAACTTGACGAATTGGTATCAGCCGAAGATTTGGAAAAAAGCTTAAGATTACAACTGCTATCCTTGCAACGAGATCGTTTGGAGCATTTATTTTGGCAAGGTTATGTTAGTGAAGATGTAATGTTAGATTTTGATGCTCAGTTAGATTTACAAGAAGATGCCTTGGAGTATCCAGAAGTTTATAAGAGCAAGGGTTATAGACCTGGTGGCAAAATCAATGGCCGTGAATCTTTGCGTAAAAAGATTTTGAAACTCAAACGTATTATGAATACTTTGCCAGTGATTAAGAAGTTTTTGGTTGATGAAAAGAAGAGATTAATTGCTGAGCGTTTTTATTTACTTAAAGCTAGGGTGATTACTAGCCATGATGCGTTGGAGCAACTTGAAAAATTAGCCCCATTTTTTAACCAAAAAGCAGCGACTCAAGTCTTTAAACTTTTAAAATCTGAATACGAAGAATATATTGCTTATAATAATGGTGAGATTGATGCTTTGAAAGCTAAATATGGCAAATGGATTGATGAGTTTCAAGCTAGGTTACTCAAGAGCATCATCTATCCAGAAATTCCAGATTTTGTTGATTAGAGGGGGCGACTATGTTGCAGCTGGCTTTTCAGCTGGGGCTATTGAGGCTGCGGAAATACTATATTCTACAATTCCATGTTGATCACTGAGTTCGACATATTGGGTGTGTCTGGCAAATTTATAGTCACCAGGACTAACTGGCCAAATTCTAGTAATAGTGAGAACTTTAGCTCCATGTTCTGCTGGGTATGTAACATGGTCACCAGTTTTATAGATGGTGAGGGTAGCCAGCCATTCGCCGCTAGAATAGTCAAGGTTTTTTTCTGTTTGTTCTGGTCTAATCACAACAATATTATAACTGATGGGTTTATCTGGGGGGTGTTAATGAAAAATAGGTTTTTTTAGTTAAAAATGCTTCTAAAATGGAAAAGGCACCCCGGAGGGGGTGCCTTTTCACATTGTTTGAATCAGGAGCTGGCCGGAGATGTTGAGAAGTTGTTACTTGCCGGTCTTGCTGGCTTTCTTCATCTTCTCGATTTTCTCGAGCCGCTTGCGCTCTTCTTCTTCACGTTCCAGTTTGCGGGCGTAGGCCGCCAGCAACTGTTCGCGGGGCTTGCTGGCGATAATCGTATCGCGAGCCGCCTGGGCGCCGATTTCGGCGAGGACGCGGTCTTCGAGGATGCGTTCCGCTTTCTTGCGCTGGGTGGTTGCCCGGACAGCCTTTTCAGCCATGTGCTTGGCAAAGGCGTTGGGGTCGACCTTGACGTATTCCTGTTGGAAGAAAGCCATGCCGGCTTCCATGGTCAGAATCTGGTCTGACTGCTTGGACAACTCTTCGAGGAGAGCCGCCACTTCAGGAATTTCGACGAGGTATTCCATGCGCTTTTCAGCGGACATGCGTTGCAGAGCCGCCAGAGAAACCGCACCAGCGGTTTCCGGCTTCTTGCCGGTGATGCCCAGAGCGATGTTGGAGCGAATGAGCGTGTCGAAATTGACTTTCTTGGGGGTGTTGTCTGGGTGAGACATGTTGTAGTACCATCCTTTACATAAAAGAGTGAGTGTAGCAGTCCTTCAATAGCGGCCTGAGCCGCCACCGAAGCTTACTCAGTTAAAAACCCTATATTCAGAGTTCCTAGCTGAGCAAGCTTCTTTATGAAGTTGCAATAACACTACCCACAAAAAAAGAAAATATCTTTCTGTTTCAAAT
>CAYPPX010000010.1:0-16490 GCA_964412775.1 uncultured Pseudomonadales bacterium | reverse complement strand
AAATTATTTTCTACACACAGACTTTGCGTTTGCAGCTTAACTGGCAGACCGGAAGCAGTGCCGGCTTAGGGATTGGAAAAGTAGATTTAGTGAAGATTACACAAGTTGAAAAGGCAAGGCGATATCAAGGTGTAACTGGCATGTATCATTTCGCCATTCTTTATCCCAGTCCTTTGATAATATTGTTCTGATGAAAGTTGGCCGCCATCATGGCCAATTGCTTTAGTGCAATCTTCGTAGGTTTTAATCCAAGAATATTTTTCTTTCAATGTTGGTGCTAAGTCACCTCCAGGAAGAAGTTCCGGATTAAAATTACTTTCCGGACAGCCATTATTACAAGGATTTGAAATGCCTTGATTAAGTAATACATCTGCAATTTGCCAAGTAGTCATTGTTTGAGAGATGGTGTATCTAGTTTCTCGATCAATTGTATTGCCACCAATCTTAATAGAAGTTTCATTTCCGGGTCTAGTATCCTTTGTGTGCTCTAGCGCGTATTGAAAAGCACTTTCATCTTTAATAAATCCATAGTAATGAAGGTCACCACTAACTGCCATTAATGTTTTGTCTTTACTAATTGTAAATTCGATTGATGGAGCATTTTGTCTCGGAGCTTCAAACTTGCCTTGCCAGTTCTCATACCAAAGAGCAGTCCCAAATAACGCAACCAAGATTAAGAAACTTATAAGTATGCGTCTATGTGAGAACAATTTTGTCATTTTTTGTTATCCCGCCAGGGTAACTACATGTTGAAAGAACCTGTAGCTAAATAAATACATTAACTTATGCAGGTTAATTATATGTTATTGCTGAATTTTTATATAAAGCCACCTTGACAATCTCTCGCCAAAAAATGGCTATAAACGCAATAATCGCAACTAATCCTAGCTGTGATAAGCTGATCGATTGAAGTTTTAAGTAGCTACCGAGAACTGGAATTTGAGTCACTGTCAAAAGCAAAGTTATCGCAGTCGTTGCCCAAATATTTATTGCTTTGTTGGAAAAAATACCCAACGCGTATAGCGGCTCTTTCTCGGAACGGGAAACAAAGGCCATAAAAATGTGACCGATAATCCATGCGGAGAAAGCAACTGTCTGTGCTTGAGCAAGTGGTAAGTGTTGAGAAAGCGCAATACTATATGAGGCCATTACTGCAACGAATAAACTGACCCCTGATATCCCAATATTTTTTAGCATCTTGGTATCCAAAAACTTTTCTTTGGGACTACGAGGTGAACGATGATAGATGGTTGATTCCGCTGGTTCAGCCACAAATCCAGAGGAGGCAGCGAGATCCATAAAAAGCTCCAAAAGAATGATCTGAACAGGCGCAAATGGAAAGGGAATTCCAAACACCACCGGGACAGCAAAGGCCAGAATGAGGGCGGTTTTCGCAGATAGATAGTATCCAAAGCCCTTACGTAAATTATCAAAGAATTTTCTTCCCTCAAAAATAGCTTTAGCAATGGTGCTGTAATTGTCATCAGCCAGAACCACATCGGCCGCTTCTTTAGCGGCGTCTGTCCCCTTAATCCCCATAGCGATCCCGATATTGGCTCCCTTTAACGCGAGCGTATCATTGACACCATCACCGGTAACGGCAACAATTTCTCCATTTGCCTGCAAGGCTTTTAACAGTCGGTATTTATGTTCTGGTGTGCTTCTGGCAAAAACCGATACTTCGTTGACCGTTTTTCTTAAGTCCTCATCTGACAACTTGTCAATTTCACTTCCAATGACTGCTCTGATAGAAGTTATACCTACACTGTGGGCAATAGACATAGCGGTCTGGGGATGGTCGCCGGTGACCATAATTGTCCGGATTCCGGCTTTCTTTGCCATCTCTAGTGTCTCCTTTACACCCACTCTAGCTGGATCCTCAATGGAAATTAAACCTACCAAGGTCAAGCCTTTTTCCAATGCGGTAAAGTCTTTGTCCTTTTCTGTTAAGGAGATTGTACGTGTTGCCACAGCAATTACTCTTCTGCCCTTTGCCGTTTCCATGTCCAATTCTTGTTGAAATTTCGACACGTCACCCTTCACAAATGTAAATACCTCTTCCGGCGCACCGCTCATAAACAACTCAAGTTTTCCATCAACCTTGTGGAGGACTGTTTTGGTTTTTCGTCCGTCACCAAAACCCCGTTCCCGGATAAGTTCTCCTGTCATCTCTTGCAATTTCAGCTCTTGGGCTTTATCTCTGATGGCTTTGTCGGTTGCAAAAAGGGACATTTCCGTAAGCAAAGATGAGGCAGTACGAATGATTTGAGCTTCTGAAGCCTTGGGGAAGACCGAAACCACATGCATATTATTTTCCGTGAGGGTGCCCGTTTTATCGGTTAAAATAACGGTGGCATCCCCTAACACCTCAGCCGCTTTAATCTTTTTTACCAGGAAGTTATTCTTTGAAAGTTGATAGGCTCCCAATCCCAAAATCATCGTGATAATAATCGGTCCTTCCTCTGGAATAGTGGCGAAAGCTAAAGCTAGCCCCGTTAACACCATGTCTTTAAGGTCCTCTCCACGCAGCACACCCAAAATGGGAATAGAGACGCTGAAAAACAAAGCAACCCAGACTAAATTGGTAGCCAGCTTTTTCATGGCCAGTTGCAGAGGTGTTTTTGGTTGCTTGATGGTTTGAGCGAGCGTTGAGATCTTGCCAAATTTTGTTGACAAACCGGTAGAGGTAACTTCCGCTTTGGCTTCACCGGAGACAATCAACGTTCCAGCATAAATCTCATCGCCAACTTCTTTAGAAACAGGCAATGATTCTCCAGTAAGCGAAGACTCATCAACCTGTAAGCTTAATGCAGTGAGAAGTTTGGCATCGGCAGAGATGCGAGTTCCGGCATTAATGATTAAGATATCTCCGGGGACAATCTGCTCAGTTTCAATATTAACCGCCTCACCGTTCCTTACGACCTTTGTTTTCGGAGCGGCCATTTTTGAAAGAGAGGCGATGGCCTTTTTAGCCCGGTATTCGTTCCAAACTTCAACGAGCGCCAGGACTGTGATGATTGTAAAAATGGTTAAGGCATCTTCCAGCTTTCCCCAGAAACTATAAATTACACCCACACCAATGAGAAGAAGAATCATGGGTTCCGTCACTTCCTCTTTGAAGATGCCAATAAAGTTGAGAGGCTGGGGCTTTGCCATCCGGTTTAACCCGTATTTTCCCAGTCGTTTATTTGCATCAATTGTGGATAGACCCTCCATCGCAAACCGATTTTGTTTCATATTATTCTTCGGGAAGATCAATAATTCTTACCTTGAGCTCCTTTTTATCAAGCTTAGCTTTTATTAAAAATAATTCCTCTCCTTTAAGTTTAAATAATTCCACAATTTTTTTGGGAACAGTGGTGTAATAGGAACCGTCTGGTCTAAGGTATCCCTTGACAACAATCCCTTTAATCTCGTTTTTTTCTTTCTTATTATCGTTATTTTCCATGTGCATCACCTTCTTATGTAATTTATGTATAGCATAAATGATAAAAATATTTTTGTCAATAGGGAGCTAGATTAAACTATAAATAGACACCCCTTTTTATAGTGTCTCATTTGTCTCATTTAGCCTTGATGTGAGACAATCAGTTATAAGGATGAAAGGGTCCTAGACCGGCCCGCTCAGCACATAGACAAATATGCCCGAGAGGGCATTTTTTGTATAGAGAACTTCGGGAATACACCATGAACAACACTTACAACGAATTATTCTCCTCACTCTCAGCCGTCATCGAAAATTTTATTCAGGAAGTAAAAAATAAGAAATCTGACAGTATGACCGGCGATGAATGGAGTGTCAAAGATCAGCTGTGCCACATCGTTTTTTGGCACGAAAATTATGCCGCGAATTACGAAGCATTGGCGGCACATCGAGTTCCTCCCATACCTGAGGGCATGTCTACGATAAACATGGCAGGTGTATTATCACTACGAAAAACGCCGGTACGCACGCTTATCATGCGACTTCGAAAAGCAAATAAATCGCTCTATGTAAGTACCGTGGTAGATAACGTCCCGCGGATGACCTACAGTAAGGGTGGACGTGTCTATGAAACGGCCGACTTTCTCGCCATGATCACCAGACACATAGTAAACCACACACAACAAGTAAAAAGAGCGAAATAAATTTATTTTATTCATCCACATTTTATTCAATTTCCTCTATTGATCGTGCCTGATTTATCCGTATAATTTGACAAAGCTATAAAAATTTGTTGTTGTAATACATGCACAATATGAAATCAAAAAAACACAGTAAACGCGCAAAGAAAATATTTACTATTGCTATTCTGTATCACTACGTCCCAAAAGAAATAAAAGACGAGTATTTCAGTGAGGAGCACGCGCTGGTCGACAACCAAACCGACGATATCGTCAAATATATGAAGACCCTGTTTCAAAAACGGGGATATAAAGTACAAATTATCAAAGTAAAACCAGACGATTTATCGGAGCTCAAAGACTTCAACGATCAGAGAAGTTCTCTTCTCTCCTCACTTAAAGAGAAGGACACATTTATAAAATATCGAAATTATCAGGCTGACTTGGTTCAGATAGAAAATCAAATATTTGCATATAAGCAAAAGCTTGAAGGGTCACAGCTAATTAATACCTATGGCGAATCAATCGAAAAATTGATGCAGAAAATCAAAATTGCATCAGATGAAATAAAACAAGAAATAACAAATGATAGTAATGATTATCAGGAAATTAGAAAATTATTTCAAGATATATATAAAGAAATATTTGAATATACAGCATTACTTATAGTTGAGCCAAATAAAGTCGGTAATGTTGAATTCGAGACGTCAGTCCTCAACCAATCACAAGATCTAACCAGTAAAGCAGACGGATATACATCAACTAAAGTACTTTGTTTGAGTTTTGTGCTTTCGATTTTAATTCATTATTCAACAAAATCGTTTTATAGATTTGCATATCTAGATGGTTTAATCGAAAGTTGGGGGGATGGTCACAAGATGAAATTTATTAAATTAATCAGAGAATATTGTAAAAAAACTGGTATCCAATTCACAATGAGTTTAATAAAAAGTGATATTCCGCATCAAGGGTTTTCTTTTGAGGAAAAAGAAGTCATTCGTACTCTTAGTAAAAATGATGAATTATTCGGTTTTGAATTTTAAATTGACCATGATTAATGTGTTTTTTACAGGAGATGTTAAAATACAAATATATGAATAGTGATTCCATGGATTTGAAAGAGAAAAAAGAATTCGGAGATAAGGCTCGTGTTGCTAGAGAGAAGCTATCTTTGACTCAAGCCGATGTGGCCAAAAAAGCCAATATGACCGTCAATTACTACGCCATGATTGAGCGCGGTGAAGCTAATTTGTCATTCGAAAAAATTAAGAGTATCGTCAAAGTTCTCAAGCTCAAGATCACTATTTCCTAGCATCAAGCACTAGTTTGGCTGATTCTCTCATCATTTCAACCAGTTTTTCAGCCTCTTCAAATGTTGCTCTCTTAGGATTCGTTTGTTGTAGACTCTCCAGAGCAGATTTGAACATCTGATCGTGATTTGTAATATCTACAGCAAATTGCAATGTCTCTCTTGGTACTGCCTCAAACTTTTCCTTGCCAATAGTCGTAATCTCATCCCACGGCAACGAAGCTATACTGCTATTTTTATTCATGAGCGTATTATAGTCCAAGAAGCTTACTAGAGGAAATTGCCAATACTTTCGTTACATGTATTTTTCGTACCCAATAAAGTTAAATAGATCTACGGCGAAGCCGCCGTCCTCAAGACGGCGCATAAATTCTCTGCTTTTTGCTTGAGAAAGTATATTAAGACTACCTTCCCAGAGTATATTGCGGTCGATAATAGCTAGTTTTCGGTGGTGATTGCCTGTACATAGGAGTACTTGAATTCCTACGGCCTCAAATTCTTGGATTTCCACCTCAGACTGCTCATCATAACCATCTGTGTGCTCTCGTGGGTCACGGGTCACTATGTAGACTTTCACGCCTCGAGCCACAAGTCGCCTAAATACTGGCCAAAAAGTCTTCATTCTAGCGATGGTAATGAATGGACTTTCAATAATTACCTCATTCTGACTATTTTCTAAGTCTGTCAGAAATTTGGAGAAGAAGGTTTTTTCGTCGTGCAAAGAGGTTTTAATCATGTAAATCCTCCTCCGACTTCGATTGATACAGTTCCATTAACCTGGTAAAATGCACTAGGTAATTATCGGAGAGCGGTTCAAAATAAGAATCGTCCTCCGCACATTTTAGTTTATGTCACTTTAGTGACATAAATTAAAATATATAAGAGACTTGAACCGTGAAAGTCTGCACTTCGAGTTTCGTAGAAACACGAGAAATGTATCCAGACACGAAGTATTCTGGGATACCTCTCCTCGGCACATTTGGCTTATAGTTAGTTTTTTTAATTTAATGTTTCTGATAGGTGTAGAATACGAGTATATGAATAATGAACATCTTTTTTCTACAGCACCAGAAGAAGATAAGACTGATGCTGCTACCGTTGAAATAGTGATGGATATTTTAACTTCAGATTTACCAGATGATACTAAAAATCAATTGGTTGATTTGGAACATGAAATTACATCTACTAATTAACTTGATTTTTTTTTACTCAATCCTATACTACCTTTCATGCATGAACGACTTTCGGTTTTTGAGTTAACTCCTGGCAGGTTGAGTATTCCGGTTGCTTCTCATGGCATTAATACTCACTCTGAATTAAAAGATGTGGTAGAACGGACCAAGCTGATTAACTCTGAAGCCTGGTTAGAGAATATTTGTGCAACCGAGACTTGTGGTGTTTATGTTTCACCAACTGGGACGCGGTTTGGTTTTGTCAGACCAGTAGCCCCCTATGCTGATTGGGATTTGATGCCGATGGTTTTTCCAAGAAAAATTGAAAGTACCCTAGAAACAGAAGAAATTTATGATTATCCAATAGAAGACCAATTAGTTTATTGGCGAATTTTAACCACCGGTTTGAATGAGGCTGAGAAGGTCCTGTCTAGTCAAGAGCCTAAAAGACCTTATAAGATTTTTGCTACTCAGAATTCTAATCATTTTCTGAGTAATGAACATCACCGTGGTGCCAGATCTATTCATTTGATTCATGCTAGAATTCTAGGTTTTTACCAAGATCATATTACGGCAGCAGGTGAGACTAAAATTAATGGTCAGACTTTAGGTCATGGGGTGCCAGAACATTTATGGAATGAATGGGGGTTAATTCGTCAATCAGAGGTGAAGATAGTTGCAACAATCAAAAAATACATGGATAAGCAGTTACTAAATCATTGTGAGTTTGCTATTCGTGATGCCCCACCTTTTGGTCATAGTTTGATCATCAAAGGACCAGAAGACGGTGATTTTAATCAGCTGGAGTGGTTACAAAAAGTTCAGCGGATTACTGCTGATCATTACCGAGCTTATATGCAAATGTGTGAGAGTGGTGATTTAGCTCAAATCTTGGGGGCAGAAAATATCAAATTTCCTCAGCCATCTTTTCGTTTTTATGCTTTTCTACAAAACAATACTTTAGAATTGATTCACTCGCCGATTGTTTTATCCTATGCTGGGCCAATTGAGGCGGCTGGAATTATTTTGCACAGAGATGAACAACAACTCTCAGAAGAAAAACTAGCTGAAAAAACTGCTCACGAAGATTTACTATTTCAGGCCATTGATCAGCAACTCAGGCTTTAGTCATTGATGATTTTATCCATGGTACAATACAGCCTGTAATTAATTATTTAGTGTTAGACGTTAATTAAAAACCAAAAAAATATGGAAAAAACCAGACGAACTGAACAAAAAAAATTAATAGATTTACCCAAAATCTTTAGCACGGTTGCTCCCTACTTTAGGAAGGTAATTAACCGAATTAATCCTCCCAAAATTAGACTAATTGCCGGTGAAAAAGAACATCCTCAAATGAAAAAAATTGGCAGCTAAATTGCTAATTTTTGTTATTTAGTTACAAAAAAACCCCAGATTCTGGGGCTCTTTTGTCTCAAGACGTAATTCCCGGTGAGAAAGAACCTCCTGAGGTAACTTGAATTATATCAAAATATATCAAAATGTCAATAAAAGAGTTATTCTCTATCAATAAAATTGTTTTGGCAAGATCATCTTTTTAAAACTATTGAGATGTATTATCCTCGCCCATAGCAAACTCTAAAACATTAGCGTCTTCCTTCAAAGTTCTACCAAGTTCTCGGTCGTTATAGCGCATCTCTGCCATCCATTGA
The DNA here is from genome assembly GCA_964412775.1 of uncultured Pseudomonadales bacterium. Classification (GTDB taxonomy): domain Bacteria; phylum Patescibacteriota; class Microgenomatia; order UBA1400; family PJMF01; genus CG2-30-36-39. The sequence goes on along the minus strand of CAYPPX010000010.1, from coordinate 8,232 downwards.
TTAACTGAATTAGCCCAACTACCATCACTACTAGGAGTATATTTTTTCATGATTTGTTCTGGGGTAATTCTTCCCTGGTCAACATAATAGGCTCTAATTTCACGACCGGCTCGTTCAAAGCCAGCTTCATATGATTCAAAATCTAGGGTTCCTCGTTCATGGATCCCAAAACCTAGACAATTATGGGGTGCCTCTGAATGGGTATTACGACAGAGGTTACTTTCTTGCATTGAAATAGCTGGTAGCAGTCTAAAGTCCAAGTTATAGCGATCTGCAATCTCGACTAGTTTTTGACCATAGTAGTCATGTGGCACCATTGGTGAGTTATGTCTTTCGAGGAAATCAGCAATAATTGCAGCTCGGCTATCATCAGTTTCAATTACTGTTTGGACACCTTTTACCTCAGGATTATCAGCAAATGGGAGTGAGTTGGTGGCTGAGTCATTATTTTGAGCAATTATTGCTGGTTTGTTTTTTTGGGTGAGTGAATAAAAGTGAAAACTAGCGATACTAATCAAAATAGCCCCAGTGGTAGCTAATAACCAAGCATAGGCAAAAAAAACTGTTTTGAGTGAGGCTTTTTTTAGAGACTTCATCAGCATGTAGTTGTTAGTATAACAGCTCTGGAAAATTTGGTTAAAAAATGTTATCCTATAACTTCAAAACAATTCGAGTATTCTCGAGAAAAAATGCTAAAAAAATTACTGCTTTTACTACTATTTTTAGTTTATTGGTTAATTAGCCCTGCTTTGGTTATGGCACAAGGTCAAGTTTTGGGGATCCACTTATTAAATCCCGCCGAGATTAAAGGGGTTAAAAATTTTTTTTATGAGCAAAATGATGAGTGGAGTTATGTGACGATTCCTTTGAGTTTGGCTGACCTTGACAAAAAAGCTGAGTGGTCAGAATTTTTTCGCTTAGCCAAAGAATATAAAATTATTCCCTTAGTAAGGTTGGTAACTAGATTTGAGGATGGTGCCTGGCAAATTCCTAATAGAAAAGAAATTACCTCTTATTTTAAGTTTTTAAATCAGTTTGAGTGGCCAACTGCAGAACGCTATATTATTGTTTTTAATGAAGTTAATCATGCCAAGGAATGGGGTAACTCTCTTGACCCGATTAATTATGCTCAAGTTTTAGAGTTTACTGCTGATTGGGCTCATTCAGAAAATAAAAACTATAAAGTTTTGCCAGCAGCGATGGATCTAGCAGCGCCTAATGGTTATGAAACCATGGAAGCTTTTAACTATTTAGAAAAAATGTATAACTATAACAATAAAATTTTCGAAAAAATTGATTATTGGAACTCGCATTCTTATCCTAATCCAGGCTTTAGCTCTGCTCCGACTCGGACCGGTAAAAACTCAATTAGAGGTTTTCAACATGAGCTGACTTATTTAAAGAATAAAACTGGTTTGGAGCTAGAAGTTTTTATTACTGAAACTGGTTGGGTGAGCAATAAATATAATAACCGGTGGTTAAGTAGTTACTATACTTATGCTTTACAACACGTTTGGTCAGATGAAAGAGTTAAAGGGGTGACTGTTTTTGTATTAAAAGGTGATCCAGGTCCTTTTGCTGAGTTTGGTTTTTTAGACAGTAATGATCAACCAACTCAGCAGTATTTTGCAGTTAAGGAAGCAATTAGTAATATTTCTAACTAAAATTTGATGTACTTTGTTATATATTAGCCTCTGTCTATTTATTTTATTATTAGTTTTACATAACTATGGAAAAAACACACAGAGACCTTATATTTCGAGATAAATTTAATAGCTTAGATAATGCTGTAACTAAAAAAGCTAGAAAAGCTCATTTATTAGAGCTATTTGGTGGTGAAGATCCATCCATATTAAATTCTCTAAAAAGAATTGAGTTATATCTTTCAACTACTCCCCAACTACTTGGAATGGCAGGTATCATCTTATTAGACGTTGCAACTCACCCCCAAAAATACTTACAGAAAAAGTAGTTGTTTAAATTTTTTTGTTCTGACATATAATTTGTTTTACTCTTTGAACAGCGGGTGTAGCTCAACGGTCAGAGCTTCAGTTTTCCAAACTGATGACGAGGGTTCGACTCCCTTCACCCGCTCAAGCTAAAATGATCAAGCCTAAATTTATTTACTTTGATGTTGGTGGAGTGTTGCTTCACTTCGAACATGTACGCCAGTTGATTGCTACTGACCTTGGTATTCCATTGCCAGAATATTTAGCTGTTTTAAAATCTTTTCAACCGGCTCTGGCCGAAGGTAAGGTTACCGAAGTTGAGGTTGAGTTGGAGTTAAAAAAACGTTTCAATTTAGCTTTTCCTGCAAATTTTTATGCTGATGGTCACTGGGTCGACAAGTTTGTGCCTATTAAAGAGATGCATGATTTAGTGGTTAAACTTAATCAATATTATCGACTGGGATTGTTGACTAATGTGACCAAAATAGTTTGGGATAAAGCCCAGACTATTTCAGGTATGTATCCAGTTGCCAATTATGAAGTAAAGATTAAGTCCTTTGAGGTCGGATTGGCGAAACCAGATCCCAAAATTTATGAACTAGCTATTGAAAAAACCGGTTTGGAAGCAAATGAAATTATGCTAATTGATGATTTAGCAGATAACATTCAATCTGCAAGACAGCTAGGTATGCAAACACATCTGTTTGAGACAGATAATTATTTGAAAGAGGTGGACTATTTGAGTCGGCTTTTATTGACTTAGTATTTTTTTGCTATGATAGCTCTTAATCGATGTCAAAAACTTTTGAAGATGATTCTTTGAGACCGACCAGTGGTGTAGAGGCCCAAACTTTTCAGGTTTTAAAAAAGATTTTTGATGGCAATAAAGGTTCTTTCTTGAGAACTTTTGTCAAGGATATTGTGCCGATGCTGGTAAGACAAGATCTATATGGCAAGATGGCTAGAAGAGTAGCTAAAAAACTTATTAAAGCCAAAGTAATTGATCAAACAGATCTAGAAGTAATGAAATCTATCAGAGATAGAATAGACAAACAACAACAAGCTTAGAGTTGTTAATAAGCAAGTATTTTTTGACTTGTGTTAGTTTTTTCTTCATAATTGCTAATATATGAAAAAAAAAGTCAGGAAAAAAACAAAAAAATATGCTTCAAAGTTTAGTTTTCCTGGCTTTTTAAAAGTTTTATTAATTTTATCTTTTTTTTCATTAATTTTATTTAGTTTCTGGATGGTTTATCAAGCTAAAGCTCAAAGTATTCCAGTTATAACTTATTCACAAACTTTTGAGGATCCGGCTATTGATCAAGCAGGTGGTCTTGCTAATAATTATGATTGGTTTTTGTTTAACCCAACTCCTCAAGAACCAATGGCTATTGTTCAAAAAATTGGTAATAATACTCTTGAAGCAAGTTCTGGTGATTACTATGGAGTTGTTAGTCAAGCTCTTAGTTATTCTCATTTTGGAGAGGATTGTCCAACTGATAGTAGAAGTGATATTTGGTTAACTCAGTTAGATGTTTACCTAGATAACTCTTGGGTTATTGGTGCTGGTTTTGATTATGCAATTGAGTTAAAGGCTCTTAATCCAGAATTTGATGATTTTAGATTTGCTGTTTTCCATGTTAGCAGGGACATATCTACGAAAAAGCTTTTAATAGGTGCTTCTGAGTTGGTTGGGGATAAACCAAATCAAGACTTAGAAGCTGATAGCCATTATGAAGTCAAAAAGGATGGTTGGTTTACTTTAAGATCAAAACTAAAGTCAGTAAACAATATTCTAGTAATAGAAATGGCAGTGATAGATGAAAGTAAAAGAATAGTTTGGCAGAAAGATCTAACAGCCAATGACTTTTCTTATGACGTTGCTTCACTAAGTTGGAACTGTAAAGCCTCTTTTCCTGTCTTATACAATGGTTACACCATAAATGATCCAACCTTGCCATATCAGGATAGTGGTTTTGATTTACCAATCGATAATCACAAATTGGTTATTTACAATGAGACTGATGTCTTAGGTCCTCCAGTTAACAAGTCTGAATGTGAAAATAATGGTTGGAAAGTATTTAACTGGCAAACCTTTGATGGTCCAACTTTTAAATCACAAGGTGATTGCGTGAGTTTTGTTGAAAGTAGTGAGAATGCTGAAGGTAATTTAAAATAATTCTCAGGCATTTTTAAACTCATTTAGTAAGTGGCTGATCAGTGAAGTTAGATGGACTGAGTACCAAGTTTTAGAGCTGCCTTTTGAGTTTTTTTCTGGCATAACGTTGAAGTATTTTTCGATTTTATCTGCCAAAGCTTCGTAGATTGAATTGATCAAAATTCGAACAAAACTGTCATACTCATGACTAACCAAAATATTAAGAGTTTTACTTAGCAATTGGTTTTTATTGGCAACATCAAACAAGAGCAATAAAGAGTTGAGTTCTTCTTGGAGATCTTTTTCTTCTATTAAGTGTCCCCAATTTTCTGTAATGTTTACTTCTTCAATAAAAATTTCTAAGATCTTTTGTTTTTGTTGAGGTGAAAGATTGGTCGGTCTAATAAGTGCTTCAGCTCTTTTGAACATTTGGTCAAAATCACGACTATGATTAAATCTCTCTTTAAATATCATATTATGGGACAATTATATCATTGGCTTTAGAAACTAGTACTTGGTTTATGGTGCTTTTTTCTGTTTAAATAGAGGCTAACAATGATGAGTATTATTTTTTTTATGCTGGGTTTAGCTGGTTTGTGGTTAGGGGCTGAACTAATTACCAAATCTGCTTTGGGTATTTCCAGAAGATTTAACTTAAGCGAGAGTTTTATTGGTTTAGTGGTGATTTCACTTGGGACTTCTTTACCAGAAATTATGGTAACTTTGGCTGGTGCAATTGAGAAAGCACCGAATGTAAATACAACGGAAATTGTTATGGGCAATATTATTGGTTCAAATTTGGGTAATATGGCTTTTATCTTGGGCTTAACTGGTTTGCTCGGTGGAACAATTAAGCTGTCTCAAACTGCTGTGCGTAGTCAGGGGTTAGCTTTAGTTTTTTCAGTCTTAATGTTTTTGGCTTTTGCTAGTGATGGCAGAATTAGCCAATTTGAAGGTTTGATTTTGGTAGCTGCCTACATAGTTTATTTCTTTTTTACTAAAGCCACTAATTCAGTTACAGTTACTGTCCCAAAAGCCAAGAAAAAGCATGGTTTCGGTAAGCTACTATTACAATTACTAATTGGTTTAGTGGTAATTGCTCAAGCTTCTGATTGGGTGATTAATGCTGGAATTGAGCTTGCGATTGAACTAGGAATTAGCCAGTTATTGATTGGGGTAATTCTAGTGGGTATTGGCACAAGTCTACCTGAATTAGTGGTGTCTGTGACGGCTTTTTTTAAGGGAGCTAAGGAGCTTTCGGTGGGTAATTTACTGGGTAGTAATATTGTTAATACTCTTTTTGCTCTGGGTTTAGGGGCAATTTTGTCTAGTTGGGAGATTGATCGTAAGACAGCCACTTTTGATTTACCTTACCTGCTTTTTGTGATGGTTGTGGCTGTTCTTTTTATGTTCTCTCGTAAAAAACTAGAACGCAGAGAGTCACTTTTGATGATTGCTTTATATGCAGTCTATGTTTCTCTCAAGTTAATTGGCTGGTAGAATTCAGGCATGAAAAACTGGCAAAAATTAAAATTATCTCAAGAATTTAAAGACAAGTTACTTATTAGAGAACAAGTCTTTGATGGTATTAGAGAGTTTTTTAAGCAAGATGGTTTTCATGAAGTTGAAACTCCGCTCATGGTTAAATATCCTGGTACAGAGCCATATTTAGAAGTTTTTGAAACTAAAATTGTTGATGATCAACAAAATCAGCAACAAGCTTTTTTACTGACTAGCCCAGAATATGCGATGAAAAAATTAATTGCTGGTGGGTTGGGAAATATTTTTCAAATTTGTAAAAGTTTTCGTAATGGTGAGGGACTAAGTGAACGTCATAACCCGGAATTTACTATCTTGGAATGGTATAGAACTAATGCTAGCTATTTGGAAATTATGAGTGACTTTGAGAATTTGCTTTTATTTTTGCATCAAAAAGTTCATCGAACAAATGAGCATTTTTTAATTTATCAAGGCAAAAAATATGATCTTTCTACTCCATTTACTCGGATCTCTGTGGCAAAGGCTTTTGAGCAGTACTTAGGGATTAATGATCAAGAATTATTGGATGAAGTGGCTTTAAAGAAAGTTGCTCAAGAGAAAGGTTATCAAGTTAATGACCAGACTGATTGGGAAAGTGTTTACAACCAATTGTTTTTAAATGAGATTGAACCTCAACTAGCCAATCAAGAAAAGCCAGTAATTCTCTACGATTATCCAGCTAGCCAAGCGGCTCTGTCTAAAAGAAAAACTGACAACCCAAACTATGCTGAAAGGTTTGAAGTCTACCTGGCAGGACTTGAGTTAGGCAATGCTTTTAGTGAGTTAACTGATGCGACTGAACAACAACAACGTTTTGAGGAAGAGCTAGCCCTCAGAAATAGGCTGGGTAAAACTGAGTATGGTCTGGATAGAGATTATTTAGCTGCTTTAAAAGCTGGGCTACCACCTACTGGAGGCATTGCTGTCGGAGTAGATCGTTTGGTGATGCTACTAGCAGATGCAATTGATATCAAAGATATAATTTTTTTTCCAGCAACCGAGGTTTTCTCTAGTTGATGACAATTAGAAAGCCTTGAGTTACAATTCAGAGCATGAAATTAAAAGCTGGCAATATCAGAAAAGGGATTTACGTTTTACACAATGGACGTCCTCATTTAGTAACTAAGACTCAATTTGTTTCTCCAGGAAAAGGCTCTGCTTTTACTAGGGCTAGACTTCAAGATATTCAGTCAGGATCTGGATTTGATTTTGTTTATAAATCTCATGACTCTGTTGAAGAATTAGAGGTTGAATCAAAAGAAATGCAGTTTTTATATGATATGGGTGATGAGGTAGTGTTTATGGATCCAAGAAGCTATGAACAAGTCAATATCCCAACCAAGTTACTAGATGGTAAAGAAAAGTTCTTAGTGCCAGAAATCAATGCTTATATTCAGTTTTTCCAAGAAAAAGCAATTGGGATTAGTTTGCCACCAAAAATTAAAATGGTCGTAGCTGAGGCAGAAGATGCTGTAGCTGGCGATCGACAAAATGCTGGTAAAAAACCAGTTACTATGGAAACTGGTTTAATTGTTCAAGCCCCCCTGTTTGTGAAAAAAGGTGATATTTTATTGGTTGATACTGAAACTGGTGAATACGTTTCTAGAGCTAACTAAAATCCAGATATTGGGAATCCTCTTTTTTGGGGTATAATACTGTTCGTTAAAAAAACAAATGGGTCCGTAGCTCAGTCGGTTAGAGCGACAGCCTTTTAAGCTGTGCGTCCCGGGTTCGAGTCCCGGCGGACTCACCAAATGGGACTAGGTTACCACCTAAGTCCCTTTTTAGTGCTAAATATGGCGCTAATTTTGGGGTTCCAGAACTTAAATCAGCATAGGTAGGCATCTCATCAAATATGAGCCCAAAGAAGGCAGCTCGTTTGAGTGGATTAGCCGTATCTATCAACAATTCTTCAAGGTGTTCCAGAAAATATCCAATGCGCTTCATAACAGCCTCCATATTAATAGTATTTTGAGTCTTTTTACGTCGAATTTTTTCTTCTTCCAGTTCCTGCACTTCACACTCTGCTTTAACCAAATCGGCCTCCAAATATTTAATAGCAACTTCGGAGCTTAAATACTTGATCTTGTCTGCTGCGGCCTGTGCAGAGGCTTTTAGAGCCTTTATTTTGCTATCAATGATGGATTCATCCTCTTGCTTGCTTTCAACTCTTTCTTTCCATTGTGTTACAACGTATTCCTTTAAGGAATCGATATATTCCTGAGTAAAGTTTAAGTTTTTAACAAATGACTCTACTGTATCTTCGAGTTCTTTTGAAGTAACCCTAAAATAGTGGCCTCGCTTGTTGCAGTGATATGCCGGATAGTATTTTCCAAGATGTCCGCGTGATGCACTACCAAATAATGGTTTATTGCAGTGGGGACACATGATGACTCGCTTATAAGGGAATTTCGGATTATTGATTAGTTTTTTGGTTTGCCATTCAGGAAGTTGTTTCTTCCACAGTTTTATCTCTTCACCGTTTTGGACAAGAGTAAATTTCCCCCGATTAGCGAGGTTATACATTTCTATTGAGATTAGACCGTCAAATTTTGACTTAACTACTTCGCCTTGAGTCCATTTCTC
>CAYPPX010000009.1:0-20660 GCA_964412775.1 uncultured Pseudomonadales bacterium | reverse complement strand
TTAAATAATGTTGACGATGACTCAATAGATGGAAGTGGCAGCGGAGATCATAACAGAAGTGGTCACCAAGATGGAAAAGATATAATTCCACCTTTTTATGATGATAATAGAGCTGGTAATTGGAATCCTAGAAACTGGGATGCAACTGGCCAAGCAATTTTTTATAACAACTGTAGTGATAAATTTTGGAAACTAAATATTAATGAAAATGTATTATCTTGTGGTGTAGATAAAGTTACTATTAGTGGAACTGCAGAATATGGTGGTGATAATTCAACTACTTTATTAGTTAAAGTAAATGATAGTGTTGTCTTAAATAGTGAATCAGAAAGTGAAAATTGGTCTAAAGAAATAAACGTGGTTCCTGGTCAAACCTATGTTGTTACTGCTTACATTTATGACAAGAGTGACCCGGATTTATCTGGAAGTCATCAAGATAGCCCCAAGGTTTCTGATAGTTGGACATTTACTGTTGATTTATGTCCCAACCCAACCCCAACTGATGTTCCAGAACCTACTCCTACTGATGTGCCTGAAGTAACCCCTACTCCTACCGATGAGCCAGAAGTTACTCCAACCCCAACCGATGTTCCAGAACAAGAGGTTACTCCTACTCCAACCGAGGAGCCACAAGCAGGAAAAACTTCTTCCTTAGGTTATGACATTAGTTGTAATCAGGGTGATTTCAAAGCTACTTTTGATCTAAAAGACAATGGGGTGGCTTCAGCTAATATCTTAGTGAACTTCACTTACAATGGTCTTGCCAAGCAAGCTACTACCAATGCTGATGGACGTGCTAGTGTCACTTTCCCACAACAAGGTGGTTATGACCTCAAGGCTTCTCCAGATAACGGTTACCCAGCTCAAAGTATGAAAGTTAATATGCCAGAGAACTGTCCAGCCGGTGAGCCAAATCCAGAGACCACTCCAGGTGTTGGTGGTTTAGTCTTGGGTGCTACTACTGCTACTAATCCTAGTAGTGGTCAAGTCCTTGGTGTCTCAACCATGGCTGATACTGGTGTAGCAGAAGACTTAATGGCTTTAAGTTCCATGGCTTCTGGTATATTATTACTATAGGTCATGCCTACAAAAAGAAAAACTAACAAGTTTTCTAAATTAAATCGAACTAAGAAACAGCAAATGATAACCTCATTTGCTGTTTTTGTAGCTTGGATCTTAATTTTGTGGGGGAGTTTTTATTTCATTCGCAAGTGGTTTTGGCAAAACTATACCACGAGTAAAATTTTATCGGCTGATGCTCAGTTGGTGACTAAAATTAGCTTTCCTAGTTTGAATTTAGAGAGAAGTGTTGTGACCACTCATGTTGAGAATGGCGAGTGGTTATTGGTAGATGATGCCGCTAACTATGTTTATGAGTCAGCCAGACCAGGAGAAAATGGAGCAATTATTATTTATGGTCATAATACCAAAGATATTTTTGCTATTTTAGATGGGTTAAATTTCGGAGATACTATTTTTATTCAAGATACGCTGGGTAAGACTTTTTATTATAAAGTTTATGATAAAAAAATTGTCAATCCGGGAGATGTTAAATTATTAACTAAATCCACCGAAACACTCATTGTTTATACTTGTACTGGATTTTTAGATACTAAAAGATTAATTATTTTTGCTCAGCCCGTATTTTATTAAACTAAAAAAATCTTGATTATTTCTCTTGTAATTTTGTTGATTAATCTTCATACTCATAGCTACTTATGTCGACTTTACTTTATCGTAAGAAAAAGTATGCTTTTTTATTGAGTTTAATCTTGATTCTGTTTGTCTTAGTTGCTGGGTTAGCTGCATTGTTTTCTCTGAATCAAAACCAAGATCTTAGGCAACAAGCCTGGATTGGTGAAAATGACTTGGCTGGAGTTTGTCCTGGTGGTAATTGTGAAACAGCTGCTAAAGACTTGTTTGTCTCAAAGTCTAATTCTTATCGGGTAGATTTACTAAAGAATCCAGATTGGCAACTGGCTAACATCGCCCAGCTACAAGATTTAACTGGTAATGATCCTAGTTTATTCATTTTTAGAAATGAGTTTGGTTTTGCCACTGTTTTACTAGATTCATTTGAATTTAATGACCAAGAAAGAGGTTTGACAGTCGCTAAATTGGCTGATAGTTTTGAACAAAAGTTACAAGCCAAAGAAAATTATCTGGGTAAAGAAATTATCGATCTTGGGCAAAAGACAGTTGTTAGATTTGAGTTTTTTGAAGAAATATTAGGTCAAAAGGCGACCTACTATGAATATCTTATTCCAGGAAAAACTAGTTATTTAGAAGCTGAAGTTCGCTTTACTCAATCATTATTAGTTGACCAAAAAGTCACTGAGTTTTTGAACTCTATTGAATTAATTACTGACGGGGATGGTTTAGTAAAAGGGGCAACCACTGATAAACCAGTGTTTGCCGAAGCCGAAATTACCACTTTAGTCAAACCATCCGTGGCTAATATTTTACATTTGTATTGTAAAGAGATTAGGTTGTCTAATGAGTTGCCAGTCAATTATTTACAACGAAGTTATCAGTTTTGTAATGGTAACTATGGTTCTGGTTTTTTAGTGGCTGGTGATGGCCTGGTGGCAACTAATGGTCATGTGGTGACCACCTATCCAGAACAGGACCTAATTGGTGGTTTAAACCAAGGTGACCAAGTTATTGCTAACTTTGTAGTTGATTTTGTTCGTGAAGCTTTATCAACTCAAGGTTTAGTTACTACCACTGAACAAGGACTTTTTTATACTCAACAAATGATGCAAAACCCATCTGGAGTACAAGTCTTAATTAAATCTATTTATGATTTGTTAGATACAAAAGCCATTGAAGTAGTACCCCTTTCAGAAAAATATTTTGTTAATTTAGGCAATGAGCCATTTAATTTTAGCCAACAAAAACTAACTGTTAGTAATATCAATAATTTTGTTCATGATAGTCAGGCTATTTTTGGGGCAGAACTAGTGGGGACAGACTATGCCAACCTATTTGCCAAAGATGTGGTCCTGGGAGAAAAGAAACCACTTGGCTCTGATGTTGCTTTATTGAAGATACTAAATGACAATAATTACACTTATCCAAGTTTACAATTGGGTAATGCCGATGATCTTCAAGAAGGTGATGCTATTTTGGTGATTGGTTTTCCTGGTGTAGTGAGTGGCTCAGATGGTGGACAAAACCTAATTGACTATGAATCATCGAGTACCAAAGCGACTGTTACTAGAGGCATTGTTAGCTCAATTAAACAAGACAACCAAGGTAATAGTTTAATTCAAACTGATGCGACTATTGGTCATGGCAATAGTGGTGGTCCTGCTTTTAATGATCGTGGTGAGGTAGTTGGTATTGCCACCTATGGAATTATGGATGAAGTTGGTAGCTTTAATTTTTTACGTGATATTAAAGATCTCAAGGAATTAGCTGCCAGTCAGACCAACAAATTATCTCCAACAGCTAGCGATACTTATTTAAATTGGGAAATGGCACTTAACTATTATTGGGGCAATCGTTTTACTAAATCGTTAGAATTTTTAACTAAGGTTGAAGAATCATACCCGGTTCATCCTACAGCAGAAAGTATTGTTAAGGATGCTGAAGAATCTATCGCTGAAGGTAAAGATATAGATTTGCTTTGGGGGATGAATAAAACTGTGGTTTATGTTTTTGGCAGTATTTTTAGTTTAGTCATAATGGTTGGATTGGTGGTAATTATTATCAACAAGAAGAAAAATAGTAAACCAATTGTTGTAGTTCAGCCCAATCAAGATAGCCAGTTAGTTAGAGAACAGTCACCCGTTAATTCTCAGCCTATTTAAATAACTCAAAGCTTAGTTTGGCAATGTTCGCAATTAAGTTTTCTTGTTTTTCTTTATTTTTGCCGTTGGTCATGATGCACAAAATATATGGATTATTTTTATAAATGATACCGCAGTCATGGACTTGGTGAACTTGATCACCTTCAAAGAATCTAACGCCGTATTTGTGAGAGATAGTTAGATCTGGGTTTTTATATTTAGTTAGACCGTTATTGTAGTCAGTTTGACTCATTATTTCTAAGGCTTTATTTGACATTTCACCATTGAGAAATTCTGCATTATATAAAATTCTAAATATGCCAGCATATTGTTCAATTGAAATAATATTAGTATTATTATCATCTTCTTTTAACAATCCTAGAAATTCGTAAGTAGTTTCAATATCTGGTGTGATGTTGAGTTTTTGAGCATTAAGTTGCAAAATATTTTTGGCAGTGTTATCTGATTTTTTAATCATAATCTCAATAAGTTGCTTAATGGTATATTTGTTACCTATTTTAAGGTTTTGATCAAAGGCTGGGTCATAACCAGCTTCTTCGGTAAAGTTATCAAGGTAGGTTACTTCCATGTTTAGTAGTTCTGGATTTGTTTCAGCTGCTTTTAGGTAAGTGATCATAACAGGAACTTTTAATAAACTAGCACCATCAAACATATTAATGGAGTTATATGATAACCAAGGTCCATTATTCAGGTCTCTAAAGTAAACAGAGAATTCTATATCAGTAGCATCTGCGGAAATTTTTTCTATTTCCTTTTGAAATAAATTTAGAGTTTGTTGAGAGTTTTGTTCAGACTTGTAATTTGGTGACAAAAATTTTAAATTTTTATTATTAGTTTGTTGAGTAGCTTGGGTTGGTAATTCATCATCAACAGAAAAACTCAAGCTAATATTTTTGCTTATTACAGCTAGTATAAGAGTTACAGTGGCTAAGATAAGGATGTTTTTTTTCGTAGAGTTAAATCTATTTGATTTTTAGTTAAAGTCAATAGCCTCGATTTTATTTTTCTGTCCAAGTATTAATTTCTTGTTGAGGAATGATTATTTTTTTCTTATTAAAAATTAAAATAAACAAAGAAATTAAACAAACAAATATTCCCAAATAGCTAAAGGTTTTTTGTTCATCAAAAAGCTGACTTAACAAACCAGCTGAGATCGGAGCCAAAATATAAGCTAAGCTATAAGTGGAAGAAGACAAACTAATTAAATGTTTTTTATGAATGCCCATTCTTTCTTCTAACTCAGAGTATAAAGATTCAACGATTGGGAAAGATAAAGCGGTGTTTAAACCAATAAAAAAGACCATTATTAATAAGTTTATTCCGACAGCTGATTGGCCAAAAATAAAAAGTAAGATTGAATTTATTAGTAAAAGGATGGTAGCTTTCCTTTCTTTTTCTTGATTAATGCCACTTTTGATTAAAATGATTTGAGCAAGAATCATCGGGGCCATATAAAGTGGCATTAAGAAAATTGCTAAGGGAAAATCACCAATTATTTTTTCTGTCAAAACTGTACCGCTAGTCCAGAAAGTAGCATCAATAGTAGTAATGGTATAGCTTAACAAAATGATTGGCCAAATTTTTTTGGTCAGAGTCCACCAATGGCTTAGTTCCATTTTTGGTTCTAAGTTTATTTCTTCATTTTCTGGTGTTATTTTTGTTTCAACTTCAACTTTTTTGTCTTTAAAAAAGCTTAATAAAAGCTGAGCAGTTAGAATGGCAAAAAAAACTTGCCATGAGGACTGAGAAATTATTATTAGCGATCAGGATTGAGGCGACAATTGGTCCGGTGAGATAGGCGAAGCTTTTACCTAGGCTAATTTCAGCCCAAACATTGGTATATGCCTGTTTAGCAACATGATCACTAACGAATATTTTGCTGGAAAAAGCTAAGAACTCAAAATAAATACCCCAAGCGGCTACTGCTAGAATAAAAACCCACCAGTATGGAAATTGTAAAGATAAAATTAAGAGTCCAACGAAAATAGACTGAAAAAATAAGGTAAATTTGAGAGTTTTTTTCTCGCTTATTTCTGGAAATATTTGTGGAAAAAAGAAGTCAGTAATAATTCCCACCACCGAAGAAAAAGAAATGATAATACCCATGATTAAAGCACTAGAAAAAGTGTTTTGTAGATAGGTTGGTAACCAGAATGCCAAGACTGCATCAGCAAAAAAAATTGTGGTTAGGGTCAGGATAAAGTGAAATAATTTTTGTGATTTATTATTTTTAAATAAAAAACTCGAATGTTTTAGCATGGTTAGTTGCTTAAATTATAAATGTATTCATGGACATTTTGCCAAGATGATTTTGGTTCTATGATATAGGCCCCTTGGTTTGAGTTACTACTAGAGAAGACATTATCTGTTGATAAGTTGATAGTTATAATTTCGTGGGTTTTGGTGCTTTTTAGTAAAGGAATGATTTGTTCAATTATTTCTGAATTAAGATCTGTTTGGGTGTGGTTAGCAAATTCTTCAAATACTGCCGGAATGTTATCAATTCCTTCAAGTGAAAAAAGTTTTTCTTTAATAGCCATCAAGACTTCATGCTGGCGTTTTGACCTGGAAAAATCACCACCAGCTGAGCCATGTCTTGATCTAACAAATTTAAGGGCGTCGCCCCCTTCCATGTGAACTGTGCCAGTTGGGAAATATAAATGCTCATAACGGCATTCAAATTTCTTTTCTAGTTCAAAACCACTATATGTGGTCGATAATTCTGCAACTTCTTCTGGAGTTTTACCACAAGTATTAAGTTCTTCACCTTTAATTGGATACCAGGGATCGTCTAGTACTTCACTAACTTCAACATCTATTCCACCTAATTCTTCGCCAATAATCCTTTGAAATCCGACAAAATCTACAGCAATATAATAGTCAATTGGTTTGCCAAAAACTGTTTCAGCCATTTGTTTGGAGATAGTGGCTTTAGGATCGTTGTTTTGTCTATCTAGGTTATAAGCGGCATTAATTTTGTTTTCAGTGCCATTAGGTAGAGCAACCCACAAGTCACGGGGAATAGAGATCAGAGTAGTTTTTTCTTTGGTAAAATCTAGGTGAACAATTTGGATTACATCTGATAAAAATCCGCCCTGGTGACCAGCTCCACCATAACCCAAAAGTAAAAAGCTTAAGGTAGTTTTATCTTTAGCTATTTGTTCTACGGAGTCTTGTTTAAGTTGAGGGATAAAGTTGTTAATTTTGTTTTTATCGTTAAAAAGGTTTTTCCCGAATAGATAAGTTAAGATTGCTGTGACAGCAATAATTCCTGTTATAACTCCCCACAGCCATTTTTTTTCTTTTATAATTTGAATAATTGTTTGTAAAAAATTCATGATTTACTTCAAATAAAATATAGTATTTTTATACTTGGAATTAAACTGAAATGGAATAGGTAGCCATTTATGATTAGAATTAAGACATTATGTTACCTTCTCCTTTTCGTTATTATCAAAATTTAACTGTAGTAAAACCGCATTGGTCGGTTTTAAAAAAAACTATTTTTGCCATTAATTCGATTTTATCAATGATTTTTCAGAGAATTGTGACTATGGCTTATTTATTGTTTGGTATTTTTCCATTTAAAGTAAAAGTTAATAATCAGGAAATTTTGGATAAAGCGGTCAAAAATGGTGCGGTTTTTTTAGGAGTTCATTCAGGTTCATACCCACTGCTAGGCAAAGTTATTCATGATCTTTATCCGGGAAAAGAAGTAGTAGTAACTTTTTATCATAAAAATAAAGTTTCATTTTTCCCTATTTTTAAAAAGTTGTTCAAAAGACTTGGTTTTACAATTGTGGCTTTGGGTGGGGCGATGAAAACGATTGATCCGATTCTTAAAGCTGGTGGTTCGATGACCTTATTTTTAGATGCCAGATTACCAGTACCGGAAGATAGAACTGTGAAGGTTAAAATGTTTGGTATTGATCGGCAACTTTCTACTGGTCCATATTATTTGGCCAATAAGTATGATTTAGAAGTAGTGCCAATTTATGTGAAAAGAACTGGTCTAACTCTCAATGTAATGGTTTTACCAGTAGTAAAACACCAACAAGCTGATCAACAAACTTTTATGAATAATGTTGCTCAAGCTGTCGAAGTGATGGTCAATGATACTCTAAAATCTTGGCAGACTTATGACACATTTTTACTCGATAAGTAGAGTTTTTTAACGATATAATACATATCTTATGGATATTAATTTATTTGACTATTTATTACCCAAAGATAGAATCGCTCAATTTCCAGTTGAACCTAGGGATTCTTCTAAATTACTGGTGGTTGATCGTAAAACTAATTCTTTTTGTCACTCTATTTTTAGTGAAATTATTGATTTATTAACTGAAAATGATGTTTTGGTAATTAATGAGAGTAAAGTTTTTCCGGCCAGACTTTTAGGTCAAAAAGAAACTGGTCAAGAAGCTGAGTTATTATTGCTTAGACCACTTGGTGACAATAGGTGGTTAGCAATTGGTAGACCTAACCTTAAGGTTAAGCAAAAAATAATTTTTAATCAGCGAAGTTTTGCTACGATTATTCAAAAACTTGATTCTGGAGAATTAGAGATTATGTTGACTGGTGACGAAAAAGTTGATGATTTATTAGATAGACAAGGTCAAACTCCAATTCCACCATATATTGAAAGTAACTTATCAGAACAAGATTTGAGAAAAAAATACCAAACTATTTATGCTAAAAATCGTGGCTCTGCAGCTGCGCCGACTGCTGGTTTACATTTTACTGAGGAATTATTGTTAAAACTTCAAAACAAAGGGGTGCAGATAGAAAAAATCACTCTTCATGTTGGTCTTGGCACTTTTCAGAACTTAAGACCAGAAAACATTAAAACAAAAAAACTTCACCAAGAATTTTATGAGATTACAGCTCAGGTTGCCAAAAATTTAAATCAAGCCAAAAAAGCTGGCAAGCGCATTATTGCTGTCGGTACCACTTCGGCTAGAACTTTGGAGAGTGCTGTTCAAGCTGGTGAAATTCAAGCTGGTGCTAGTTCAACCCAATTATTTGTTTTTCCGCCCTATAGATTTCAATTTGTTGATGCTTTGATTACTAATTTTCATTTACCAAAATCAAGCTTACTAATGTTGGTAAGTTCCTTAGTTAGTTATCCACAAACTCAGGCTAAGTTTATTAATTTTCAGCAAAGTTTAATTGGTCAGGCTTATTTAGAAGCGATCAACAACGATTATAGATTTTTTAGTTTTGGTGATGCTATGTTTATCAAATGAGTCTTAAAAAGATTTAGTAGAGATAGCTAAACTTTGGGTTAAAGCAATTGCAAACTCTTGATATTTACCTAAAATCAATAGAATTCCAAAAAGTAGCACAACTAATCCAGCCAGGTAAGTAATATATTTACTGATTTTATTATATTTTTTGAGGATGGGGACAAGCCTTTCAAAAGCCAGAGAAACAATTAAGAATGGGGTGCCAATGCCTAGGCCAAAGCTGATCAGTAGTAGTGAGCCAATTAGTGATGTTTCTGCTTGAGCTGACCAGTAGAGAATGACAGCTAAAACTGGACCGATACAGGGTGTCCAGCTGAAACCAAAACCTAGACCGGTAAAAAATGCATGTAAGTAAAGATTATTTTCAAAAAAAGTATGTAGGTTGGCTTTTTTTTCTTTGGCTAACCAACCAGATTTAAAAATACCCAGGATATATAAGCCAAAAGTGATAAAAAATAAGCCGCTAACTTTTTCAATAATTGGTCGATAAATAACCAAGGAGCCGGTTAGTTTTTGTATTAGTAAACCCATTAAAACAAAACTAATCACAAAGCCTAAAACAAAAACTAGAGCAGTTTTAAAAATCTTGAGGCTGTTTTCTTTTTTTTCTAGATCTTTAAAAGCGATGCCTGATAGGTAACCCAAGTAGGTTGGGACTAATGGCAAAATACATGAAGCGAAGAAGGTTAATAACCCAGCCAAGTAAGCAGTTAAAAAACTCACATTAGTGCCATCAAAATTTATTTCCATTTTTACATTATACTTTTTTTTAAACAAAAATACTGGTAATACAGCTTACATTTTTTTGTAATATTTTTTACATGTTAATTTTTAGTCTAACAGTATACTGTTAAAAATATAAAGGTAATTTTTGTGAGGTATTTATGAATAAAAATTTTTTAGTAGTTTTAGTTTTATTATTAGTTGCAGGATTTTTAGTTAATAGTTATTTGTTGACTGCTAAAAACAAACAAATTACTGACACTTCAGTCACTGAAGAGCAAGCTGATAAGTTGACGGCTACAGATGAACAACAGATAGCTCCAGCTGAGGATAAAACGGCTGATGATAGTGTTGTCGAAGACAAGATGACTCAGGCATATACTCTAGCTGATGTTAGTGCTCATGCTAGTCCAGAAGATTGTTGGTTAGCAATTGATGGTAAAGTTTATGATGTCACTGGTTATATTGAAAAAGGGATTCATCCAGGTGGAGAAGCAATTTTATTTGGTTGCGGTAAAGATGCTACTGAAATCTTTAAGAACAGACCTAATGGAAGTGGCTCTCACTCTGAAAAAGCTTTTGGTTTCTTAGAGAATTTCTACATTGGGGATTTAAATTAACTTTTCTCTTTTTAGTGAAATAAAATTAAAATGGATAGTTATTATTAGCTATCCATTTTTTTATGTCCTAAAACTTATTATTAAGCTGTTAGGCTCTGAGAGCTCAAACTAAATCGTTTTTTTCCTTCATTAATGAAGCCACTGTCAGACTGCCCATTACTAGAGTAACAAAGGCTTTTATTCCTGGTTCTCTAATGACGACATGTAAAAACAGTAGCCAGACAATAATATAGGTGACTGAGTGAATTGTTTTCCAAAGTTTACCTAGTTTATTAACTGATAGTTCATTGGAAGTAATGAACATTGGGAAGGCGAGCATGAAGGCTCCTAGGCCAAAAAACTCAAACAAACTAAATGAGAGTAGATCGCCATTAATTAGCCAAATTGGTAGAAACCTCGACCAGAAGTAGTGGGTTAGAGCAAAAAGATACATCAAAATGCCAATTTGTCTTCTAAAAAGCATTAAGATCACTCTGATCGGTATAAAGATACTTTTGAACTGGAATCTTTTTAAGATTCCTGGGACCAGAGTGATCCAAAATAACACTAAACTAATTGAAGCTGATTTACTGCCTAGTTCGTTCCAGTAAATACGGTAGCTTTTATTAATAAGAGTCAAACAAAAAAAACTAATTAGTCCAGCCATTAACAAATAACTAATTTTTTTAATTACTTGCTGATTAGTAGTGACAAATTTTTGTAACCACATGAAAGGCAGGATGATTGGGTTCATAGTTTCTTCATTTAGTTGTTAAATACTACTTTTCTAGTTTTTCGGCAATTCTAGTTAATTCATTATACTTAGCGGTGCGTTCACTCCTACTAGGAGCACCAGTTTTAATTTGACCGGCTCCAGTACCTACAACCAAGTGAGAGATAGTAACATCTTCAGTTTCTCCACTACGGTGGGAGACAACATTTTTCCAGCCTGCCTGATCACTAGTTTTCATTGCTTCCAAAGTTTCAGTTAAAGTCCCGATTTGGTTGAGCTTGACTAATAAGGCGTTACAAGATTTTTTGCCGATAGCCTCATCAATTCTTTTTTTATTAGTAACCAATAAATCATCACCGACGATTTGAATTTTGTTACCAACTTTTTCGGTTAATGCTGTCCAACTCGACCAATCATCTTCTGCCAACATATCTTCAAATGAAGCCACTGGGTAGTTTTTCGATAGATCGATCACCCAATCAACCATTTGGTCTGGTGTAAGAGTTTGTTTGTCTTTTTTGAGTTCATAGTTTCCGGTAGTTGAGTTGTAGAACTCAGTTGCGGCAGCATCAAAACCAATCATTACTTCATCACCTAACGAGTAGCCAGCTTTATCGATTGCTTCGACAATTAGGTCCAAAGCTTCGGTGTTAGATTTAACTTCTGGGGCAAAACCACCTTCGTTACCGACGTTAGTGGAGTAGCCATGTTTTTTGATGATTTTTTGGAGGTGTTGGAAGATTTCCACTCCAGTTCTAATTTTTTCTGACCAAGTTGGAGCAGTCATTGGTAATACCATGTATTCTTGGATATCGGTAGCCCAACCAGCATGTTTACCACCATTCATAATATTGAGCATTGGTCTTGGTAAAACGAAATTACTATTATTGTAAAGTTCACCAATGTATTCATAAAGAGGTCGGTGTTGAGCTAAACTACAGGCCCAAGCAAAAGCTAGCGAAACTCCGAGAATAGCATTAGCTCCGAGTTTTTCTTTTTTCTCGGTACCATCCAGTTCCAGCATGTATCTATCCAATGATGTTTGGTCGTAGTTATTACCAACCAGAGCTTGTTTTAGAGTAGTATTAACATTTTCAACGGCTTTAAGGACGCTTTGACCAAGGTACAACTCACCACCATCTCTAAGTTCCAAAGCTTCATGAGCACCAGTTGAAGCGCCACTAGGCACTGTAGCTCTGCCCATGTAGCCACCTTCAACGGTTACCTCAACTTCAACGGTAGGATTACCTCTAGAATCCAAAACCTGGCGACCATGGATGTCAATGATTTTCATGAACTTCCTTTTTTCTAGTCCAGTGACTGGACAAAACTAATTTTATTTTTTTCTCTTTGTAAAACACAGGTATAATACATCTTTAGTTAGTCAGTTGAAAGTATTTTATGTTATTAAGACTTAATAAATATCTAGCCAGTTTGGGCGTTGATTCAAGAAGAAAAATTGATGAGCTTATTGAGAAAAAAAAGGTGTTAGTTAATGGCAAAATTGCTCAATTAGGTGATAAAGTTGATGATCAAAAAGACGAAGTTCAAGTAGGTAAAAAAGTTTTTTCCCCAAGTAATCAACCCCAAAAGTATGAGTATTGGTTAGTTTATAAACCAGTGGGTTTTGTTAGCTCCACTAGTGATCCAGATAAACGACCAGTAGTGACATCGCTGGTAAAAACTAACCAACGGGTTTATCCAGTTGGTAGATTAGACGTAGATTCTGAAGGTTTAATGATTTTAACCAACGACGGTAAACTAACTCAACGACTAACTCACCCCAGTCAACATGTGCCAAAAACTTACCATGTGTGGGTGACTGGTAAAGTGACTTTTAATGGTTTGAACCAAATTAGAAATGGTTTGAGAATGAAACGGTATAAGATTGCTCCAGCTGATGTGGAAATTATTGATAAAGATGAAAATATGGCGGTTTTGAAAATTGTTTTGTACCAAGGCATGAATCGACAGATTCGTCGGATGATGAAAGCGTTAAACCTTGATGTTAAAAAGTTAGTGAGAGTAGCAATTGGGGGGTTAGAACTTACTAATCTTAATCCTGGTCAAGTTAAAATATTAGATAAAGCTACTTTGAATAGTATTTTCGCTAAAGCTGATTTAGCTGAATAATTAAATTTATGAAAACTAAGAAACTAATTTTGCTATTTATTTTGTTAGTTTTAGGTTGGTTTAGTGGTCAGAAGTTAATTAGTTTTTTAACTGAAAAAAAGAAACTCAGCGCCTTTATTACAGATTTTTCTAAAAAGAGTATTGATTTAGATAAGTTAGTGTTTGGTAAAGTAAGTAAAAATGAAATTCCAGACATATTAGCTTTAAAGTTTATTTCAGTCAAAGAAGCAGAAGCTCAGCTTAAAGATAGCACCAAAGGGATTTTAGTCGATATCCTTGGTAGAAAGAGATTTTATCCACTTAATATTTTAGTTTGGCATGAGGTGATTAATGATTTTTTTGAAGGGGTGCCATACTCTGTCACCTATAGTCCATTTTGTGAATCAGTAGCGGTTTATAAGGGCAGTCTTAATAATCAAGGGATTGAATTTAGAGCTAGTGGTTTGTTATATCATGGTAATTTGGTGTTTTATGATACTAAGACTGAGAGTTTATGGTCTCAAGGTTTAGGTAAGGCAATTGTGGGAGAGCACACTGGTTCAAGTTTGGATTTGGTGCCAACGACTCAGTTTCTAACTTTTAAAGATGTCAAGATTAATCATTATGGAGCCGAAGTTTTAAGTCAGGATACTGGCTATTTTTATAACTATAGTTACAACCCCTATAGTGGTTATTTAGTTAGTGATGAAATACCTGATTTTATTGATTATGAAAATAAAAGATTTCCGGCCAAGGAAATGATGTATGTAGTGCCATTGGGTGATAAATCACTAGTTTTTTCATTAAATGACCTACCAGAACAGGATGTTCGTCAAAGAACAATTGATGGTAGCGAAATTAGAGCTGGTAGATTGGGAGCTGAGATTATTGTGACTAAAGATGGACAAAGAGTGGGTGGTTATCAACAGCTATGGTTATGTTGGGCGGCTTTACACCAAGAAGATGGAGTAGTTTGGGATATCAAGCTAGAAGATCTAAATAAGAAAATTGATGCTAAAAACCAAGTTGAAGAAGCGACTTCTGCTTCAGTTAGTGCGCAGTAGTTTAGGATGGAAATGTTTTATCGTTCCCAAGTTTTACATGGTTCAAAAGATGGCGGTAAAAATGCTTACCCCACCATTAATTTAGATCCAAAGGTGTTACCGGTAAACTTCAAACCAGGAGTTTATGCCAGTAAAGTTAGAATTGGTGATAAGTTATATTTGGGGGCAGCTTACTTTGGACCCAGGCTAGTTAAGCAAGAACAGCATAATGTTTTGGAGATATATATCTTAGATTTTGCTGAGGTAATTTATGGACAAGTAGTTGAGTTTTCATTTGAAGAGTACGTGAGAGGTGTAATCGATTTCACAGATTTTTCTGAGCTTAAGGCTCAGATTAGTAGTGATATTACTCAGATAAAAAAGATTTTTAATGTCAAATAAATTTAATTACGGACCACTACTAATTATTTTAGCTGCTAGCTTATGGGCGTTTGATGGAATTGTTCGCCGGTCTTTATTTGTTTTACCCCCCCTGCAGATAGTTTTTTTGGAGCACCTAGTTGGTTTGTTTTTTTTACTGCCAGTAATTCTAAAGTTGAAATTTGTTGATTTTAAAAAGGTCTGGAAAGAAGTTAGTTTAGTCTCACTGTTTAGTGGTTTATTGGGAACTTTATTTTTTACTTTAGCCTTACATCAAGTTTTCTTTATTTCTTTTAGTGTGGTTTATTTACTCCAAAAACTTCAACCATTATTTGCAATTGGTTCAGCCAAGTTATTACTAAAAGAAAAATTTAGTGCTAGTTATTGGGTTTATGCTGGTTTAGCTTTAATCGCTGCTTTTTATGTCACTTTCCCAACTGGCAGTTTTTCAGTGAGTGATGGTGGTAATAACTTATTGGCAGCTTTGTATGCTTTAGGAGCAGCTTTCTTTTGGGGGGTATCAACCACTTTCTCGAAGAAGATTTTAAACCAAGTAGATCACAGACAAGCAACTGCGTTTAGGTTTTTGGGTACAACAGTATTAGCTGGTTTGGCTGTGGTTTTTTTCCAAAGAAGTTTTGTTTTACCAGCTAGTGCTCAGTGGTTGAGTTTAGTTTTTATCGCTTTATCAACTGGAATGGTAGCTTTGTATCTTTACTATCAAGGTTTAAAGAAAACCTCAGTCAAAGTCTCAACCATTCTTGAATTAGTTTTTCCGATGTTAGCGATTGTCATTGATGCGGTGGTTTATAAAACCTATCTGGTACCAGTACAATACTTTTTTGGCTTAGTATTGCTTTTTTCTTTGGCTAGATTGGTTAAGTTAGAGCAAAACTTAGATTAGTTCACTTAGACTAGTGATAACTTTTTCGGTTACTTTTGGATTGGCTTGTTTATTTTCTCTAATAATTTGAATTGGGGTAATATTAGCAAAATTTTTTAGTTTATTAATAATTGTTGGTTTGTCATCAACAATGATTGTATTTTGAGGCAACTTTTTTAGAATATTGGGGTCGATTTTTCTTCTGAGTAAAAAAATATATTCATGGTCAAAAAACTTTAATAAATCATTAGTTTCTAATTTAAATTTTTGGAAACTAACAAAACCCTCAGAGAAGACTCCCAAAGTGTAACCTAATTTTTTTAGTTTGGCAAAAACTGGTTTGACATCTTCGTACAAACACAGTTGGATATTTCTTTGACCAAAAAAAACTTTTTTTAAATTTTCTAAATCATGATGATATTTTTTGGCGACAATTTTTAGGTAATCATCGATAAAAAAATCTGTGCTTTTTTTGAGACTAAAATAATAATCACTTCTAACTTTTTTTATTTCTTGATCATCAACTCCCAGATAATTAGCTAGAGTTTCATCTTGAATTTTTCGAAAAAGTTCAGTGTTAATAATAGTATCATCAATATCAAATAAGATTATTTTTTTCATAAATTAATGGTGATGCTGATGGTGATGAATGGTAATTGGTTCTTTGGGAATATTTTTTTTGTTAGTGAAAGTAATTGCCGCAATGAGTGTGGTAATTGGGGCAGCTAGGACAATGCCAATCGAACCTGACAAAGTTCTGACAATTTCTTCGGCAACAATTTCCAGATTAATAATTTCTACAGGAGAAGTATTAGAAGTAGAAAATAATAACAAGAGTGGCAAAGATGCTCCAGCATAAACTAAAACTAACGTATTAACCATTGATGAGATATGATCCTGGCCAACTCGCATCGCTCTAATAAATAATTCTCTAAACTTCATTTTTGGATCGGTTTCTTTGAGTTGTTGAACAAATGAAGCTTGTGAGATTGCAACATCATCAAGCGTACCTAGCAAACTGATAATGATGCCAGCTAGTAATAATCCTCTAATATCTAGTTGATTTTGGGTCATAATACTCAAGAAGCCAGCTTCTTCACTGGAAAAGCCGGTTAGGTAGGCACTATTCATAAAAGTAGTGGCCAGTAAACCGGAAATGATTAGCGCAATAATAGTGCCGGTGACAGCCACGTGAGTTTTAATTTTGATGCCATGAGAAATATAAAAAGTGACCGGAACAATAATAAAGGAGCCAATTAAGGTAACTATGAGTGGGTTCATTCCTTTCAAAATCAGAGGAATAACCAGACCAAAGATCACTAAAAATGACGCAGCTAAAGAGATAATTGATCTAACTCCCCACCACCGGCCAATAGCTACCACAATAAAAACAAAAATGAGAAAAAGCTTTAGTAAAGCTGGACCTCTGACAAAGTCAGTAATAATCCAGTTATTTGAGTCTGTTGCTTGAATAAAAACTTGTTGGTTTATTTGGTATGGATGCCAGGTAGTGTATGGTTCTTGGTGATAAGTGAGGTTAATTACTTCCCCAGTATCTTTGGTGGTTAATTCGAGTTTTTGGTATTGCTGAAGCATTTCACCATCGGTGGTTTTACCCTCTTCTAGAATTTTAGTAATGGTGGCTGCTTTGCTACTTTGCATGGTAATTTACTCAGGTATGATTATTATCATAATTTAACTTTTTATATCATAGCAAGGAAAAGTCATGACAGATAGTTTAACTGGTCCACAATTAGTAAAAACAGAACAGGCTTTGGAGCCTAAGATTAACCGTAAATTACCATTGAATAAGCAAGCTGACAAAACTTTTGATCCAGTAATTTTATTAATTTTAGATGGCTGGGGTATTGGTCCTAAAACGGCTGGTAATGCGATTGAGTTAGCCAAAACGCCAGTGATGGATGCATTGTGGTTGAAGTATCCTCACACTCAGTTGGGTGCCAGTGGTGAGTATGTTGGTTTGCCAAAAGGAGTTGATGGTAATTCCGAGACCGGTCACATGAATATTGGGGCTGGCAGAGTAGTTAGACAAAATTTACCCAGAGTTAGCCAAGCGATTGAGGCTGGGACATTTTTTTCTAATGAGACCCTGTTATCAGCTTTAGAACATGTCAAAAAAACTGGTGGTAAGTTACATTTAATGGGTTTAGTTGGTCCTGGTTTAGTTCATTCTAGTGTGGAGCACCTCAAGGCTTTACTAAAACTGGCTCATGACCAAGGAATTTCTCAGGTGGAGGTGCATGCTTTTACTGATGGTCGTGATTCACCAGTGATGATTGGCCTACCAACCTTACAAAGTCTAGAGATTTACATGGAAGATTTGGGTGTTGGAAGAGTTGCTTCAATCATGGGTCGTTTTTATGGAATGGATCGTGATCGAAATTGGGATAGAACTCAACGAGCTTATGAGGCTTTGACTGAAGGCAAAGGCGAATTAACCGATGATTGGCAAGTGGCCTTACAACGTTCTTATGATCGAAAAGTAACTGATGAGTTTGTGGAACCAATTATTGTGAAACGAGCTGATGGTAGTTTACCAACGATTAACGAAGGTGATTCAGCTATTTTCTTTAACTTTAGAGTTGATAGACCTAGACAGCTAAGTTGGGCCTTTGTGTTGAATGATTTTGAATACCGAGATTTAAGTGGTGGTAGTTGTGGTAAAGCTTTGACTGAAGCTGAATTAGTCGGTGCCTCGCTTAAAACTTTTAATCGGGCCAAAAAATATCAAGATTTGTTTTTTGTCACCATGACTGATTACGATAGTGATTTAGTAGTGCCAACAGTTTTCCCTAGAGAAGATATTTCGGTTAACTTGGGTAAATTTTTGTCAGAAAGTGGTGTGAGACAGCTGAGATTAACTGAGACAGAAAAAGAAAAAATGGTCACTTATTATATCGATGGCAAAAGTGAAACATACTTAGCCGGTGAGCATGTCTTAATTTTTCCTTCCAAGAAAGTAGCTTCTTATCAAGATGCTCCAGAAATGACAGCTAAGGAAATTGCTGATGCTTTAGTTACTGAAATCAATAACCGTAGCTTTGATGCTGCAGTAGTTAATATTTGTAATGGAGATATGGTGGGTCATACTGGTAACTTACAAGCTGGAATTCAGGCTTGTGAAGTAGTTGATTTACAAGTTGGCAAGATTGTTGATGCAGTTTTAAAGACCAAAGCTACTCTGATCATTACGGCAGATCATGGCAACATTGAGGAAATGATTGATAACGAGACTGGCGAGATCGATACTGCTCACTCTACTTATCCAGTGCCATGTATTTTTGTGGCTAAAAAACTAGAAAACCAAGCCATTGAATTGGAACCAGGAATTTTGGCTGATTTAGCACCAACAATGATTTCTTTGCTTGGTTTAGGTAAACCAGAAGAAATGACCGGTCGAGCTTTAATCAAAGTAGAGTAATAATTTCGCTCTTTTTTCGTGTTTAAAAAAGGTGTAAGCTCTAGCATATGGTGAATGATATTCCTTTGGCTGCTAGGTTAAGACCAGATAATTTAGCTGATTTTATTGGTCAAAGTCACTTGGTGGGTGACAATAAACCACTGAGAATAATGTTAGAGTTGGGAGCAATCTCTAGTATGATTTTTTGGGGGCCTCCTGGAGTTGGTAAAACTACTTTGGCTAGAATTTTAGCCAGAAAAACAGGACATGATTTTGTGGAGTTGTCAGCTGTTAGTGCTGGTAAGGCTGATATTAGAAAAATTATTGAAGATACCAAAAAACAGCAACAATTAACTTCAAGTTATACCACCCCAGTTTTATTTTTAGATGAAATCCATCGTTTTAACAAAGCCCAACAAGATTTTTTATTACCTTACGTGGAGGATGGTACTTTGATTTTAATTGGTGCCACGACTGAAAACCCTAGTTTTCAAGTTATTTCACCGCTACTTTCTAGGGCTAGAGTTTATGTTTTAAATTCTTTGCAAGATGAAGACATGATTTCAGTAATTGACCGAGCAATTAAGTTATTAAAAAAAGAAAATCAGCAAACAAAACTCACAATTAAAAAAGAAGCTAAAGATTGGTTATTAAGATTTGCAGACGGTGATGCTAGGCAATTACTGACCATTATTGAACATACCTTTTCTTTATACAAAAATTTAGATCTGGATAGTTTGAAAAATGCTTTGCAGTCTCAGCATCTTCGTTATGATCAGGATGGTGAAGAACATCACAACACTATTAGTGCCTTTATCAAAAGTATGCGGGCGAGTGATCCTGATGCCGCGGTCTATTATTTGGCGCGGATGGTAGCTGCTGGAGAAGATCCACTCTTTATTGCCAGAAGAATGGTTATTTTTGCTAGTGAAGATGTGGGGATGGCTCAGCCGACTGCTTTAGTAGTAGCAAATGAAGTGTTTAAAGCTTGTCAAACTATTGGATACCCAGAGTGTGCGATTAATTTGTCTCATGGCGCGATTTATTTGGCTAAAGCCAAGAAAGATCGTCGAGTTTATGATGCTTTGAGAGCTGCCCAAGCAGATGTCCAGAGTTTGGCAAATTTACCAATTCCGATGGAACTAAGAAATCCAGCAACTGCGCTAATGAAACAGCAAGGTTATGGTGCTGGTTACGAAATGTACCCCAAAAATAAAAGTTTTTTGCCTGATAAATTAAAAAAGAAAAAATATTTTCCGGAAAACTAACTAACTTAGTTTTTGAAGAATACTGGTCAAAGTTTCTCTAATTTCTAGTTCATTAGAGTTTGCTAGCTGGGGTGGTGGCAGTATATCTAGAATTTTTTCTAACTCTTCTTCATTAGTAAAAATATTAGTGGTTTGGTGTTGTTTACCAAGTTCTAATTTTTCTTTGAAACTAATGGGCAAGTTATTCAAAGTTAAAAGCTGTTCAATATGTTGTGGTTGAAGGTTGATTTCTATTCTTCGCATCTGTTTATTATATAGCTTTTTTGTTTTCTTGAAGAATTTGCTGTTTCAGCGTACAATACCAGAGTTCTAGCACCTATAGTTTAAGGGATAGAACAATGGTTTGCGGAACCATTAGTCCAGGTTCGAGTCCTGGTAGGTGCACAAAGATATTTTTTGATATGTTATTATATGTTAAATGATTTGCATCGAA
>CAYPPX010000008.1:0-23407 GCA_964412775.1 uncultured Pseudomonadales bacterium | reverse complement strand
TTGATTAATTTTTTCATGATGCCCAAGCTAGCTAAGCTAGTTACTAGGGTTGCTAAACCTCCAGCTACTAGTAAAGGTAACGCTGGTATTTCTGTCTGGCCAGTAAATAAGTCTAAAGTTTGCAGCAAAGTTGCTCCAGCAATTGCTGGGATGGCCAGCAAAAAAGTAAAGTTAAAAGCTTGTTTTTTTTCTAGTTTCTGGCTCAAACTACCAAGTAAAGTTGTTCCGGATCTTGAGATACCTGGGATTAGTGCGACTGATTGGAATAGGCCAATGATCACTGCGTTTTTTAAAGTAATCTCTTTTTCTTGGTAACTATTTTTTAATAAGCTATTAGAAATTAAGTTGTCTATTCCAGTAATAACTAGAGCTAGCCCAACCAAAGTTGTGAGTGAAAAGATACTTTCTAAAATATCTTTAAAGACTAAGCCAACTATAACTGCTGGAATAGTGGCCACCCCAAGCATTATCAGTTGTTTAAGATTTAGTTTTTTGATTTCTGCAAAAAAGAAAATAACAATGGCGATTAAACTCATCACGTGGAGAAAAACATCAAAGGCTACCAATGGCTCAGTCAAGCCAAACCAATTCTGAGCCAAGGCCAAATGACCAGAACTAGAAACTGGTAAAAACTCAGTCACGCCTTGAAGAGAACCAAGAATCAATGCTTGCCAAATATTCATATTAATTTATTTCTTTTTGGTAGCTTCTTTTTCATCTTCAGCAGCATGGATCATAGTTTGTTTTTCATAAAGGTCAGTTAAGATTTTACCAACTAAGTCTTTACCACCCAAGCCGATTGCTAGACCAAAGCCAAGTGCCATCATGGCTACAAAGCCGATAAAAACAATCTTAAGGAAATCTGCGGCAATTCCAAGTTCAGAAAAAGCTGTCATGGCTGTTAAAGTAATAACAAAGTAACCAGCTACTTTGCCTAATAATCGACCGGTTTTTGGTTCAATAGTTTTGATTGCTCCTTTAACCAAACTCTCGACCCAACCAGCGACTAAAACACCAAACAGTAAGATAAACATAGCGGAAATGACATTAGGAATATAGCCAAGAATCTTTTCTAGAATAAGAATCATTGAGCCCAAACCAAGAATCGAGACGATTGTGTGAATAATAACCAACATAGTTAGCCAATAAAAAAGATTGGAGATAGTAAAAACAATTCTCTCGCCAATGTTTGAGCCTTCAAATGCCAATTGCAAGGGAGTTTTGTTGACAAAATTGGCAAAATTGATAGTTTTGAGAAATCTTCTAATGCCGCTTCTGACAATTTTTGCCAAAATTACGCCTACAACTAAAGCTGTGAATGCACCTAAAATTCTAGGGAGCAATAATGACAAACTTTGCATAGTTTGGTTAGTTAAAACTTGAAGTGAAGATTGAAGATTTTCATTCATAGTGATCACATTATATACACAAAAGCGTACAACCAGTAAGCCGGATTCTGTTTTAGGTGTGATTTGTCTAATGCCGAAAGCTTTATGACCTTATTCTGCAAAGCAGAAACATAGAGAGTAGGTTCATTTAGGTCAAGTTCGTTCGTTGCAGCCGGGAGGATTGCCATAACCGTAGTTATATCCAGTCGCTTGATCGTTTCATTCGGCGCCACCCGATTCGTCACTGTTGCTCTAACTGTCAAAGCCTTCACTTACATGAAGCACCGTCTACTCTGCTGTCCGGACTTTCCTCCCCTATCAAAGATAGAGGCCACACCCGGTTGTACGCAGTTGTATTATACCTGATTTGGTTGAAAAAGCGATTTTTATAGGCTTTCTAAAATGTAAGCTAAATTGATTTTTTCACTGTCAAACCACTGAACATTCTCTTGTTTTTTCCACCAGGTCATTTGTCTTTTAGCATATTGAGTTTCGGCTAAAGACCATAACTCAATCAGTTTTTCTTGACTAATTTCTTGATTAATGAAGTTAATGATTTCCTGATAGCCCAAAGTAGCTTTGGCTTGAAGATTTTGTTCTTGGTGTTGGTGGTCAAAGTTTTTTACTTCTTTAATTACCCCTTGGTCTAATCTTTTAGTTATTCTTTGGTTAATTTTTTTTTCAATATTGTTTGTAGTTAAACCAATTTGAATAAGTGGTTCAATTTTTTCGTAATGACTTGGTGTAATGACTGCATCAGCTACTTCAATCGCTCTAATTAATCTTCTTGGATTGTTTTTATCAGAATTATTCATTTCTTCAAGTTTGTTAAGATTTTTGTTACTTAAAATAGCTTGAAGTTCACCAATGGTTTTTATAGCCAAAGATTCTCTGAGTTGTTCATTTGGTTTAATGTGGAGGGTTTCTGCCGGATTATAGATTTGTTGATGATAAAGGCCAGTGCCACCAACCATTATAAATAGAGCTTGAGGATAAAAATTTATTAGTTCTTTGACTAAGTGATGAAAATGGCCAACAGACCATTCTTCATTACCACTAAGCATACTGGTTCCGTGCAAAGTAATAGGTAAAGTCGGATGCTCAAAAAATTGATAAGTAAAATTACTGTTATTAGTTTTTCTAAAGTTTGCTGGTACATCTGCCCCAGATAGAATAGTTAAGTCTTGGTAAACTTGTTTTGAATCTGCAGAAATTATCACCACTGGTTGCTGATTCTTTTTAGACCATATTTCAGCTAAATTCAAAGCTTTCTCTGTTTTACCGGTGGAGGTTTGGCCAACAATTGAAATAAACTTTGGAACAATGGTCATAATTAAACAACTTTAGGTCTAGTTTTTAGGTTATCTTTATTGATAATTTTATCTAAAATTTCCCAACGTTGTTTTCTGATTTTATAAGGAATTTCCTCTTGGTAAAGTCGATAAGCAGCAGTTCCAGGTCTTGGAGAATACATCGCGACGAAACCAACTTGCCAATCCATTTTTTTAGCAAAGTCGACAGTTTCATTAAATTCTTCATCGGTTTCACCTGGGAAACCAACAATTATATCTGTGCCTAAAACGATATTTGGATCACCTTTTTTGAGTTTGGTGGCAATTTTTTCATAATCAGCTGTCGTATAACCACGATTCATTCTATCTAAGACAGTATTACTACCAGACTGAATTGGTAAGTGAACGTAGCGATCAATTTTTTTATTAGTAATAATTTCTTCGATTAGTTCATCATGAAAGTCCCAAGGATTACTACTCAAAAAACGAACAACTTTTATTTCTGGAAAGGCAGTCACCTTTCTAAGTAGTTCCACAAAAGGTGGAGTACCATCTGGCTTCAAGTATTGAGATTGGTTAGAAGGGATCATTTCTCTAGTAAAGTTTTCATTGCTCATCAACATTTTTCTCATTCCAATACCAAGTTTTTCTAAGCCCCAAGAGTTAACATTTTGGCCTAATAAAGTAATTTCTGAATAACCCTTAGCGACTAAATCTTCGACTTCCTTGATAATTGAGTCCATGCTTCTTGATTGTTCTCTACCTCTGGAGTAAGGGACAATACAGTAAGTACAAAAAGAATTACAGCCAGCTGAGATTGGAATCCAGGCATGTTTTTTGTCTCTGCGAATAGCTGCTTGGTTAAAACCAACTTCATTAACAGGCAAGATCTCATCAATATCAGGAATCATTTCTAAAATTTTGTTATGGCCATGGTGAAGCATACAACCGGTAAAAATAATTTTAGGTTTTGGTAAATTTTTATCTTTGTAATGTTTAACCACCTTGAGTACAAAAGCTCTAGCTCGGTCTTCAGCGCTTTTACGAATAGCACAGGTATTCACTACTAATTCATCAGTGTTTTCCCAGGATTCAGCTAGTTGGTAACCTCTGGCTTCATAGTCTCCAGCGACTCTTTCAGAGTCACTTTTGTTAGATTGACAGCCAAAAGTATGAATAAAGTATGTTTTCATGATTCTAATTTCCTCGGAAATTTTTTGGTAATTTTATGAGGCACGAGCGGGATTCGAACCCGCGAACGAAGGTTTTGCAGACCTCGCCATTAGGCCACTCTGGTATCGTGCCGGCTAATACTGTGGAATTATACTTGGAGATCAACTAAATTTCGAGGAGAGAATAAAAATGTAAGTTGTTTATCTCAATAAAAAGCTTTAGATTAGAAATAATGATAACCCCAAATGAAAAATCTCTGTTCAGTCCAGACGATATAGAAAATAGCAGAATCGATAAATATAAACCAAAGCTTGAAGGCGTGGGTGGCCAACAACTTGTTTATAGTTTTCCTGACTATCCAGAGATTGTGGCAAAAGTAGAGATGGCTACTTTACTTGAAGAGGTGGCAGCGATTATTGAAGTCGGAAATATTGGAAAAAAAGCTAATCAAGTTGTTTTAGAACAAAAGAAACACCAAAAGGAGCTTGAACATCAAGATTTAGTTGATTTTTTTGGTAAAAATCATGTCTTAGTTGAAACTTTTCATATTTTAAAAATTCCAGTTAACCAAAGAATAATTAATAGTATGGCTACTCTCTTAGGTTGGTCAGAAACCCAAAGAAGCTTTGTAGCCGGTTACGATAAAAACAGCATCAGTTCACTTTTAGCTTTTCAAGAAAAATTTGATGTTTTAAAACAACCTGACAAACTGTCAGTGACTGCTGGTTTAGCAGAACTTAGGCCGGTAGTTACCCCTCTTTATGAGGAGATTTATAATGATTTGACTGTGGCAGCACTTTATGACTTAGAGTCAGTAAATCCAATTCCAGTGGATAAAATTATTAAAATTCATCCTTTTTTAGAAAAAATTATGGAAAAACTAGCTGAAGACGAACAACTCAAAGAGATGGTTAAAGAGTTCATCAGTAAAGCCATTAATTATTCAAAAAAAACTGGCAAATTACTTGATCTAATTGGGATAGATAATGTTGTTTTTTTCAAAGAAGAGACTGGTCAATGGAGTTTTAAACTTTTGGATGCTATTGGTAGTGTAACTTTAATAGAGATTAAAGATTTACTTAATAAAATTGCAATTAATCAAGATATAGAAATTGGTAAAACTGAAGTAGCTCATTTATTGAATGCTATTAATTCTGTTAGGGTTATCAATTTATTAGCAAATTTTTTAGGTTTAGATGAAAAATTAGAAATAGCGACTGAAGAAATCAGAACTTTATTATTACCATCAGTATTAATGAAGATTATTAGAAAGTTTGTTTGACTATGACTAGTGAGTTTGCTGAAAAAGTTTACGATGTATTGAGAGATGTTCCATCAGGAAGAGTGACTACTTACAAAAAAATTGCTCAACGGTTGGGAACTAAAGCTTATCAAGCGGTTGGCACAGCTTTGGCCAATAATCCTTATGCTCCACAAGTGCCATGTCATCGGGTGGTAGCTAGTGATGGCTCAATTGGTGGTTTTATGGGTCAAAAGGTGGGCAAAACTATTGATAAAAAAATTAAAATGTTAAAGTCAGAAGGGGTTATAATAGTCAATGGTAAAGTAGTTAATTTTGAAGAAATAAAATATTAATTTGATGATGGAACAGACACCAACAAGTACTAGACTCACGATTTTACCTGAGAAAAAATTTCATTTAATCAAAAGTTCAATTGATTTTTTAATTTTACTTGCTTTACTTAACAAACCAGTCTCAGCTAAGAAAACAGTTGGTCGGTTAATTAATAGCCGTGGAGTTAGTCAAAAATATATTCTAGATTTAGTCGGTAGATATGATCGCGAACGTATTGAAAAATATATTAATGCTTTAGCTGATCGAGCTGGTCAAAGCTATGATGAAGTAGTTGAACAAAAACCAGGAACCTAAACAAATATTGTTTTATTAATTTAATAGAATTTACCAGGCAGCTGTTTCGCCTTTGTAAGCATTAACAATATTGGCTCCAGTATAAGTTCCAGGCGTTGTACCGATTGGAATTTCAATACCCCACCAGATATCTTTAGTAGTTGGTGAACCAGTTGTATCTTTTGGTACGTTTAATTCCACTTCAGTAGGCGAAGTAGAGAGTGAAGTACCTGAAGCATAAGCAGTCGAACTAGCTAATGCATATTTAATATAGCTAACACCAATTGTGCCTCCGGAACAAGTTGGGTAATCGGTACACATGTACTCTGGTCCATAGAGTTCTGTGTCTAAACCAACATTGCCAGTGGGAGTAATGGTTGTTGTTTTATCAAGTGGATCGTTTTTTTCTCCGATATTCAAAAATCCATAATTAATGTTGGCAGTAATGTCCAAAGCGGTTAGGGAGTTCATTTCAACACCGGCTGAGACTTCAGTATTGTGGGTAGCTGCATCATCATCAGTAGCTTTGACCGTAGATAACCAGTTTGAGGTTGGATATTCAGTAGCAGTGTCGGTGGGGTCAGCATAGTATTGGATGTTGGCAGTACAGGTGTAATCAGCACTAGCATCAGTGGAGCCGGTACAGGATGCACCACTCACAGAGCAGGTAACTTCGGCATAACAGTTGTTGTTGTCACTTTCACCAGCGGTATCACAACCAGCGAAGGTAAGGTCAGAACGATAAGCATAACCATAAACAGTTGGGAGTTCTCCACCAGAGCAACCATTGTTATCAGTGACTGTAGCCCCTAGGACCACTCCGGTGGTAGTTCCTTCAGTAAGATCAATGGCCGAGCCAGAGTTGATCGAGACAGCGGAGACAACTGGGGCAATATTATTGACAGTAAAGGCATCATCAGTACCTTGGGTACCACTAGTGGAGCCGAAGTTGTGTGAATCTACGACATAGCCGTAGGCACTAATTGCACCATCAGCGGTTGGGATCGGGAGTGAGTAGGAACAGGAGGGGTTACTAGCACTAGCGGAGCTAACACACCAGCGATCACTGGCACCACCATCACAGTCGTTACCTGAGATACCGGCGGTTTTACAGACGATTAAGGTGACGGTATCAGCGACAGAGCTGGTATCGGAGTCACTAGCGGTGGAGGTAAAGGTAATGCTTTGACCTGGGTTTTTAGGGCCATCTTCAGCGTAGACGGTGAAAGATGGGGCATGATTAACTTCGAAGGGAGAGCCAGTAGCACCGGAGCCTTGGTTGCCTGTGGATGAGCAGTTGGCGGCACTGGAGTTACCATCACAGACGAAGGCATACCAGTTGTTAACTTCTGCGTCACCGACTAGTGCAGTTCTACTACAGGTAGCTTGAGCGCCACTAGCGGTAGCATTACTAACACAGTAGGTAGTGGCATCACAGGTTGGAGCTCCACCATTGGTGGGGGTAATGGCATCAGTGCTACAAACAGCTAGGTAGTAGTTTTCACTATTACTATCAGAGGCAGTAACAGTCCAGGTGACACTGGAGCCGACATTAGTGGGATTAGAGCTAGAGCTTTCGGTAGATTCAGTAGGACCAGCACTGATACTTGGTGCTGAGTTGCCAACCGTAACACTGGTTGTAACTGTATCTGCACTAATCTTTTTAGCACTAAAGATAACACCAATAATCCCAAGAAAAAAAATAACTAAGTTTTTTAGTTTCATCGTCTTACATTAATATTCTTACATTT
The DNA here is from genome assembly GCA_964412775.1 of uncultured Pseudomonadales bacterium. Lineage (GTDB taxonomy): Bacteria > Patescibacteriota > Microgenomatia > UBA1400 > PJMF01 > CG2-30-36-39. Next base: position 15,933 of record CAYPPX010000008.1, on the reverse strand, counting down.
AGTCTGGGTTGTCAATCACTATTAGTCAAGTAAAGCTAATCTCCATCGACTGCTGTCAAAGTATTTGATCCAGAGTAAGCCCCATCTTCTTTGGGTGTTGGAATACCTAGGCCCCAATAAATATTGGTTGTTGAGTTAGCTGGATTAAGGGTTGATTTAGCCAAGTTAATTTGAGCTGAAGTCGGGGTACTAGATAAAGCATTACCTAGTCCATAGGTAAAGGTACTAGTGTTGTATTCTTGGTAGCCAACTGGAATTTGGTAGCCTGCACAAGTTGGATAATCAGTACAGAAGTTATCGCCAGAAATTTCCAGGTCTAAAATAGTGTTACCAGTATTTGTCACAACAGTAGTTTGATTGCTTGAGCCAGTATCATCACCAGGAAGAAGTGGACCATAAGCAATACTACTAGTGACACTCATGGCGGCTAGGCTTTCGACATCAGTGGTAGTAGCAACACTCCACCCTTCTCCGGTATTTGAATTTGCGTCTGTAGCTTCAATCCAACCACGCCAGTATTCAGTTGGATAAAGACTGGCTGAATCAGTTGGATTGGCAAAAAATTCCAGATTAACCGAACAAGTAGCGGTACAACTATTACCAGCACAGCCAGATAAGTTACAACTAGCAGCAACATAACAGTTTTCGTTATTAGGAGTACAAGTTTCGGCATTGGTTACTCCAGATCGATATATAACTCCTTGGGCTGATGAAATATTGGTATGGCCATCAGCATCGGTAACAGTTCCAACCCAACTAATAGTGGTAGTTGTTCCTTCGGTCAGAGTAATTGCTTCACCATTATTAACACTCACGCTACTGATAACTGGAGCAGCAGCAGTGGTAAAGCTATAAGGTGAACCTTGAGTTGAACTCCAGGAATTAGTGCCAGCTGGATCGATTGCGTAACTTCTCCAGTAGTAAGTGGTATTAAGATTGAGTGGTGTTTGTAAAGTATAAGTAGCTTGAGTACCTGATGCATAAGCGGTAGATGTTTGAGCATCTTGACCACTCCACCCTGTTTGAGATGATGTTTGGTCAAAAGTTTGACAATTACTAGACATGCCAGAGTCTTCACAAAGTTCTATCTTGTAGCGCAAGTAATCTGAATCAGTATCAGTGGTAGTGGTTTTGAGGACGGTTGATAAAATTTGATTAGTGGCAGTGTCACTTGGAGTATCTAGAGATGGGGTTGCTGGGGTTGAGTTACCCATGGATAGTTTATCCCAGCTGAGAGTTGAACCGTTTGTCCATTCTACAAAAATATTGTTATTGCCACTGTAGTTGCTAGTTAGGTAAATATTTGAACCAGTGGTTTGCCAGTCAGTAGCCACTGCATCCCAATTTCCTGAAGTATAATCAGAAGTACCCTCTTTGTAGATAATATTTCCACCTCTAACCCAAAAGGCAAAGAGATTATTATTTGTTGTGTTGTAGGCAATAGTTGGATATTCATTACCACTATTTGAATCCAAAGTAACAGCCGTTTGCCAGGAAGAAGTATATTCCTGGTAGATAGTTTGGTTGCTTGAGTTAATGTAAACCAAATGAATATTTCCAGAACTATCAGCAACTGCAGAGATTGATTTGGTTAAACCAGTGTTGCCAGTGGCAACAGTCGCTGTTGTATCCCAGTTGTTCCCATCAAAATTTTTACTTTCTATCGTTGATCCATCTAGCCAAATAGCAGCCATGGCACCAGAATTTTTAGGCACAATTACCCCATATTTGTTTGTATTAGTGGATTGGTCAAGAATAGTTAAGCTATTCCAACTAGTAATATCATTAGCATTGGTAGTTTGGATTGCTTGAATTTGACTGGCAGTATAACTGGCACTAAATTTAGGAGCAGTACTAGCTCCGTTTTCGTGAGTATAAGCAGCCCACCACCAAGCAGTAGTGCTACCATCATCATCGATCAGTATGCCCAACGAGTTATTTTTGTTCCAATCAGGTTGGTCAACTATTTCTTGAATAATTGAAGTAATTGCTGGTGGGATAAAGCCAGTTGAGGTTGAAAACCAAGTGTGTGGTGACCCATCACTAGTTGAATCCCAAGCGACAGAAGCGGTTGTTTTAGTAATATTTCTAGGTAGATTAATTGCAGAAAAACTACTTAGGTTACTAACCTTTGCTCCGTAAACATTAGTCTTCATTTCTGTCCCATAGTTTCCACCCCATGAGTCATAGAGATCAAAACTAGCACTAGAAATAGTCGCTTTTTGAGGGATAGGAATTTTTTGCCAACGAAAACCAGTTGTAATATTGTTGTTACTATAATCAACACCACCAACGGCAATTTGGGTGCCTGTATCCCAGGAATCTGGGGTACCAACGCTGTAGAAATTACTACTGCCGACAACATCGGCTCCGTCATCATTATCAGCAACAGTTTGTAAATCAGTAATTGTTCCAGTTGAGTAGTAGTGAGCTGTAGTCCAGATTTTTGAGTTGGTATCTTGGGTTATAGTTGGATATTGGTAGTAATCGGTAGAAGCAGAACCATTAAAGGAAATTTCTGGGTTACTCCAACTAAAACTTGTTCCTGGATAACTACTAGCTTTTCTCACTTCAATGTCGTAGCCAGGATTAGCTAATTGTTCTACTTGTTTAGCTGTAAGAATTGAAGAATAAATACGTACATCATCAATGGCGCCGTTGGCCTCTTCAGAGCCATCAGAATTACCACCGATTGACACGGCGTAGTTATTTAAGTCTGGGTATAAGTTAGCAGTGCCACTTTGGCTAAATGGCTGTTCAATACCATTAACATATATTTTTAGACTAGAACCAGTGCCAAGAGTTTGACTAATTGTTACCTGATTCCATTCTCCAACGGTGATAGGTTGAGTGGTAGTAACAAAGGCAGCCCAACCTGGATTATTCCAAATAAACCACTCAATATTACCAGTTTCATCTAATTGTAAGAACCAACCATCATCTGCACCGTTTTTGCCAACATAAGTATCCCAGTTATCTGCTGGTGGTAAAGCAGTTGGCTTTATCCAAGCAGAGACAGTAATGGTGTCGCCATTGGAGTGATCTAGAGCCCCATCTGAGTCTGACTCAGAAATCTGCACATAGTCGCCAGTACCGTCAACCGTAATAGCGTTATTGAATTTACCAGTAGTATTAGTCGCATTGTTTATCCAATCACCATGGTAGTTATTACCAGATGCATCACAGCTATCAAGTCCACCGCTACAAGTACCGGTAGAACTTTCATCTAGTTTCCAGAACCCGACTAAATTACCTTGTAAAAGGTTATCTTCATTAGTGACAGCAGCAGTTTTGTAGGCGATGTAAGTATTGGTTGAGTCTCCATAAATACTAAAGTCATCTGTATCAACATCTATTCTTGCTGAAGTATTTTCTGTCCAGGAACTACCATCAATACTATATTCGAATTCGATTCGATTATCGGTAGTGTCTTGGAAACTTCTCCAGTATCTAGTGCCGTCATACCAGGTTTTTCTTTGGAATGAATAAGCAGAGGAGGCAGTAGATGGACAGCTGGAATCACTGACGATTGTCCAGTTGGTGTTGTTACCACTATTGGTAGTATAAGTGGCACAGAAACTAGTTCCAGAGTTAGTTGAGTAAGAAACATCAGCATAAGTGACACTAGCAGTTGTCGGGTTAATCGTCCAAGCAGAAGTATTAGAGCTCCCAAGAGTAATGACTTTGCCAGAGTAACCAGTGACCGTCCAAGTGCCAGTGACGGTTTGAGTAGTTCCAGCAGTATGAGTAATGGTTCTACCTGCAGAGTTACTAGCAGTACTAATAGCTAAGTTGTAGAAACTAGTAGAACCACTAATAGTTTGGGTACTACTATCGGCACCAGTTAAATTGACGGTACTAGTGTCGCTGGTAAATGTTCCAGTATTAGCCCAATTATGAGCAATGTTATAAGTGGCATTACCACTTGATGTGAGAGTACCAGTAATTGTTAGATCATAGGTAGTCAAAGTTTCTGTTCCACCGATAGTGAGTGAGTCTCCAGATAATATTTCTAGTTCTTCAGCTGAATATGAGTTAGTTGTAGAATCAGCACAATTGTTGCCTTCAACTAACAAAGTTGAACTGGCTGCTTGGTACATAATGTCTTCGTCTTCAGTACAGTCATAAGCATTTAAATTAGTCACGGTTAAACCGGTATTTTGATCACTACCAATGGTGGTGACATTGGTATCCAAGACCATGCCTGTCACATCACCAGCACTATATTTAGTCACAGCTGTTGATTCTAAGTTATCTGCAACGTTATCTACCCAAACGGTGATAATATCATCTGCTGTTGGTGTGGTTACGCCAGAAATAGTCCAAGCACTACCAGAAATAGTTCCTGTCTGAGCTTGAACACTGCCATTAATTGCGACTCTAACTGTGGCACCATCGTTGCCATTGGCGGTACCGGAAATATCAATATCAGTTTCGATAAAAGGTCGTATAGCAAGGGTCGCTGCAACCCAAGAATCAGAAGTCGTGGTAGTAATATTTGTCCAGGCCGCAGGATTTTCAGCGCCAGAGCCGCTCCAGGCTTTACTAGCAATACCGGCTTGGATGGAGTGAGTAGTGCCGTTGCTATTATGATCAAGTTGGTTAGTATAATCAGTTGGAGCGGTGATAGTTGTATCTCCTGCACTCGCAGCAGCAGTGCTTAGGCCAATTGAGAGAACTTGAGCTCCTGTTGTAACTGGAGTGATAGCTGGACTATCAAAAACGGCAGAATTTGCAGCTGTAGCCGTGGTAGTGGTGACGTCAATTGGAGTGGTAGGATCAGCGCCTCGCCATACATGAGCAAGACATAGATCACCATACACCGGTGATTGATAGCCAGAGCCATAACAGGTAACACCAGAATCTGGGGTAGCACCCATAATTTTATAATTAATTGATAAATTGGCATCACGGGTGTCAGCTCCTACTTGATCAGTAAGCTCTGAATAACCGTTAGTGTATACCTCTGGATTGCCATCAGTAGTATGAGACCAACCTGTTGCTACAATCACTAAATCTCCTTCTTGCATTGATAATCCTGATAGATCAAGGTCATATAATCTAACACCGGGGTCACCATTAGTGGTGTGAGACCAGCCGGTAACAACGATGACAATATCACCTTCTTGAGGAGATAATCCAGAGATATCAATACTATAAGGGGTTGTGCCAGAATTTTCTGCGCCACCCACATAAGTAAGTGTGCCATTTGGACGTAAAGCAACAGTCGCTGCAACCCAAGAATCAGAAGTCGTGGTAGTAATATTTGTCCAGGCCGCAGGATTTTCAGCGCCAGAGCCGCTCCAGGCCTTACTAGCAATACCAGCTTGGACTGAGGCAGTGGAACCGTTACCATTATTGTCAACTTGATTACCATAACCTGAAGGAGCAGTGATATCTGTATCACCAGCATTTGCCGCAGCAGTGCTTAGACCAATTGAGAGAACTTGAGCTCCTGCTGTAACTGGAGTGATAGCTGGACTATCAAAAACGGCAGAATTTGCAGCTGTGGCTGTGGTAGTAGTAACATCAATTGGGTTGTTTTGGTCAACATTACGCCAGATATGAACAACACTAGTACTGCCAAAGGCAGTAGTTATAGCACTATTTACTGGAATAGAACTATCTGGAGTAGCACCCATGATTTTATAACTAACAGACATATTGGCGTCTCTTGTGTCGGCGCCGATTTGATCAGTAAGCTCAACCCAACCACCGCCTCCGTTACTACTTCCTGAAATTTCTACTCCACCCACATAAGTAAGAACGGCATCTACTGCTAATTGCCAACTTCTATTTTCGGAAAAATCAGCTCCTATTTTTAATGGCCCAGTGGTATAAAAAGCTGGATTTTTATCTGGGGTATCAAAGGTATACTCCAGTTCATAAGTTTGACCAGCTTGCCAAGCTACTTCCCAACTAATAGTGTCATTCAATTTTTGACCACCATGATTAATAGCAAAAACGTCAAAGTTTTTTGGAATTGGTTCTTCAACAGTTCCTCTATAATCTTCTTGTGGTGTTACTAAGATTTTGACTGGATATTTATTGATTGGGTAAACACGGGTGGTCGCTTGGCGTTCAACTATGAAGTTAGCCTTTTCTTTGACTTCGATTTTACTAGTGATCAAATGGGTTCCATTTTTAGTGATTGCTTCTAGAGATAATTGATACTCACCTGGGTTTGTTAGCAAATAGTTAGCTTCATAGTCTGGAACTTCAGTTAGAGCATAACTTCGACACACAGCTTGGTTGATTTTTATTTCTCCAGTTTTGGTTGAAAGCAGTTGAGTTTGACCATCTGGTTTTGTCACGGTTAGGTTGAGTTCGGCGTTACAAACCATCGCTCCTTTTTCGTCTAGAACAGCAAACTCAAGCTGAGCTGTTTCGTTGGGTAAATAAGTAGCTTTATTAGAGTTGATAGCTAAAACACCCCAAGAAAAGTTTTCATTACTCTCATAGGACTTTGTTTCAGGGTTAAAGTTTAATTCTATTGGGACATTAGCTTTAATCATTGGAGCACTAAAAACTAGACCTGCCAAAATCAGACTCATGAAGAATGAATTTCTGACCTTTTTAGCTAGAGTTTTTAATGTTTCAACTAGCATTAGGCTTGGTGTTCCTTGAGTAACATATTAACTTCACGTTGGGCTAACTCTAGGTTGATAGCTTTAGGGTTGATTTTCCAGCGCATGCCAATCCCATTTCTGTCTCTACCCCATGGCTGGATAAGGGATTGACCCCGATATTTAGTCCTAACAAATGAGGAAATTAGACCGCCCAAAGACTCCCCTTTGATGGCGGTTTTTTCGGTAATTTCAGTCACGCCCAAGGCTCTTTTTTTGTTATCTAGAAACAGGTCCAAGAGGGTTAATTGAGCATGGCTGAAAAATAAGATTTTTCTGCGCATTCATCCATACTACACTATTTTGAGTATAAAGACTACTTAGACTACAAAGACTACTTTCTCAATATAGGATTGATTAATATTAGCAAATAATGAGCAAAAATTTATTAATTTGATATATTTTGAAATTGAACAAAAATGTAAATTTATGCAGTTTTTATGTTAGTGTGAATTCCAGTTACCAAAACCCAGCTCTACTCTACTGTCATAAAAAAGAAAAGTTTTATTTAAGTGGTTTTCTTGATTCATCACAATAACTTTTTCTCCGTTTTGTCCGATTAAACCTTTTGGTTGGCTGACTAAGATTTGTTCACCATTTTTGCTGGTGACTTTAAAGTTATTAATATGTGTTTCAGTAAAACCTCTGCTAAGTAAAAATTGAAAGACATGCTCAATTTTTAAATCTTTATCTAGTTGTAAGTTCATAAAGTTTTCATAATCTTTTGGTAAATTTAAAAATTGATAAGTGTTTTGTTCTGCAAAGAGACTGCTAAATGAGCCAGCCGGAGTTCTTAACCACCCTGTAATTTTTAAGAATTTGTTAATCATTCTGAGGTGGTAATAAGGGTCAGTTTTTTCACCATGTGGATCATATTCATTTTCATCACCAGTTGTGCTTAAAACCACGTGGGTTGCTCCAGCTTGTTGCCACTGGAGGAAAGTATCTACCCATTGGTTACTGGCTGTTTTACCCAAGGCAATTCTGCCCATAGTTTTAAACCTATTGGGATCTTTTCCTTCAGCTAAAAGAAATTCATGAAGTAACCCTATCTGGTCACTAAATTGGTCAACATCACCAAGTGGCATCCAGCCATCTCCTATTAATGCGGCTCTTTTTCTAGCAGCCTCTGATTGGCCACCAATCCAGATTGGAACACGATCGGTGGAACCTGGATTAATTGCCATTTGATCAAACTTTTCCCACGGCCCAATTTGTCCGGTAAAAGTTTCACCAGTTAAGATTTTTCTTAAAGCAGGAATTTGTTCGTTGAGGAATTTACCACGCACAGGATAAATATCTCCTCTACCCAAGGCTTCATACTCATTTTTATTCCAACCCACTCCCACTCCCAGATTAAACCTACCTCTGCTTAAATTAGCGATAGCAGCTACTTTTTGGGCTAACTCACCAGTTTGCATCTGAGGTGAAACTAAAACTGCGGTGTAAAGTTCAGTGTGGGTAGTGCTAGTGGCTAACAAGCTAAGTAAAGTAAATGGATCAGGAAATGGGGTCTGATTAATATAGCGACTCTCACCTTTACGGTGAATTGGTTCACTATCTTTTTGTCTTTCTGCTCTTAGGACCGTGTGGTGATAAACCGCAGCAAAGGCACCAGGCCAATCAGGAGTAAAATTTCTAATGAAGTATTCTAGTGGTGATAGACCAGAATCTTTATAAATAGTGGTAATAGGTAATTCTTTACTGGGAGTAACGATACCAATTTGTGGAATTGAGTTTTCTGAAAAATTTTTTGCCATAGTCTTAGTTTGACTTTGGGCAGAGTGAATTTGGATTATAAAGGTGATTGATAAAAAATAAACTTCTAATTTGTTTTTTTACTAAAAAAGATCCATAAATGGATCTTTTTATCATTGTGACCCCACAGAGAATCGAACTCTGGTTGCCTGGATGAAAACCAGGTGTCCTAACCACTAGACGATGGGGCCATTTATTTTTAAGGCCAAGTGATATTTTTAAAGTGCTCTACTCTTCCTGGAGTAACAGTAATGATATCAAACCGATAGAAATATTGTAAATCTGCATATTTCAAATAAAGTTCAGCGCCAATTTTCATGGATCTTAATTTATGTCTATTTACAGCTTTACTTGGGTGACCAAAAGCTTGTGATTTTCTAGTTTTGACTTCGGCAAAGACTAATGTCTGAGCTTGTTGATCAAGAGCGACAATATCAATCTCGTACTTTTTAAAGATCACGTTGCAGTTTAATATTTTGTAGCCAATTTTGCTCAAATAGTTAGCTGCAGTTTTTTCACCAAGTTCTCCAATTAGGAAATTATTTAGTTTAACTTGCTTTGGTGAAAGTACTCTTCTCTTTAATTCTGGAAGCAGCTTTACCGATCTTTTCACGGAGGTAATATAGCTTACTTCTTCTGACATCTCCCTTACGTTTTATCTCAATCTTTTTGATCGATGGGAGTAAAACTGGAAAGATTTTTTCGACACCAATAGCATTTGCACCGATTTTTCTGACGGTAAAAGATTTACCAGTTTCAGAATTTTTAACAGCAATGACGATACCCTCAAAAATCTGGATACGTTTCTTGTTACCTTCTTTAATTTCTTGATGAACTCTAACGGTATCACCAACGGTAATAGTTTGATTGTTATATTCTAAATATTGTGACATTACTTGATATTCCCTTCTTTAGTCAAAATCTTGTAAAAGACTACAAAAAATCCTTTACAACAGACCGATATTTTACTCTGGAAAGCTCAGATAAGCAAGACCCTGAGCGATTTTATGGTTCAGTAATCTTGACTGGTTTACTGGTAGTACCTTTATCATGTTTAAAATCGTAGTCTAAAACTGCTTTCATGTATTCAATAAAGATTGGATGTGGCTTGAGTGGTTGTGATTTATATTCTGGGTGAGCTTGAGTAGCCACAAAGAAAGGATGATCTTTCTCTGGTAGCTCAATCATTTCAACAAAGAAATCATCTGGACTAGTGCCAGAAATGACAAAACCTTTAGCTTCCAAAGCTTGACGATATTCATTATTAAACTCATAGCGATGGCGGTGTCTTTCAGAAATTAAATTCTGTTTTTTATCTTTGAAAGCATTATGTTTGCTATAGATTTTATGAGCGAGTGTTCCAGGTTTAAGGATACAGTCATAACCACCGAGTCTCATACTAGCACCAACCCCCTTAATTCTCTGATATTTTTCGTCAAAAGGGATGTCGTGGATAATTGGATTAGTAGTGTTAGGGTTAACTTCTTTGGTGTGGGCATCTTTAAGGCCAACCACATTACGAGCAAATTCTACTGAGGCTAGTTGCATACCATAGCAAAGTCCTAGGTAAGGAATTTTGTTTTCTCGAGCGTATTTAACTGCATCAATTTTACCTTCAACGCCTCTGCTACCCCAACCAATGGGTACAACTATCCCATCAGCTCGTTTAATATCTTCCATGGCTTTTTTCTCTTTTTTCTCCAGTGCTTCGGCATTAATGAAAATGATTTCGAGATCAGTATCGTTATACCAGCTAGCATGCTCGAGTGATTCTAAAAGTGAAGTATATGAATCTTTGAGTTCATAATCACCGGTAGCGATATATTTGGCAATAATGGCAATCGAGACTTTTCTCTTCTTTTGACCAACAATTTTTTTAACTAAATCTTTCCAAGATTGAAGTTTAGCTCTTTTGGCTGGTAGTTTTAATTTTTCGTTAATTCTTTCGTCTAAATTTTGCTCTAAAAATTTAATTGGGATTTGATAAATAGTTTTGACGTCTGGATTAGAGATGACATCTTCCTTTTGCATGTTACAAAAGTAGGCGACTTTCTCTTTTCGTTTATCATCAATGGTCGACTCTGCTCGACCGATAATAAAGTCTGGTTGAATACCCATGCCGTGTAAGTCTTTGACTGATAGCTGGGTTGGTTTTGATTTCAACTCACCCAGGTGATGAGGAGTTGGAAAATAAGTAACATGAACCAAGATTACATCATCTGGTAAGCTTTGTTTCATGATTCTGTAAGCTTCGTAGTAGACAATGTTTTGGTATTCACCAGCAGTGCCACCAAGTTCAATCAAGACAACATCATTATCTTCTGAAGCTTCACGAATTCGACGAATTACTTCCTCTGGTACGTAAGGAATAGCATCAACAGTCACGCCCTCATATTCCAAGTTTTTGGCTTTTTCAATGACAGATAAATAGATCTGACCCATGGTGGTGAAGTTTTTAGAGCCAACTTCTTTACCCAAGAAACGTTCATAGGTACCCAGGTCTAAATCAGCTTCAAGCCCATCTTCACACAAGAAAACATCACCATGTTCGACTGGGTTAATATTGCCAGAGTCGATATTTAAGTAGTTCTCACATTTAAGATTGGTAACAGAGTAACCTTGGTCTTTGAGTAAAACACCGATTGAAGCAGCGGTGGCTCCTTTACCAAGTCCAGAAAGAACACCTCCAGAAACGAAGATGTATTTCTTTGGTTTTTTACTAGAAAAGTTTAATAACCCGTCTAATCTCACGGGATTGAATTGTACTGTGAATTGTAAACTTGTAAAAGGAGTAATTTTAAGTTTTGGATACAACCTGTTGTAGTCAATCTGGGAAAATTGGTACCCTAGGTGGTAGTGACTGTTAAATTTTTAAGTTTATTTGTACAATGCAACTATGGTGCTAAATGTTTCGACAAAAACTGGTGACCAAGGTCAAACTTCTCTAGCTAATGGTGAAAGATTAGCTAAAGATGATGTTTCTTTTGAGTTAATTGGTACTTTAGATGAGCTAAATTCTCAGTTAGGTCTAGTTAGGACAAAATTACAGGCTGTTTTAAGCCAGAAACAAGAATTAGCCCAGCAGGAGAAGTTTTTACAAACAACTCAAAAACAATTGTTTGTTTTAGGTGCAGTAGTGGCTAAAGCTAAGGTTGAACTATCTAATGATTTTTTAAAAAAAATTGAAGCAGAAGCTAGTAAACTCCAAAATTTGATGGCTGATGATTGGCACAACAGGTTTGTCTTACCTGGTGGGCATGAGGTGGCTGCTTTGTTAGATATTGCTAGAGCAGTTTGTCGTAGATTAGAACGAGTTGTTGTTAGTTATGTTAAAGCCAACAAAAATACTGATAAATTGTTATTGCAAATAATCAACCGTTTATCAGACTATTTATATGTATTGCGTTGCTTTGTGAATGAAGAGTTTGGGGTGGTTGAACATTACGTGTAACAAAAAACCCCACTTTTTAAGCGGGGTTTGCCATGTTTCATGGTCTTCCAGTTTTTAATATCTAAATTTGCGAATTAAGCCTACCACTCTGCCTTGGATCTGAACGTTGGTGGCATAAATTGGACTCATAGTTGAGTTGGCTGGTTCTAGTCTAACTCTAGTGACCTCTTTATAAAATCTTTTTAGGGTGGCTAAACCATTATCTAAAAGAGCAACAACGATATCGCCATTATTGACACTATTAGTCTCTTCAATAACCACATAGTCGCCGTCATCAATATGGTCTTCAATCATTGATTGACCTTTGACTTGGAGAATATAAGAGCGTTTTTTACCAGAAACCATTTCTGGAGAAACTTTAAAAGTAGCATCAGTGTCGGTATAAGGTTCAATTGGTGAGCCCGCTGCAATGAAGCCCAAAATTGGTAGATCCACACTGTCTGTGATGTTCAAAAAGGTGCGGTCAACTAATTCAATGCCTCTAACGGTACCCTCATGTTTTTTGACCACATTTTTTCTTTGGAGAGCCTGAAGGTGTTCATGAACTGTAGCTAAAGAAGAGACATTAATCGCTTCAGCAATTTCCTTGAGGGTTGGAGAAAAACCATTCTTTTGGATATATTGAGCGATATAATCAACAATTTGTCGTTGTCTTTTGTAAAGGGTGACGGCCATAGTATTCTCCTTTTTTTATATTAAATATGGTTTTAATTAACCAAAGCTATCCCAAATATTACCCAGAGTATATGCGAGTAAACCCCGAATAACAACACCATCTTTAAATAACAAAATATATCAAATATGTTGTTTTATAATTCGGGTTTGTCCAAGGTAGATAGATTGTTTATTTGGAGTAAATACAGTAAACTCTTTCAATACAGTTGACGGTTTTGATTGTTTATAAGTATAAATCAGCAAATTTTTATGAGTTATCAATGGAGTCCTGAATTTTGGCAGACTTGGTTAGAGCAAGCTCCTGTTTTGTGTGTTGATGTAGTGGTTAAACAAGATGATAAAGTTGTTTTGGTAAAACGGGCTATGGTTCCATTTCAAGGTCATTGGCATCTTCCTGGTAGTGTTGTGAGAAAGAATGAAACACTAAAGATGGTTATATCTAGGGTAATGGCTAATGAAGTTGGTTTAACTGATTTTAAGTTAGAAAAAATGATTGGGATTTTTGATGATCCCCAGCGTGATCCTCGTGGTCATTTTATTACTGTGGCTTTTTTGGTTCAAGTCACTGGTTTTATACCAGCAACTAATTCTCAAGGTGAAGAAGTTCGTTTATTTAAAAATTTGCCAGCAGAATTGGGTTTTGATGCTGAAAAAATATTTGAGGCTAGTAAAAAATAACTATTACAATTGAAAGTTAACTTCAACTTTTTTTAATCAGTTCTAACTAATTTTTAGCTGGTGGTTGAATCAGTTGGCTCAGTAACGGTGGCCCCTTGATTATCACTAGGGCTTAACTCAGCCAGGCTAGAATCAATTACTTCCTGGGCATGATCAATGACTTGTTCCTCTGGTTCACCAGTCTCTGGAGTTGTTGCTTTTGGAGCTGGTTCGGCCATTGGTGGGATGCCCGGGCTATTCATCGGTGGCTGTGGGACAACACCCATTGAGCCAGTCATAGGTGGTGTTGTGATGGTTGGAGTTTCTCCCAAGGATAAATTGGGTAAAGTTTCTGGAGTATTATTATCTGTAGTTTTTACCAGTTCTGTGATTGGTTCAGTGGCCGGAATAGCAGCAGGCATAGGTGGTTGATTAATCGGAAGCTCAGTTGGCACTGGTGTAGTGATAGGCGTGCTTACAGTTGGGTTGGTTGTTGGTGGGACTTGTATTGTTGGTTCTGCTAAAGGTTCATTTATCGCTGGCTCAACAGTTATTGGTTCTATGGGTGGCTGGTTGACTGGTGGCTCGATTGCTGGCTCAGCAAATGGGTTAATAGGGGTCACAGGTGGTTGAGTAGTTGCCGTTGAATCAGCTATTGTTGTTGGGTCTGCATTATCAACACCTATAAATGGGTTAATTGGAGTTGGAGTTTGTGTTGCTCCAGCTGATTGTTCACCAATAGTTTGGGTGTTACTAGAGTTTTGGGGAGGATTCTGATTCATGGTTTCTCCTTCCAGCATTTGCTGTTCAATTTCTAAATAAATATCTGCTAAACGGTTGTATTTTTCTACTGATTCACCTCGATTGGTTGGACCAAATTTGACAAAATCTGCTCCAATGCCAACCGCAAAGTCAGCTAAAAAGCTATCATTAGTTTCACCACTTCTTTGGGACACGATGATTGACCAGCCGGCGTTTTTGGCTGTTTTGACCGCTTGAATTGCTTCAGTCACGGTGCCGATTTGGCTTGGTTTGATAATAACTGAATTGCCCCAGCCTGCTTGGATGGCTTCTTGAATTTTCTTGGGGCTGGTAACAGTAAGGGCGTCCAAAACGACTTTAGTAGAAGACCCAAAGTCTTTGGTAAAGTCAATCCAAAGGTTGGTATCTTTGATAGCAAAAGGGTCTTCTAGGTAATTTAAGTTATATTTTTCTTTTAAGTTTTTATAGAAATCAACAATTTCTTTTTCGTTATAAACTGTTGATTTATCTCTCAGAACATACTTGCCTCTATTGACTAAGTGCTCTGCTCCAGCATCTAACCCAAAAAAGAAATCTCTGGAGAGAATGTAGTCAGTTTTATGAGCAGCTTCAACGATAAAATCAAAAACATCGGTATTTTTTTGTAGAGCTGGAGTGTAACCACCCAAGATACCGGTTGAGTAGCTGGCTTTTCTACTTTTGAGTAAACTCAATAAATTAGTTCTTAGATCATTCTCTATCTCTAGTGAAACTCGATAGTCCATGTGGCTGGCTGGAATAACCAAAAATTCTTGTAAATCCAAGTTGTTAGAACCATATTTACCACCATTTACTAGGCCAAAAATACAGGTGGGGATTTTTAGGTATTCACATAAGTGATATTGGTCAAAGAGACGTTGATAGACAGCCATATTCATTACGGCTGCTCCAGTTTTGAATAATGCCTGAGAAACAGCAGCGATGGTATTGGCGCCAAGCTGGGTTTTTAGTTCTGTTTGGTCCAGACCTAGTAGCAGTTGATCTAGTTGCTCTTGTTGAGTGGGGTCTTTACCAATCAACTGTGGAGCGATTTGTTGATTAACTAACTGAACAGCTTTTTGAACCCCTTTACCATTTTTATGTTCACTATCCAAATCAAGTAAAATTTGAGCTTCATGAGGTAAGACTTTTTCTCCATTGGGGATAGCACTTTCCATGACGTAACCGTCATCAGTCCAAATAGTGGTACTAATGGTGGGGTTACCTTGTGAGTCCAAAATTTCTTTAGCTAGAACAGCACGGATCGCTGACATAATAAGCTAACTATACCTAATTTTTAGTCATCAAACCAGTAACTATCGATTATTTTTTGAGTTCATCTTTAAAATAGTCTACAAATGGAATCGGACTTGGATCGATGCCTTCGAGCATACTGACATAAAATCCAGCATAAGACATCAAGGTAATTAACTCAAAAACTTGAGTAAGTTTGGTTTCTGATTCAAGGTTAATACTCATGGTTTCGATATCATTATTTTCTACTACTTGTTGGGTGACTTTCATTCTTTTTTGGTCACTTGGTAAGTATAAGTGAGAGTTAAAGAAAATAAAAAAATGAGTGGTGGCATTAGTTTTAGGAAACCTTAGCCCTTCCATGAGGTGATGGTTGAGTTCAGGAACAACTTTATAATCGGCAAACATCTTGGCGTTTTCGTTCCATTGGTTGGCAGCTACGTGAGTGGCTCCAACTAAAAACTCACTTCCCACAAAAACTGGTCTTCTTTCAACACAAGCAAAAGCTAAGAGTTTGGCTTTATTATCCTCTTGTTTTGTTTCTACATTTAAATTTTCTGAAGTACGAATAATGGTGTTAATAACCTCTTCGATATCTTCATCAGCAATATGAGTAATGCCTGCAGCATTTAAGACACCAAACAAGCCAATCAAAGCGTAACCGACTGCCATTCTAGGTTGATTTGATGGGTTATAGACTGGATCAATAATGTAGCTTGGATAGTTATTTGT
>CAYPPX010000007.1:0-26578 GCA_964412775.1 uncultured Pseudomonadales bacterium | reverse complement strand
TACTGGTAACTTGATTGCTGTCTATGGGTGTGCTGGTCTCAGAGATATTAGCAAAAGACCAATGATGGGTAAAATTGGTTTACAACATGCTGACTTAGTTGTTTTTACCGCCGAAGACCCAAGAACTGAAGATGTTTGGTCTATTATTAGACAGATGAAAGAACAATTAGAAACTGGACACAACCGGATTGTTTCAATTGCTGATAGAGCCGAAGCTATCGACTTTGCTATTAATGAACTAGCCAAAAAGGGCGATCTAGTAGCGTTGTTTGGTAAAGGTCCAGAAAAAAGTATGTGCTATGGTACCGTTGAATATCCTTGGAGTGAGGTGGCCGCAGTAGAAAAAGCTCTAAATAGAAACTAAATGAACATTCTTGATTATTCGTCTTTTTATTTTGTGGGTATTAAAGGAGTCGCCATGACTTCTTTAGCTCAAATGTTAATTGACGCTGGTAAAACAGTTATTGGAAGCGATGTTGAACAAGCTTTTGTCACAGAAAAAATTTTAGAAAAACTAAAAATTAAAATTGATAATTTTCAGCTACCTTTACCAGATAATATTGACTGTGTTGTTTATACGGCAGCTCATCAAGGTATAGATAATCCTCAAGTTAAATGGGCATTAAAAAATAACCTGCCAACATTTTCTCAAGCAGAAGCGATCTCGTCTTTGTTTAACCAGAAACAAGGTTTGGCCGTTTGTGGAGTAGGTGGAAAATCGACTGTTTCAGCCATGATTACTTGGATTTTGAGTTACATTGGTCAAAAGCCATCGTTTTCCGTTGGAGTAGGTAATATACCTGGTTTAGAAAAAACTGGAGCTTGGACAGAAAGTAAATACTGCGTAGCTGAAGCTGATGAATATGTTATCGATCCTCATGCTCCACAAAAAAACCAAGCAATTACACCCAGATTTTCTTTCTTAAAACCAGCTGTAACTGTTTGCACCAACCTAAAATATGACCACCCTGATGTTTACAAAAACTTTGATCATACTAAGCAAGTTTTCAAGCAATTCTTCTCACAAACAAGTAACTATTTGGTAGTTAATGCTGATGATCAAGAACTACTAAACTTAGCTAAAGAGACTAATCTAAAAATAGTAACTTTTGGTGAAAATCCACAAGCAGATTTTTGTTTAACATCATATACTTCAAAAGAGGGTTTAACCCAAGGTATTTTTACTTACCAAAATCAAAATTATCAACTGGAACTAACTATTCCTGGAAAATTCAACTTATTAAATGCCTTAGCAGCGATTGCCTCGGTAACACCTTTAGAGCCAAAAGCTTTGAATAATCATAATCTCAAAAACTTTAAATCAACAGCTAGAAGATTTGAAAATAAAGGTTTAATTAACGGTATTCAATGTTTCGATGACTATGCTCACCACCCTAATGAAGTTAAAGCTGCTATCAAGGCAATTAACGACTGGTATCCGACCCAAAGAAAAGTCTTTGCTTTCCAATCACACACTTATTCTAGAACTAAACAACTATTTTCCGACTTCGTGGGTGCTTTCGCTGATGCCAAAGAAATCTTAATGATTGATATTTTTTCTTCTGCTCGTGAACAAGATGATCCAACTATTTCGAGTGATTTACTCTGTGAAAAAATTCGAGAAAAGTATTCAGAGATTAAAGCTGAAAATTTAAAAAATATTGATCATTTAGCTAACTTTTTTATGACTGAATTAAAACCTGGTGATATTTTTGTCACCCTAGGTGCTGGTGATATCTACGAAGTTTACGAGCTACTTTAGAACAAAACTCACTGTCTGATTTTAATGAATTAGCTTATGATAAGTAATGTTTTATGGAAATTACCACAGAAAAAAAACTAGCGCTCGAAAAAATTATTTCCTGGTTAAAAGATAAGAATCGTCCTCAATATATTACGCTTGGTGGCTATGCTGGTACTGGCAAAACAACTCTTACCGCTTTAATTAGGAAACTACTAAACAAAAGTAATGATAAAGTTAAAATTGCTTTAGTTAGTTATACTGGTAAAGCAGCTAGAGTCCTTAAAGCCACTCTCCAAAAACAAGAAGCTTATTTTAAGCAAGATCACGTTGGAACTATTCACTCATTAATTTATGCCCCAATTATTAACCAAGCTCAAGATATTACTGGTTGGAAAAAAAAAGATAAGTTAGAGGTTAAATTAGTAATTATTGATGAGGCCTCAATGGTAGACTATACACTTTGGCAAGATTTGTTATCCTTCAATTTACCAATCATTGCTATTGGAGACCATGGCCAACTGCCACCAGTTGAAGGTAACTTCAACCTAATGCAAAAACCAATGATTAAGTTGGAGACAATTTACCGTCAAGCAGCTGATAACCCGATCATCAATCTCTCAATTCAAGCTAGAAAAAGTGGCCAAATTAAAATTGGTAAGTACGGCTTCAATGTTGAAAAAATTGACCAACAAGATCAATTAACCCAAGAAAGAGTCCAAGAATTGCTAGAACGTTTTAATGATGACACGATGATTTTAACCGGATACAACCACACCAGAATCAAAATTAATAATTTTATTCGTCAACAAAAATTTTTAGAAATCACACCAGAGCCAATAGTTGGAGATAAAGTCATTTGTCTCAGAAATAATCATGCTAAAAATATCTATAATGGAATGACTGGTTACATTAAACATTTAGAAATAATTGATGAAGATGCTTACTACGCAGAGATAGACTTGGATGAAATAAATTATAAAGGTGATATCTACAGACATCAGTTCGGCTCAATCAAAACAAATAATTATATTAAAGGTCAACGCAGTAAAATTAGAGGTCTAGATTTATTTGATTTTGGTTATGCTTTAACTGTTCACAAAGCTCAAGGCAGTCAGGCAAAAAGAGTGGTGTTATTTGAAGAAAGATTTAAACAAATGGATGATGAGCAATGGAGAAGATGGTTATATACCGGTGTCACTAGAGCAGAAGAAGAATTGTTTATTATTGGAAAATAAAAATGTTAGAAAAACCAAAAAACTACATCAATCTTTATCAGCCTGAAATTAATGAATATGGAAATGATCATAATTATGACAAAATTTTCATCTGGAAAACCGAAAAGGGAAATATTACTTTAACTCTAACAATTTCTCTTCAAGAAACAACAGAACTAGGTCAGTTTTACTTAGTAACAGCAGATATCAATACCTATGATATTAAAGGGCAAGGTAGATTTATTTGGAATTATCTAACCAATCAACTAGAACTTTTAGCAAAAGAAAAAAGAAAAAAAGTTTTACATCAAGCCCAACCCAATGAATATTCTGAATATTTAATGGCAAATGATTATAGATATAAAAAAAGAAAAAATGGACTTTATTACGCCTTATATCAATAAAAATAAAAAAAAGGAAATTACTTTTTGTAATCTCCTTTTTCACTCTGTGCCGCGGGTGGGAATCGAACCCACACTCTATTGCTAGAACGAGATTTTAAGTCTCGCGCGTCTACCAATTCCGCCACCGCGGCAACAACATTAAAGCTATGTCGGAGAGACAGGGCTCGAACCTGCGACCTCACGCTCCCAAAGCGCGCACTCTAGCCATCTGAGCTACTCTCCGATCAAGACTTAGATTATATCACTTTGTTTTTGATTCTTGTGAAGAAATTAAACCTACCTTTTCAGGATAAGCTAGCTGGTAAGTAAGAATAAACTCAACTAGCATTACTGCCTGACAGGCCATACAAACTGGACAAATAACATGTTCTACAAAAATTTCTAAAATCGTTAGGCGTAAACAAAACAACATCCCAAAAGTAGCCATATAAAATGACCACTTAAAGTTATTTGCTTTAGCAGTCAAAAAGATCACTAAATAACCAACCAAACCAATCAAAGCTACCGGAATACCAAATAAAGTAGCTAATTCGCCTTCAATAATGGGCTTACAGTTAAAAACATCATTAATGTTACAAACACCAAAAGCATTCTGGGTGGCGTATTCATAATAAAGATATGATGCCAAGCCAACACCGACCAAAGCCAAAGCCATAACCCATTTTCGATACTTAGTAATAATAGAAGGTAGATCTTTCATAGGACTTTATTATCTATCAAGATACCAATTCTTGCAAGGAAAAACTGTTAAATTTTTTACATGGATAAACAAATAAAAAAAACCTTTAAAATTAATGATTTTAGGTCACCACAACTTGAGATTATTACCAGTATTCAACAAAAAAACAATACTTTGGCCCTACTGCCGACTGGTTATGGTAAATCTATTTGTTACCAAATACCTGGCTTGAAAAACCCTGGTTATACTTTGGTGATCTCACCATTAGTTGCTTTGATGGATGACCAGGTCTTTCATCTTCAACAAAAGAGTATTAATTCAATTGCCATTCATAGCAACAAAAAACCAAATCAGCAACTATTTTTAGAAAACTTTAAAAGAAATTATTACAAATTTATTTATCTTTCACCAGAAAAATTAATCTTAAGTAAAATTAATCAGATTTTCCAGAGTAAACCACCGACACTAATTGCAATTGATGAGGCCCATTGTTTTTCTATTTGGGGAAATAATTTTAGACCAATCTATAAACAACTCCCAAACTATATATTTTCTCTTCAGCCACCACCAACTATTGCTTTATTTACTGCTACAGCATCAAAAAAAGTGGTCAATGACCTAACAACTAGTTTTAAGATTAAAAATAATCAAATATTTATTGGAAATTTTTTCCGCAAAAACTTATTTATTATTCATAAAAAATTTTTGCTAAGATCTCAACGATTTTTATATCTTTGTTATTTAATTTTTCACAAATACCAAAATAAAAATGGTTTGATTTATTGTTTAACCAGAAAAGAAGTCGAGAGTGTCTTTAACTCTATTAAAAACTTAGATTTTTTTAGTCAACTTAAAATAGAGTTTTTTCATGCTGGAATAAATAAAGATCAAAAACAAAAAATTATTAATGATTTTATAAAAAATAAAATCAAAGTCTTAGTTACTACCAATGCCTTTGGTATGGGTATTGATAAAAGTGATCTTGAATTTGTTATTCATCAACAATTACCAGAAAGACTAGAAAACTATGTTCAAGAAATTGGTCGAGCAGGTAGAAATGGTCAATTAGCTTTTTGTGAATTACTCATTCACGATTTTGATTTTCAGATTCAAAAAAATTTAAATAAAAAAACTAAAAATAACAATCAAATGAAAAAATTCATTAATAGTAAAAATTGTCATCACCAAAAAATTCTCAATTTTTTTGGCCAAAAAACTGATGTTAATTTCAACTGTACTGTTTGTGATATTTGTTCCCCTCATAGCGAGATCTTTATTCAGCAACTAAGAAATAACATCGACTCAAGAACTGATACCTTTATTAATCAACAAAAATATCTATTTAACTACAAAAAATACCCACAATTTTTTAAAAAATATATTTCTGTTGGGACTGGCCAGAGTAAAATGTGCTAAAATATAGCTCTAATGACAAACAGTGACTTAACTATTAAACAACTAGTCAAAGACTATAAAGAAGTTGGTGATTTTCTCAATAATCGTTGGCCACTCAAAGATAAAAATCAACAAATCTTTGCTCGAACCATGAAAATTGTTGAGGAATTAGGTGAGTTGGCAGATGAAATCTTGACCAGTATGAACCTAGCTCGTGACACCAAAATTGCCAATTTCAGCCGAGAAAATATGGAAGATGAATTTGCTGACGTGCTAGCTTCTTTAATTTTACTATCAAACGAACTTGATATTGATGTTGAGAAAGTAATCAAGAAAAAACTCAAATTTACTAAAGATCGTTTCGGGATGGACGAAAAAAACTAAACTAAATCCATATATTGATATAACTCTCCGTCTTTAAAACCTTTTTTGCGATAGTAGTTTCTAGTACCGATAGCTGAAATAACAGCCAACTTTTTATAACCAGCTTTGGAGGCTCTAGCTTTAGCCTCAGCAATTAGTTGGGTACCAAAACCAAAATGTTGAGCATCATTTTTGCTTTTACTGCCAATGTTTAACGCTCGACCATAAACGTGAATCTCACGGATCATCGCACTATCTTTCAACTCATCAATAAAATTTTCTTTAGGTAAACTCAATCTCAAAAAAGCAAGTAGTTTTTCACCATCATCAGTCTTAACCACAAACTGTAAAAACTCCTCATCGCTTACTACAGTTTGGTATTTTTCAACTTTTAATTGTGCAGTTGTTGGATCAAAGTTTTGCTCACGAATTTCTCGAGCCCTGATGTCTTTAGAAACAATCCCTTTTTTAGCAATAGATTGTTCAGCAATCTGTCTAAAATTAGTTTTTTTATTACCGACCACAATATCTTGTGAAGGAATATCACGAATTATTCTGGTTAAACGACAATAGGGTGGAGTAGTTTGTAGCACATGTTCGAGAACTGATAAAAGTTCTTCATGCGAATATGGTTGCCATAAACCACGTTGGTAGTAACTCATCAACTCAGCGCTATCAATTAATGAACAAGGATAAACTTTTAACTCATCAGGATGAAAATCTTTGCCAATAAATAACCGATCAAAATCTTGTTGATCTAACTGATGATCAGAACCATAAAGATTAGCCATCCAATGAGCATGGATCTTAAAACCAGCCTGTCTAAGTAGTTTAAAAGCTTTTTTGCTAGCTTCAACCTTATGTCCACGGTGATTTTTTTCCAAAACCTGATCATTCGTACTTTGCACACCAATTTGGGTTTTAGTACAACCCAATTTCCTAACCCTAATCACTTCCTCTGCCGAAATATTATCTGGTCTAGTTTCAATCACCAAACCAACATTACGAACCCCAGCAGCTTCGTTCTTTTTGTGTTCAATAAATAGTTCATCCCAAGTCGCAGTTTGCAGCTTATCTAAACCGAGTTTTCTTTCAGGAGCGACATAGACTTCAGAAACTGCTTGGTTGTACTTTTTATCACTTTGACTTGTAAATTGAATTGGGGCAAATTTTTCTTTGTTAGTTTTTGGATCATCGGTTAAAACAAATTGCTGATTTTTTTCTAATTGTTGCTGAATTTTTTTATATTGCTCACGAATTTTTTTTCGATCATCTTTTTGACCAAAATCATTCAAAGCTCTAAAACATTCTTTAATAAACCAAATTTGATATGTCTCTGGATAGTACGACCAAGTACCACCAAGAATTATTAATTCAGCTTTGTCTACTGAATGACCCATGGCCCATAAAGCATCTAAACGATTATAGGTTTGTAGATAAGGATCAAAATAATTACGTTCTGCCCGCTGAGCTCCAGGTTCATCACTCAAATAACTCTTGGGCATTCTAATATCATTCGGACAAAAAATACATTTACCTGGACAAGGAAATGGTTTCGTTAACACTGTAATTGGGGCCACACCAGACAAGGTGCGAACTGGTTTCATCATGATTTTTTTAATCATTTTTTGATCAAAAGGTGCCAAACCATGTTGACCAGCCAAATCGCGATAGGCTTCAATTAGATCTGTTTTAGACAGGAGAGATCCATCTTTGAGTGGATGTTTTTTGGTCAACTGAGATAATTTCTTTTCGCCAAAATTAGCCAAAGTCTCAATCTCTTTTAGTACAGCTACCACTTGTTGAAGATGATCGGTATAATTAAAAAGTTTTTTCATCAAGAAACTATATTATACCAATGAAACCAGGAACCATCGTCCAGCTTAATCAGCTTAATCAGCGTTTTTACCAAATTACAGCTGAGGAATTTAGTAAAACTCGCAGTTTTTATTGGCAAGGTTGGAAAGAATTAGTCGAGCCACTCAAAAAAATTGGAGCTAACCACCCTCAATTAAAAGTCTTGGATATCGGCTGTGGTAATGGCAGATTTGGTGAGTTTTTGTTCAAAGAAAAAATTCATCAAAAATTTATTTATCACGGGGCAGACAATAGTAAAGAACTATTGGATTTTGCTAAAAAAAGATTAATGGCACAATCATTCGAAAAAGAATTATTTTACTTGGATATTATTGATGCTCTAATTAACAATAAAATCGATGAACTACTGCCTCAAAAAAAATACCAAGTGATTACTTTATTTGGTGTTTTGCACCACATTCCATCATTTAAATTAAGAAAAAAATTAATTGACACGATTGCTGAACATCTCACCAATGATGGCATTTTCGTTTTTACTGCCTGGAGATTTTTGAATGAAAAAAGATTTGAAAAAAAACAAATCCACCCGACTTTAGCTAAAGTCGATCCAGAAGAACTAGAGGAAAATGATTACATTCTAGACTGGCAGAGGGGTGCTACAGCTTATCGTTATTGTCACTTCACTAATGATGAGGAAATTCAAAAACTGATCAAAGCAACCAATCTGGAACTAGAAAAAGAGTACACAGCAGATGGCAAGTCAGGAAATTTGAATTATTACCAGATTTTAAGAAAGCCTTGAGAAAAATCACTTATCAGAGTAGAATTACAACATTCTGCTATTGCCCGATCGTCTAATGGCAGGACAGAGGCCTTTGAAGCCTTTAATCTAGGTTCGAATCCTGGTCGGGCATCATAAATAAGAAATCTCCATAAATGGAGATTTTTTAGTTATGTGTCAAAAAACTAGGTTCAACAATTGACAACAGCTAAGTTGCAAACCCAGAATAAACTTACCCAATAAGTAGTCTTGTAAGAACTCTTCCCTGATATAATCTCATTTATGTTTAAAACAGTAGTTGGAATAATCGCCATAATTTTAACTTTTATTGGCTATGTTCCATATATAAGAGATATTATTTCAGGAAAAACCAAGCCTCACCTTTATAGTTGGATCTCTTGGGGTTTAACTGGTGGAATTGTATTTGCTCTACAAATCTCAAATAATGCTGGATCCGGAGCATTTGTTACTCTTGCTGCAGAGTTAGCGTGTGTTCTAGTTATTCTTTTGACTATAAAATACAAGGTCTTAAGTAAAATAACTATTACAGATAAAGTATTTATTTCGCTGGCTTTTATAGCTTTAAGTTTTTGGCTTATAGCTGACCAACCAATAGTTTCAGCAATTTTATTAACCACAACTGACTTGCTTTCGTTTGTACCAACTATTCGAAAATCATGGATTGCTCCAAATTCAGAAACACTATCTTTTTATTTTTTAAATATTTTAAGGTTTGGCTTAGCTACTCTATCACTAAACAACTACACTATGGTTACCATGCTCTATCCAATTACTTGGTTTATTGCAAATACTTTATTTGTCTGCATGCTAGTTTTAAGAAGAAAAATTTAAAAAAAAGTTTAACTTTTCAAAATAATTGAACTTATAAATAAAACTTGTAAAGTTTTTCACCTGCTACAATAGTTACTATGCAAAAAGATCTTCAAACTATGTTTACCAAAAGTAGTTTTTCCATTGCTACAGAACCGTACTTTTATTGTCAGGCATTAAGTTATCCCAGTGATCCAAAACAACATTTTCTAGTAACTGACGATGGTGAGGAAATAACCGTGGTAACAAAAAACATTGTTGGTTTTGAACTAAAAGAAAAAAATCCTAATAATTGGTTACTAGTCTCTCTTAATCTTGAAACTCCATTCATGAAAGGGACTCTTTTTAACGTAAGTAAAGCAATTTATGAGTCAGATTCAAATATTTTAATTGTTTCAACTTACTCAAAAGACCTGTTACTCATTAAAGAACAAGATAAAGAAAAAGTTAAAGAAGCACTAATAAACTTGGGATTTTCTTATAAAGAAAAACTAGGACAAAAATAGCTAATAATTAAAATCGAATAAAGTAAATTTCAAATAGGTATTTTAGTTATTTAATCAATCATCTCCCATTGAGCTAAACCTTGGTTGGCTTTGGCTCTAATTGATTCTAACGCAGTTGCCACTCCTTGACCAAAGAATGGTTTAATAATTGGATTGTAATTTGGTTCAACGATTTTTCCATAATCTGTTAACTTAGTGGCTAACTGTTCCCAGCTAGCTTGATCTTTAGTTAAAATAATTGCTCTAGTAAAAAAATCGTTTAACCTTGGACAAGTTAAATGTTCTTCAGCCAAAGTTTTTCTTACCAATATATTTTTAGTTTCCCAAAACTCACCATTTCTATAATTTGTTACATCTGTAATTACTAAATCATTTCCAGCAATAGCATGAACTAATTCAGTATGTCTAGATGGTTTAAATGATGATGGATCTAAATTTTTATTCATTGCTGCTGGAATAAATAAGTTATCTACAGAGGGAATAATTATTCCTTTAGTTAAAACTAATTTAGAAAAACTCAAATCAGAAAAATTAGTAATAATACCACCATATAAGCCAGCAACTTTAGCAAATTCCAAAGCATACCTAAGATATGTATCAAGCATTTTATAGTGAAAAGAAGGAAACCCTTTTTCTACACCACTGTCTGTTTGTCGATCATTAATCTGTGAATAAATACCCAATTCATAAAAATCTCGAAGCGATAGCAATCTGCTATCAGTTAAATGTCTAATTGCCACCAACATGGTTGTTGGTAAACAAACTACTCTTGGTAAGAAATCACGATCAACATTCAAAAACTCATCCAAGCCTCTCGCCTTAATTAGCTTTGGATCTAATTCATCAATTAGGCTTTGTAGATCAGGCGCAGCATCTTTATTAGCAATATAGTTTTCAGGTTTTATCAACCTACCAGCATCTAGTAGAGTTGCTAATTCATTATTGTGTAAAGAATCCATGATCATAAACATGATTATAACTTATATTAGGTTTAAGGAACTAAATTATTAATTATCATTTTAAACTAAACTTTTATCCTATAATTTGACATTGTCTGGTAATAGTGTTAGACTACTCTTTCATTGGTTGTTCTTTAATGCAATCAATCAGGTTAAGCTTGCAATTTGCTTTAAGAAGAATTTTTTCCCTTAATTAAATTTGTTTCTTGTCTTTAACCTCTATAAGTAGTTAAAGAAAGAAAAAGTATTATGCGTCACTTTAGTAAACGCTCATCATCTAGTTATAGTAACCGCAATGGCGGTCGTTCCTCTCGTGGATCACAAAACAATAATAGATTCTCTAATGGTTTTAACCGTAGAAATGATAGAAGATCTTCAATGAAACAAGCTGTTTTTGATCCTAGTGCAGTGATTGCTCACTCAAAAACTATTAAATATGAGCCACAAACAGAAAACTATCAAAGTAAAAATCAATTTAATGATTTTGCCATTATTCATGAATTAAAAAAGAATATTAGTTTTAAAAATTACCAAACTCCAACACCGATTCAAGATCAGGTGATTCCTCATATTTTGAGTGGTAGAGATGTGGTCGGCTTAGCTAACACTGGTACTGGTAAAACTGCGGCTTTCTTAATTCCCTTGTTAAACAAAGTTGTTGTTAACCAAACAGAAAAAGTGTTAATTATTGTTCCAACTAGAGAACTAGCTGTCCAGGTGAGAGACGAATTAGCTTCATTTGCTTACAAATTGGATATTAACTCAACTCTTTGTATTGGTGGAGCAAACATTAATAGTCAAATTAATTCATTAAAAAATGGTCACAACTTTGTCATCGGTACTCCAGGTAGATTGAAAGACCTTGGTCAAAAAAGAAAAATTAAGTTTGAAGAATTTAACAACATTGTATTGGATGAAGTTGATCGAATGCTGGACATGGGTTTTGTCCGTGAAATAAAACAAATTATTGATGCTTTGGCTAGACAAAGACAGTCATTGTTTTTCTCAGCTACAATGTCAGCAAAGATTGAAGAAATTATGCGCGGATTTTTGACTAATCCAATTCATGTAGTAATAAAATCAAAACAAACTTCTGCCAATATTGAACAAGAAATTATTCAAATTAATGGCCGATCAAAAATTGAAATTTTACAAGAATTTTTAATTAACAAAGAATTTGAAAAGGTCTTAGTTTTTGGTCGAACCAAAAGAGGCGCTGAAAAACTTTCTAGAGACCTGCAAAAAAGAGGTTTAAAAGTAAATGCTATTCATGGTAATAAATCTCAAGGCCAAAGACAAAGAGCCTTACAAGAGTTCAAAACCAATAGGCTCCAAGCTTTAATTGCTACTGATGTGGTTGCACGTGGCTTAGATATTGATAATGTCACTCATGTCATCAACTATGATTTACCAGGAACTTATGAAGACTACATTCACCGTATCGGTAGAACCGGTAGAGCAGACAAAAAGGGTGTAGCTTTAACCTTTATTTAAAGAAAAAAATAAATAAAAAAACCCGTTTCAACAACGGGCTTTTTTTCTTAACCAAACTTCTGACTCAAAATAAACAGCAATTGTTCTTTGAGACAAAAATTTTCGGGTCACCAGGTTTTAGCAAATATCCGGGCAGTTGCCTTTGGATTTAGTTTTGTTTTTTTGAGCTGAAGCCCACAAATTTCCAGTAGTGATCGCCAGAATCAAAAAAAACTAGGCTTGTGAATGGAACTTTCACCCAAACCAGGCCAAGAATTTCAATCCTGTCGCTTTCAATCTTCAGAATTGCCATTTTCGACCTCCTTTCATAAAGAGTCTACAGATGGTGACCTGTTTAAAATATTTATATTTCAAACAACTCATCACCATACTTTTAAAGAGCTACATCCTTACATTATAACAGTTATAAAGCTTAAAATCAAATATTATAGGACTTTTAAAACGTTTGAGTTATTTTTAATCTAAGTGCAACTAACTCAGCTTCATCTTGTTCAGCCTGTTTAGCCAACATTGCTCTCAACTTTTTAACTTGATCAATCGTTTCTTTAGAGGACCTCATGTGAGCTAGACCAATGCCATTAGCTTGATCAACTTTCTCAATACCTTTTAAACGCAAGGCTTGCTCTCGGTTCCGCCAATACCTAGGGACATTCATGAAAAATTAGTCGTATTTTTTCTAAGAAACACGCTAGTTATTTTTTTCTAAAAAACATTTTTTCTAGTTCTTGTTTGGAAATTTTAATTTTTAGTGGCCGACCATGTGGACAAGTATACAAAGTATTTTCTTGAATAATTTTTTGAACAATATTTTGTTTTTGCTCACTAGTCAAATAGTCACCAGCCTTGATTGCACTTCGACAAGCTAAAAAACTTAAAGCTCTATTAGTAAGTAAATCTGGTTCAACTACTTTACCATAATTACTAATGTCAGCTAACAAATCTAAAATTACCCTTTCGAGATCAAGTTTAGAAAAAACTGCTGGTGATTGCTCAATAATTAATTCATCTTTTTTAGTTAGAAAAAAAATAAAGCCAATTTTTGAAAAAATGTTTTGATTTTGTTTAAAAATAAAATAGTCTTCTTTGCTTAAATTTATTTTTTGATTAATGAGAAACTTTTTTTTATTTGCTAACAGATTTTTTTCAAACTGATTTTTAAAATCTTTATAGAGGATCATCTCATGGGCAGCATGTTGATCAACTACCATTAACTCACCATTCAACTCAAAAAAAAGGTAGGTATTTTGAAATTGGAAAATATCTCCAACTTGGTTTACTTTATCTTCAAGTTGCCAGCCAACTTCAAAGTTTTCTTTAAAACTAACATCAGTTGCTCTATCCCTTAATAGATAATTAATTGAATTGGGTTTGCTTTTTAAAACATAAGTT
This sequence comes from uncultured Pseudomonadales bacterium, assembly GCA_964412775.1. GTDB lineage: Bacteria > Patescibacteriota > Microgenomatia > UBA1400 > PJMF01 > CG2-30-36-39. The sequence goes on along the minus strand of CAYPPX010000007.1, from coordinate 13,001 downwards.
AAGTCTTTAGTTTGGAAAAAGCTTTGCAAATTAGTAAACAACTCACTAACTAATAGCTCCTCTTTAAAAATTAACACTTCTTCTTTTCTAGGATGAATATTAATATCAAAAATTTGTGAAGGTAAATTTAAGAAAAGAATAAAAGCAGGATATGCTTTTGGTTCTAGTAACGATCCATAAGCGTCTCTAATTGCTTTGGCTAATCGATGATTCCTAACAGCTCGACCGTTAACAAATAGATATTGTCTGCCTGGACTTCTAAGTGATAGTTGTGGCTTACCAATAAAGCCACTTAACTTAATATGTTCAATTTCAAAACTATAACTCAGACTCTGTTCAACAAAATCGTTACCAAAAATCTCTTTAACTCTAGCTTCAATTTTGGGTTGGCAAAAAACTTCAAATAGTTTTTTACCTTCATGAAATAGTGACAGTTGAAGCTGATAATTAACTAGCGCAAAACTAGTCACCCTTTTTAAAATATAAGTTAACTCTCTTTGAATGTTGTTAATATATTTTTTTCTAGCAGGAATACCAGAAAATAAAGCTTCGACTAGAATTCTGGTTCCAACTGGCATTCCAAAATTTTTATCTTCAATAATTTTGCCATCTTTAACCACTAAACGATGACCTGTCGGTTGAGTTTTTAAACGACTTTCTAAACTCACTTTGGCGACTTCAACCATACTCGCTAGTGCTTCACCTCTAAAACCATAACTGCCCAAAATTTCTAAATCTGCCAAAGTGCTGATTTTACTCGTAGTATGAGGAAGAAAACATTTCCTTAAATCATTGCTACTCATACCTCGACCGTCATCCCGGACTTCTATTTTTTTCAGTCCACCTTTTTCCAGATGAATCTCGATTTTACTTGCACCAGCATCCAATGAATTTTCAATTAGCTCTTTAACTACAGCATCTGGTCTATCAATGACCTCACCGGCAGCAATTTTTTTAACTACTTCAGCTGAAAGTTCTCTAATTAGATCTGACATAACTAATGACTAAATTTATTTTTTATTTCTACTAATTTTTCTAAAGCTTCCAATGGAGTTAGCTTGTTTGGGTCGAGAGCATTTAAGTAGTTTTTGAGTTTTTTTAATTCAGGTTGACTAACTGGTTTAATTAACCTTAAATCACTATTGGGCTGATTTCTGTTTACTTCAAAAGAGTGGAGTATTTCTTCCGCTCGCTGACAAACAGATTCTGGTACACCAGCTAGCCTAGCAACAGCTACCCCAAAACTATGTGGTGCTGCACCTGCTCCAACCGTATGCAAAAATTCCGGTTGTTCACCATGGTTATCGATTAACATTTGAATATTAGTAATCTTGGCTGGATATTTTTTTTCTAATTGTTGTAATTCATGATAGTGAGTAGCAAATAGGGTACTTGGACAGTTACTATCTTTACTTAAAGACTCAGCAATCGACCAAGCCAAACTAATCCCATCATAAGTGCTGGTTCCACGACCCACTTCATCCATAATAATTAAACTCTTAGCCGTAGCATGTCTTAAGATATAAGCAACTTCAACCATCTCGACCATAAAAGTCGATAAACCCTCACTAATTACATCAGCCGCACCACTTCTAACAAACAAACTATCAAGCAAACTAATGTTGGCTTTTTCAGCTGGCACAAAACTACCAAAATGAGCTAATAAAACAATCAACGCCACTTGCCTCATATAAACAGACTTGCCTGCCATATTTGGTCCAGTGACAACTAACATTTTTCGACCCTCAGTACCCAATAAAGTGTCATTCGGAACAAATTGTTTTTTGACCAAAAGCTGTTCAACCACTGGATGCCGACCTTGAATTATTTCTGTTTTACCATCGTCGGTTATTTTGGGTCGAATATAGTTTCTAGCCTCAGCTAATTGAGCAAAACTAGCTAAACAATCAAGGTTTGCGATTGCCAGCGCTGCTGTTTGGACTTCTGTGATAAAAGTAAGTAATTCTTTAATAAAGTTACTAAAAATTTCTTTTTCTAATAATTCGATTTTTTCTTCAGCAGTTAATACTTTTTCTTCATAGATTTTAAGTTCTGCAGTAACAAATCTTTCAGCATTGACCAGTGTTTGTTTTCTTTCAAAATTATCTGGAACTTTATCTATAAATGACCGACTAACTTCAATATAGTAACCAAAAACCTTATTTGATCTAACCTTTAAAGTTGTAATCTTTGTCTCAACCTTAAGTTGCTGTTCATAATTAGTTAACCAATCCTTACCACCATTAGCCAAAGCCCTCAGTTCATCTAACTCCTGATTTATACCTGGTTTAATTACCTTTCCTTCACCTGGTAAACCACGGGTATCATCCAGAATAAATTTATCAATCAAATTAACTAAATTTAGTAGTCGATCATCAATTAAATTAACTAATTTTTTAACTAACTTTGGTTGAGAATTTTTTTCCGTTAAAAGTGTCGCCTTAATGGCCAGAACATTTAGCAGTGATTGTTTTAAATTAACAACTAAAGCTGGTAAAGGAGCTTCAATCGTTAGCCGAGCAATAATTCTTTCTAAATCAAAAACTTGTTCTAATTCTTTTCTAACAAAAAAACGCAAATCTCTCTTTTGCAAAAAATAATCAACAACCTCAAACCTTTGGTCTATTTTTTCTTTAGATTTCAATGGACTAGTTAACCAATTTCGCAGTAATCTGGCACCCATTGGTGAAACAGTTAAGTCAATAGCTGACAATAAAGATCCTTGCTTTTTATTTTCTCTGATTGTTTCAAATAACTCCAAGTTATTAATAGTTGATGCATCTAGAACAATAAAATCATCTGGTTTTTGCAAATGAAATTTCTTTAGATGTTGGAGCCGACTGAATTGAGTCTCAGTTAAGTAACCTAAAATAGCAGCCAAAGCTTTTTTCAAGGTAGCCTTACCATGTAAACCCAAACCTCTTAAATTGTCGACACCAAAATGTTGACTAACCACTGCCTCAGCCTCGCCACTATATTCGTCCCACTGGTGAAAGGGGAAAACATTGAGTCCAGACTGTTTGTTTAAAATTTTAAGTAGATCAAATTGATGATAGTCTGCCTCGGATAAAATACACTCACTTGGTTGAAACTTGACCAGCTCCTTTTGTAAAATCGTAGCCAAGTTTTCTTCATTAATTGATTGGTTAACTCCAAAAATATCACCTGTAGATAAATCAACAAAAACTAGTCCCAACTCATTTTTACCTAAAGCCAGACTCATCACAAAATTATTTTTGTTGACTACCAAAGCTTTTTCATCTAAAACAGTTCCTGGAGTAATTACTCTAATCACCGCCCGCTCAACAATTCCTTTACTATCTGGCTCAGAAATCTGTTCACAAATCGCTACTTTTTTGCCAGCTTTAATTAGCTTGGCAATATAACTTTCTGCTGAATGATAAGGTACGCCAGCCATCGGAATCTCGCCATCTTTGCCCCTTGGTCTTTTGGTCAAAGTGATCCCTAATAATTTGGCTCCAACCAAAGCATCTTCCAAAAAAAGTTCATAAAAATCACCCAAGCGATAAAATAACAAACAACTAGCATATTGGTTCTTAATCTCCATATACTGTTGCATCATTGGCGTCGAAAAACTATTATCTTGAGTCATGATATAAAAAACATCATGCCTGCTTTTAATTGAAACTTCAAGTTGAAGATTAATTAGCGTAAAATTAGTTATAAGCTTTTAGCAGTCTAATAGAAACTCTGCTAATTACGTTTTCTTGAGTAAAAGATTGATATATCAATCTTGATTTATGATATATTTTGATACATTAAGAAATATTTTAATAGAGATGTCAGAATAGTATGAGATGCTTGCCCACGGGGCAGAGGGGACTAAATTATAACTAGATTTAGCCTTGCTAAAACTCTAACAAGAATGTTACTATTCCCCAGTATGAATAAACAAACAGTTACTTTGGTAATCTTAAGTATTCTACTAGTAGGTGTAATCGCTTTAATCTTTGAAAAAAATACTAAGCCGACACTCACTGACCTAAATACTGGGGAGGAAATAACTTTTCCAACCAATAGCCCGACCACCAAACCTGTTAGTAATCCTAGTAATAACCAAAATAAAAAGGATGCCATGGAAAAACAATATAGTTCTGCACCAGCGATGCAGTTAGACAGTACTAAAAAATACCAAGCTACAATGGATACTTCTGTCGGACAAATTGTGATTGAGTTGTATGCAGATCAAACTCCAATCACTGTTAATAATTTTGTTTTTTTAGCTAAAGACAACTTTTATAACGACACTATTTTTCACCGCACGATCAAGGGCTTCATGATCCAAGGAGGCGACCCAGAAGGTACCGGCATGGGCGGTCCTGGCTATCGTTTTGCTGACGAGGATTTTACTGGTGAATATACTCGTGGCACGATCGCCATGGCCAATGCTGGCCCAAACACCAATGGTAGTCAATTCTTTATTATGCACCAAGATTATCCATTGCCTCCCAACTATGTCATTTTTGGTAAGGTAGTGAGTGGTTTAGATATTGTTGATAAAATCGCTACCGCTCCAGTTACCACTAGTCGTAGTGGGGAACAATCTCAGCCAGTCACTCCAGTGACTATCAAAACCATCACTATTAGTGAAGAATAAAAAAACAAATTTAAAAAATATTGGAAAAACTTAGCCCACGTTCGCGTGGGCTATTTTGTTAGCAATTAAACAAACTCCTTCAGACTAGGTGCAATCGAGACCTTTTCTGGTCGTTGCTCAAGTAGGGTTTTTTCTTTGAGTTGGTGAAGTTGTTGGTGGTAAGGCACTAATTGATCATTTTTGTAAAATACCCCCACTGGTAACTTCTCAATTTCCTGAGATTTCTCCCAAGCTTGTTGTTTACTGTTTGCTACATAGTCTTCACCAAGTTTATAAATTCTTTCTTGGTACCACTGATAACTATTAATTTTGTTAAAAGTGGGACAAGGCTGTAAAACATCAACTACAGAAAAACCCTCATAGTTCATCGCTTCTTTGATTAAACCAATCAGATGAGCCATATCACCAGCATAACCGCGGGCTACAAAACCAGCATCAGCATCCAAAGCTAAAGCTAATGGATTGACGGGCTGTTCAATAATACCCTCAGGAGCTGGAGTAGACTTAGTTTTTCGCCCCTTGGGTGTAGTCGGAGAACTTTGACCAGTAGTCAAACTATAAGTTTGATTATTGTGAACTAAAATTGTAATGTCATGATTACCCCGAGCTGCTGATAAAAAGTGGTTCATTCCTTCACCATAGGTATCACCATCACCAGCCACCACAATAATCTTGAGTTTGTGATTAGACAATTTGGCACCAATAGCATTGGGGATCGCCCGACCATGCAAAGCATGGAAACCATAAACGTTGTTAAAATCAGCCATATTGCCACTACAACCAACACCGTAAAAAACCACCAGATTTTCTTCTGGTAAAGCTAGCTGAGTAAAAGCTTGTCTCATCGCTCCCAAAATCCCAAAGTTACCACAACCAGGGCACCAAGTGGGGATAATTGGTGAAACAGTGCTTTGTAAAGTAATATTTGCCATACTATTTCTCCAACCAAGCTAAAATATCTTCTACATAAAACGGGCGACCATCATATCTACGTAAAAATGAAGCCATTTGCAAACCAGTTTCCTGACGAATCAGTTGCTCAGCCTGACCAGTTGAGTTACCCTCAACCATCACTAATTTCTTGGCTTTTTTAGCTAACTTAGTAAAACCCTCTCTAGGAAATGGCCAAACCGATGGTAAGTGAATTACATTAGCCTTATCAGTTTTGGCCACAACATCCCGGAGGACATTAATCGTTGAACCCCAAGACACAAAAGTAATCTCAGCCTGTTCATTACCAAACAACACAGGTTGGGGAAGTTCTTTACTTAAGCTCTCATATTTCTGAGATCTCTTTTTGGTTTGGTCGATCGTCATTTGTGATTCTTCGGTAGCAAAGCCAAAATGGTCATGCTCATAAGAGTTACTGACGTATAAACCATTTGGCTGTCCAGGCACAGTTCTAGGGGAAACACCAGTCTCAGACATCGCATAACGTCTAAAGCTCTTATCAGCAGGTAAATCCTCATCTTTAGCAAAACCCAACCGTTCAAGTTGAGTTGCTACTGGTGGAGTCATCATGGTTTGATGCGACTCCAAAATATATTTATCACTCAAAATAAAAACGGGAATTTGATATTTTTCTGCCAAATCAAAAGCCAACTTGGTATATAAGTAATGTTCTTCTGCTGTACCAGGAGTCAAGACAGCCCGTTGGAACTCACCATGACCAGCTCTTAACACAAATTGAAGATCTGCCTGAGAAGTCCAGGTGGGCAAACCGGTTGCTGGACCTGGTCTTTGGCCATAAAGAATTACTAATGGCAACTCCATCACCCCGGTCAAAGATAAACCCTCAACCATCAAGGCGAAACCACCGCCAGCTGACCCAGTCATCGCTCTAACACCCGCATAAGAAGCGCCAATCGCTTGATTAATGGCAGCAATCTCATCCTCTACATGTTTAACTACTAGAGGATAATTAACTTGCTGAGCGGCTAGATAGTGCAGAGCGCCAGAGGCTGGAGTCATCGGATAAGCACTATAATATTGTACCCCTCCAGCGATCGCTCCCAGGCCCAAAGCTTCATTACCAGTTACTAAAATCTGTTCATCAACCTTACCAATTTTGAACTCAGCTAATGGCTGGAGTTGTTTAAGTAACTCATCATAACCCATCGTTAAAGCGTCATAGTTCATTTTAATAATCTCATCACCTTTGTCAGCAAACTCTTCAGCTACTAACTTCAAACTCTCTTGCTTATCCAGACCTAAAGCCGCGACAGTCACACCAAACGCTACCATGTTAGTGGCTAATTTAGTTTTGGTGGTTAACCTTGAAAACTCATTGAGTGGTAAAGAAATTACTTTACCACTAAACCCAAGCAAATCTTCTACCGTAAGCTCGCCTGCATTTTGGTTATAGATCACAATTGAATCTTTAGTTAGTTCTGATTGATGCTCTTTAAAAGCTGCTTTACCAAAAGCAACCAAAAGATCTAAATAGCGACGTTGAGAAAAAATTGGTTGTTCAGAAAAAGAAACTTGACCAGTTTGGTGGCCACCTTTAATTAATGATGGATACTCCAAGTAGTTAAAGGCATACAAGCCATGTCTCTTAACCAGTTTAGCCACTAGTTTTGAGACCACCATCACACCTTCGCCGGCTTGGCCAGCGATTTTCCAATTCCATTCCTTCATAGGTGTCATTGTATGTTCCACTGAGGAGATGGTCAAGCCAATAGTTCTAGTTTTAGTATTAAATGTTACAATTTTGAGCATGAAAACACTTGTTTTATATGGTTCTCTAACTGGAAATACTGAATCTGTAGCTCAGCAAATTTCTGATTTTTTACATAAAAATAAAATTAAGCATGACTTAGTTAATGTGGCTGAGTTTTCTCCCAAAAAAATCCTCAATTACGATGTGCTAATTATTGGTTGCGCGACCTGGGACTATGGCCAACTCCAAGACGACTTTAAACTTTTTTTTGCTGAGATCCAAAACCTCGACTTTACTGGCAAAAAACTAGCCGCTTTTGGTTGTGGTGACTCTAATTATATTGAGTTTTGTGAAGCAGTTAAAATTATCGAACAGTTCTGGACTAGTAAAAAAGCTGAAAAAATCATTGCTGGTTTAAAAATCGATGGTTTTCCTCAACAAACTAGCAACCAAAAACTCTTAACTACTTGGCTAAATGAACTAATAAAACAACTTAAATAAAAAAACACCCCAGCAAAGTGGGGTGTTTAATTTTTTCAAGATTATTTATTTCTTTTTGGCTTTTTTGACGGCCTTCTTGGCCACCATAGTGCCTTTTTTAACTGCTTTTTTAGCAGAAGCTACTGCTTTCTTTTTAGCAACCATTGCTTTACCAGCTGCTTTTTTGGCTACTCTGACTGTTTTTTCTCGATTTTCTTTCTTAGAAAAAAACATTGCAGCAGCACCGACAGCCACACCGGTTACTAAGGCGAGTAAACCACCTTTTCTTTTTGCCATAGGTACATCCCGTTCTGTTAATACTTTATGTTGTACCTATTGTCTTAAAAAAAAACCATACTTGTCAAGCTTATTCTACGTGAACAATTGATAAACTGTTGGTTAAGCCTGGAGTTTTCCAAATAGATCCATAAACAACTAGGACTGTTTCACCAGTTTCAATCATCTTTTTGGCTTTTAACATACTTACAATTGCAGTAGGTTCTTCGACCTTACCACCAGGAAACTCAACAATGTGTGGTTCAACACCATAATTAAGAGCCAATTTTCGATAAGTAACTTGGTTACTAGTCAAAGCATGAACTTTTACTTTTGGTCTAAATCTAGAAATCAAATTAGCAGTATTACCAGTTTCAGTAAGACACACAACACTATCAATTTTTTCTTCATTTTGGAGTAAGTAAACAGCCGCATGAGTTACCAAACTTGAGTCATTTTCATCAACCCATTCTTCTAGATAAGACACTTCAAACTCTTCATTGAAAGCAGCAATTTTGGCTTGAGTAGCCACTGCCTTCACTGGGAACTTACCAATGGTGGTTTCCTCAGATAACATTACTGCATCGGTACTGTCATAAACAGCGTTAGCCACATCACTGACCTCAGCTCTGGTTGGGCGAGGGGAGTCGACCATTGATTTCAACATTTGAGTCGCTGTAATCACTGGTTTGCCAGCTAAGCGACACTTAGTAATGATCATTTTTTGCCAAAAAGCTAATTGCTCAAATGGCACCTCAACAGCTAAATCACCTCTAGCTACCATCACTGCATCACTAACTTCAATAATCTCATCCAAATTATCCAAAGCTGCTTGGTTTTCGATTTTAGCCACAATACTGGCCTTTTCTAAACCTCGTTTCTTTAACTCATCACGTAAGATCTGAATATCATGACTATCACGAACAAAAGATAAACCAACAAAATCAATGCCAGTTTCCTTGGCACCATCTAGTTGCACTAAATCAGCTGGAATTAGTGATGGCATATCAATAGTAATACCAGGAGTATTCATGGTTTTACGGTGACCAACCACAAAATCACCTAGAGCCTTAGCTTCCAAATGATCGGCAGTTTTTTTGACGATTTCAAATTCACAACGGCCATCATCAAGTAACACAAAGTTACCTTCTTGTAGAGTTTCTACCACGTTGGCTGGGATAAAAATTGCTTTAGCTTCTTTAATTTCTTCATTAGCAGTAAAGAAAGCAGTTTCACCATCCTTCATCTCAAAAGCCTCACCATTACGTAAGTTAACTCTGATTTCTGGACCTTGAAGATCAAGTAAAACAGCGACTGGTAAACCTTTTTCTTCAGCAACCTTTCTGACTCTCATCACTCTTTCTCGATGCCATTCTGGGGTACCATGTTTAGTGTTAAAACGAGCTACATTCATCCCAGCATCAATTAATTGACCAATAATTTCTTCGGTTTCAGTGGCTGGGCCAATAGTGGCGACAATTTTTGTTCTTTTCTGAAGTTCGTTCATGAAAAACTTTCTTTTTTATTTTTATAATCAAAACAAATACCTTTTTTAGAGGATTGGTTAATTATATACCCTAATTCTTGAGGTTCAAACCACTAACTAACACTTTGTGCTAAAGTGAAAGGATGTTAAAAGCAACTTTGGTAATTGATGAACTAAGTCAACAAAAAGATCAGCACCGAGCTCAAGTTTCACAACGATTTTTTAAAACTGGTCCAGGTGAATATGGGGCCGGAGATATCTTTTGGGGACTAACCGTGCCAGCCCAACGTCAAATTGCTCAAAAATATAAAGATTTACCCTTAACTGAAGTTAAAAAACTGATTTATAGCCCAGTTCATGAACAAAGATTAACTGGATTATTAATTCTGGTTTATCAATATGAACAGTCCAATCAAGAAAATAAAACGACCATTTTTGAGTTTTACCTTGAACATCGGTCTCAAGTAAACAACTGGGATTTGGTCGATGTCACTACCCCTAAAATAGTAGGGGACTACATCTTGAAAAACTCTGAATCTAAAAAAAAGGTTTTTGTCTTAATTTCTAGCAAAAATCTCTGGGAAAGAAGAATTGCCTTACTGGCTACTTTTCCCTTTATTAAGGCTGGCAAATTTACTGAAATCAAGACTTTAACTGTAAAAGTCCTCAAAGACCAACATGATCTGATTCATAAAGCCAGTGGTTGGATGCTTAGAGAAATGGGTAAAATTGACCAACCAGAACTCATTTCTTTTCTAAATCAATATGCTACCAAAATGCCTAGAACTATGCTTAGATATGCTATTGAAAAATTAGCTAAACCAATCAGAAAAAAATACTTAGCTAAATAACTTAAAAGCCCTGAATAAATCAGGGCTTTTCACTTCTTAAACTCAGCAGTTTTAGTAAGATAGTCTATCCATCATCCTGGCAAACCAGCCTTGAGAAGTATAATCAGAGACAACCTCACCAGTAGCATCATCTAAAGTCACTTTTCTCTCGACCATTCTAGGGAAAAAACTCAAAAATTTGCGTTCTTCTTTAACTGTCGCTGAATACTCAATTCCATCTTCTGTAGCCACAGCCTCTAGTTCGTCGTTTTCTTCATTAAACTGATCATCTGTCAAAACCCCAGCTTCTTTCATTCTGGCCAAAGCTTGGTCTGGAAGATGAGTCAAGATATGTTCATTACCAGATGGAGTAGTCAATTTGACTTCATTATTTTCAGTGTCAAGAACAAACTCAGCACCATTCAAGTGGGCTTTGATATTTCTAGACTTTAGCTCAAGAGCTTTTTCTTCACCCATTTTTCGTTCTCTCAATTCAGCCAGTTCTTTAATTCTTTCTTGTCTAGCTGCCATGATTTTTTCTTGATACTCATTCATTTTTTCTTTTTGTTCCTCAGTTAACTCTTGATATTTAGCTGGAAACTTTAACTCTAAATTATCTGACATCAACACATCAGCACTTGGAGCAGATTTGGTCATACTATCTCTAAGTTCAACCTTGGTCCCTTTGTCCTCCATGGTAACCACGATATCTTTATCTTCACGATTATCAATCATTCTTGAAGGGGTCTTAACTGGTCGAGTCCCTTCTTTTGGATTAAATTTTTCACCAGCTACCTTATCTGTTGTCTCACCCAAAACATAACCCTCATACATCTTAATATTGCCATCATGATCAACTTCAAGTTCTAAAGCTAATACCGGTGATACAAACATCACAAATAAAAACACCAAGCTACCAAGAGTAAATGCAGTTTTTTTCATAGTTTCTTTCCTTCTTACTGTTATTTAATTGCCTTAAACTACTAATAATACCTATCCAGTATGACAAATTATTAAACTATTATCAAGAAACTAGATAAGCTACAATCAAACTATGAAATCATTAGTAATGAAACTTTTTCTCGAGTACATTAGAATTTTAGCTAAATTACAACTCAAGAAAAACCAACCACTAGTAATTGGCCTAACTGGCTCCAGTGGAAAAACCAGCACCCTCAATGCTATTGAAGCTGTCATTAAAGATTTACCAAACAAAAAAATTAAAATCAGTCATAAAGCCAACTCTGAAGTCGGTTTACCACTCAATATTTTAGGGATTACTGTTAAAGATTTTAGCCTAAAAAACTGGCTAAAAATCTTTTTTTTGGCCTTTTGGCAACTACTCACTAACTGGGAAAAAATCGATGTCTATGTCGCTGAGATGGGCATTGATAGCCCCAAACCACCTAAAAATATGAGTTACTTACTCAGTTTTCTCCAGCCAAACATCGGCATTTTTCTCAACGCCTCGGCCGTCCATAGTGAAGCTTTTGACCACTTAGTGAAAGAAACTAGCCCAGAAAAAAGAAAGCTAGCAGTTATTCACCAAATTGCCTTAGAAAAGGGCAAACTGATCAAAAGTCTAACTAAAACTGGTACTGCCATACTTAATTTTGATGACAAAGAGGTCAGACAGTTTAAAGATCAAGCCCAGGCTAGAATCATTAGTTTTAGCTCAAAACAAGCCGATTTAGTTCTAAAATCCTGGAAATCATCTATCAAAGGCACTAAATTTAGCTATCTATATATGGATAAAACTTACCAAGTTAATTTTCCCAACTTTGTACTACCAGAAAAATTTGGTTTTAGCCTGGCTGCAGCGATAGCTACTGGTTTAGCCATGAACCTTAAAATTGAGCAAATTATTACCAATCTAGAGAAAAACCTAGTTATTCCACCTGGTAGATCTAGCTTACTGCCAGGGACAAAAGGTAGTTACATCTTGGATAGTTCTTATAACTCTTCATTGGAGCCAGCTTTAGAAATGCTAGATTTACTCGATAAAATAGCGCCAAAACGAAAAATTGCGATCTTGGGTGATATGCGAGAAATGGGGGATGAGGCCGAACTTGCTCACCAGCAATTAATTGAAACCTCACTTAATAAAGTGGACCTTTTATTATTAGTCGGACCATTAATGAGCAAATATAGTAAAAAATTCAATAATAAAAAGCTCCAGCTCGTTAATACTGCGCAACAAGCGGTTGAGTTTTTAAAACCACAACTACTAGCCCAAGACACTATTTTAGTGAAAGCTTCACAAAACACTTTATTGTTAGAAATTGCGGTTGAACAGTTACTCGCCAATCACGAAGATGCTAATAAATTGTGTCGCCGTGGAGCTAGCTGGGATAAACTCAGAAACCAGCTCCTTAGCTAAAAACTGCTCAAAACTAAGACCCATAATTTAAAACTGCTCTTATATATACATCATATTTATAACCATTATACCAGGCTAAATTTGATCATTGTACATCCTTATAGTTTTAACTATTGACACTATAGGCTCTTTTTGCTATCATACTCCTCGTTGTTCAATCGCTAACGCGTCTTTACGATGTGCTAAGCGAAAGAACGACAGCACATTCACATTGATTTGAAACAGAAAGATATTTTCTTTTTTTGTGGGTAGTGTTATTGCAACTTCAT
>CAYPPX010000006.1:0-31804 GCA_964412775.1 uncultured Pseudomonadales bacterium | reverse complement strand
CTGGCGAACTACCATTACCACCAACAGTAGCATGAGCACCACCACCACCACCTTTACTGTCATAACCGCCACCACCACCTCCGTCAGCATTAACAACATAAGTATTGCCTTGGGCATTATTCTTAGTGGAAGAACCTTGATAAGCATAACCATTGGCAGCACCAAGAGCTGGACCACCACCATAACCACGGCCACCAGCATAACCAAGAGTACCAGTAATATTAACAGTTCCAGCAGCTCTGAAAGCTATGACGCCATTACGAACGCCACCAAAGGCAGAAGGTAAGAAACTCACTCCAGCTCCGATATCAACATTTTGATAGTTAGGGACACGCATTAACATTACCCGTTGAGTACCATCCGTAGTACCAAGACCAGCATCAGAACCAGCAGTAGAACCATAATATTTGGTTTTAGCTGTGGTAAAGGTGACGGTTGATCCAGAAACAGCTTGAATTCTCAAAAATTCGTAATTACCTAAGTTAGCAATAGCTCCGGTAGTTCCTTGAAGATTAATTAGCATAATTTCATCACCGACAGCTAAACAGTTAGTTGTGATAGCTGGGGTAACATCAGCTGTAGTGCTAGTTAGTGAAAGAACATTGTAGGTAGGGGCATCAGCACAGGTGCGACCAGCAATAAAGGCAGTAGCATTAATATTTGGAGTTGAGCCATGGGCAGCAGTGGTGAGAGTAATATCTCCATCAGCGCCGGTACCAGTATCAGCGGAGGCGGAGGATGAGTATTTAGTGACTAGGTAGTCTGGGTTGGTCGTAATGTTGTCATGTTTAAACCAGCCACCGATAGTAAATGAGCCATCACCAAAGTCAAAGTTATCTTTATCAGTACAAGTAGAACCAGTACCAGTACAGAAGTAGTCAGTTGAGCCATCCAGGTCGATAGCGTTGTTAATTTCACCGGCAACTGAATAAGTAGCAGAGCCTTTGTCGATCAGGTCACGGGAGGAGGTACCTTCAGCATTATCTAGGTCACCGGAGGCTTCTTCGGCTTTGTACCAACCGATGAGGTTGGGGTCATAGATGTTGTGAGAGACACGACCGAGGTCATCAATTTCTACCCAGTTGGTGCCATTGTGGACCCAGGCTGTAGCGACAACGTTAAGGGTTTCTTGATTATGGACAACATCTAGGTAAGAGCCAGCAGCGACAGCGGCGTTGGTATTGGTAAAGAATTTATTTGAACCAGCAGTACCAAAGTCAAACCAGTTAGTACCATCATGAGAATACTGAAGCATATTGCTACTAGAGTTGTAACGGATACCAGCATTGTTAGCTGTACCATTGTCGAAGTAAATATAACGAGTGCCATCCGTGGTACCAAGTTGGATGTCACCAGTAGTATTAAGAGAAGTTTCTGGAGTATCCGTACCAATGCCAACGTTACCAGTATTGTAGTAAGCATCAGTACCATTTTGAGACCAGATGCCACCAGAACTGGCAAACTCATTCCAAGTCAGACCATCATCAGAGTATTCCATAGCATCACTAGTAGAGTTGTAACGGAAACCAGCATTGTTAGCAGTCCCGTTGTCAAAGTAAATGTAGCGAGTGCCATCAGAGACGCCTAGTTGGAGATTGCCATCGGCTGTTAAAAGCTCCTCTGGTGAAGCAGTCCCGATGCCAACATTACCATTTTCAAAAACAGAGAGGATATCGCCATCATTGGCATCATCAGAACTTAAGTAGAACAGTGCGCCACCAGTACTACCATTAGCACTTATTTCTAGGTGAGCGTCTGGGGTCAAATCATTTACACCCATGAAGCCAGTGGCATTAGTCCCAGTGCCACCATCTTGAGTTAAAGTCCAGAGGGCTGATTGTCCACCATTGGTATAAAGACTAAAGTTTTCACCAGTATCATTATTGTCATTGTCTAGGAAGAGACCTAAATTAAAATATGATGCCATGCTAATACCATTGTCATAAAGGTTAATGGCGTTGACTGAAGTGAGTCCAGTTTTTAAAAATTGATTAATGGTCAAGTCATCATCGGTTTTAAGGTTATTGGCAGCCGATCGGTAAAGATTTACATCTCCACCGAAATCGATACCACCGGCAGCGGTGGTGTTAGTTGCTAGACCAAGGATTGCACCAGGAGTATTAGTGCCAATACCAACATTAGTACCATCATCATAGATAACTGAACTGGCAAGAGTATTGGTATCAGACCATTTGGTGACGTAATTGGCAGTCCCAGAACCATCGACTAGAGAATTACCCCAGACTCTGGTATCCACTGATCTAGCAGTGAGGGTGCCATCAGCTTCACGAGTAATAACGGAATCAGTGGTTCCAGTCCCAGCTGTTCCTAGCACGAAATTGTCATCAGTTTTTAAGTAATTTGCAGCAGATCTATAAAGAGTGACATCAGCACCAAAATCAATTCCTCCAGTGGCCAAAGTGTCAGCTGCAAAGCTGAGTCTGGCATTGGTAGTGATAGTGCCAATGCCAACATTACCAGATGAACCTTCAACAAATAAGTCATCATTAAGATTAATATCAACATCACCACCATCACCCAGTTTGACAATATCTTGAGCACCGTTTTCAGTTAAGAAAAGTAATGGTTCACCTCCAATTTGAGCAATTAAACTGTCGTCAGTAAAGTTGAGGAAAGTATCGGCGTCCCCGGCATGTCTGAGGTATTGAGCAAAATCAGTATAAGTATTGTTAAATGTTTGCAGGCCAGTCCAGGTATTAGCATTAGCCAGGTTCAATGAAACAACTACGTCACCAGTGGTTGGAGAGATAGTGAGGGTACCATCAGCATTGGAAACGGAAGTCACCGCTCCACTGCCAAAATCACTGAAAGCGCTCCAAGTTACACCGTCATCAGAGTATTCCATCTCATCAGTTGTAGCGTTGTAACGGAAGCCAGCATTGTTGGCAGTACCATTGTCGAAGTAGATGTAGTTAGTGCCGTCAGCAACTCCAAGCTGAATATTGCCAACAAGATTGAGGGCTTGTTCTGGGGTGGTAGCAGCAGATCCGATTCCTACATTGCCAGTACTATCAATACTAAAGAGAGGAGTGCCATCAACACCAAGCTTAGCTAGATAATTATTGGTTCCAAGAGCACTTGTTTCTGTAACGTTGATGTTTAAGGCAGTATAGTTACCAGAAGCAGTTCCAGATTGGTTAATGGTTGGATTAATATTTAATACATTAAGGTTCATGTTGCCAGAACTTGGAGACAACCATGGAACAATAGTAACAGCATTTTGTGTGCCAGATGTTCCATTCATGGTGGCGTTTTGGAACATTAATTGACCATTTATATGGTTAAGTTGACTGGTTCCTGAAGAAGAAAGAATTCCCAGAGAACCAATGGAAACATTATTGCTAGCGGCTGAAGAGTCTAGTACTAATGTTCCTGAAGAATCAGTATAAATATCTGAGTAAACAGATCCGTCAGTATAGGTTAATCTGAGTTGTGGATTAGTGCTGGCGACATCTAATTTTCTGTCTGGGCCAGTAGTGCCAATACCGACATTAGTACCATCTTCATAGAGGATTGAGTTGGTGAGAGTGTTAGAGTCAGACCATTTTGTTAAGTAATTAGTAGTTCCAGAGCCATCAACGAGTGATGAGCCCCAGATTCTGGAATCAGCTGCTCTTTCAGCCAGGGTACCATCAGCTTCACGAGTTATGACATTGTTGGTTGTACCACCAGCGACTGTACCCAGGACAAATGAGTCATTAGTCTTCAAGGTATTAGCAGCAGAGCGGTACAGGTCAGTATCTGCGCCAAAAATAATACCATCAGCCACAGTGGTACCAGCTGCAAATTCTAGAGCGGCCGTTGGTGAAGTAACACCCAGACCAATATTGCCAGCTGAATCAATTACGGTGTTTTGGGCACCAGCAGTGGTGAACTCAAAGCCATCTGTAACATGGTTGTAACTAATAATGCCTTGGTTGGCACCATCGGTAAAATTGAGATTACTAGAACCGGTCGTAGTGGCTCCGATCGAAAGGTTGCCATCACCAGCTAAACCGTAATTAATAATGGCATCACCAGCAGTTCCGAGAGTGCCATTAACTGTCAGTTTATAAGTAGTAGTGTTGGTGCCAACTCCAACATTACCATTAGTATCCCAGATGCCACTTCCTGGGAAGTAGGTATTAGCGGAGAAAGTTTGGGCACCAGTCCAAGTGTTAGTGTTAGCTAAGTTCAAGGAAGCAATCACGTCACCAGTGGTTGGAGAGATAGTGAGAGTGCCATCGGCGTTAGTGACTGAAGTTACATCACCAGTGCCAAAACCACTAAATGGGTTCCAGCCAGTACCATCATCAGAGTATTCGATTTCGTTAGTGGTGGAGTTGTAGCGAATACCAGCATTGTTGGCAGTACCATTGTCGAAGTAGATGTATCTATCACCATCAGCGATACCAAGTTGAATGTTACCGGTGGTAGTAAGTTGTTGTTCTGGGGAGGAGGTGCCCACACCGACATTACCGGAGGTATCTTCGATGAATAAGCCTAGGGTACCACCATCATCGTAGAGGGAGAGGCCAGAGGCAGAGGAGGCTCTGAGGGCAGTGAGATCAACATCATCTTCTAGGGTAACAGTAGCGTTAGTAGTACCAGTGATATCGATATCATCACCAGCAGTTAAGAGAGAAGCGATATTAGACCAGGAAGGAGCGCCAGCACCACCTGAGATCAAGAGTTGAGAGGATGAGCCAGCGGCGAGGGAGTCGTAGGCTGAGGTACCAGTGGAGTAAAGGAGCTCACCAGCACCAGCAGCAGTGACGTTGCCACCCAGACCACCTCTGATGGTAGAGAGGTATTGTTCAGCAGTTAAAGTGTTTGCATCAGACCAGTAGGTAACATAGTTGGAAGTACCAGAGCCATCAACGAGTGAAGAGCCCCAGATTCTGGAGTCAGCAGTACGAGCGGATAAGGTACCATCAGCTTCACGGGTGATGACTGAGTCAGTGGTACCAGTACCGACAGTTCCCAATACAAAACTATCATCGGTCTTAAGGGTATTAGCAGCAGAGCGGTAGAGGTTAGTATCACCACCAAAGTCAATACCATCAACAGCAGTGGTACCAGCGACAAAGGTTAAAGCAGAGGTAGTGGTGTTGGTACCGATACCGATGTTACCAGCACTATCGATGATAGTGGATCCTGGGAAGTAGGTGTTAGCGGAGAAAGTTTGGGCACCAGTCCAGGTGTTAGTGTTAGCTAAGTTCAAGGAAGCAACCACATCACCAGAAGTTGGGGAGATGGTGAGAGTACCATCATTATTAACAACTGAAGTTACAGAACCACTGCCACTACCAAAAATATTCCAACTGGTACCATCGTTGGAGAATTCTAGGGCATTAGTGGTGGAGTTATAACGGATACCGGCGTTGTTAGCACTGCCATTATCAAAGTAGATGTAGCGATCTGCATCTGAAACACCAAGCTGAATATTGCCATTAACAGTTAAAAGTTGCTCTGGAGAAGCGGTGCCAATTCCGACATTAGTACCATCATCATAGACAACAGAGTTGGTTAGGGTGTCTGTATCTGACCATCTTGAAAGGTAGTTACTAGAGCCAGAGCCATCAACGAGTGAAGAACCCCAGATTCTAGAGTCAGCAGTACGGGCAGAGAGAGTACCATCGACTTCTCGGGTAATAACAGAGTCAGTAGTCCCAAGGTTGGCAGTACCAAGGTTGAGAGTACCATCAATAATGAGAGAGTCAGGGGTTCTAAGGGTATCAGCGGCAGCTAAGTAGAGTTCACCTGAGGCACCAATTCCGATATTACCACCGAGGATGTTAAAGTCATCATCAGTAACTAGGGTATTAGCAGCAGAGCGGTAGAGGTTAGTATCACCACCAAAGTCGATCCCACCTGCTGCAGTAGTATCGGCTGTGAAGCTAAGCTTAGCTCCTGGAGAAGTAGTCCCAATCCCGACGTTACCAGAACTACCTTCAATAGTGACTGCAGTAGTTAAAACTCCTCCGTCATTAATAATAAATTGAATATTTTCATTACTATTTCTGTTTTTTAGAGATAGTTCACCAGTTGTTTCTTGAACAATTTGAGAATATTGAGTGCCACTAAAGATATCTAGACCAGTACTAAAACCATTATCAGCCGAAAATTTAATATTCCTATTGGTGCCAGCGACATCAACATGGAAAGTGGTATCTGGAGTATTAGTCCCAATCCCAACATTGCCTTGATCAGCAATAAATAGACCAAGGTTCCCACCATCATCATAAAAAGAGATACCAGCCACAGAAGAAGCTCTAATTACTGAGAGGTCAACATCGTCTTCTAAGGTGATAGTAGCGTTAGTAGTACCAGTGATATCGATATCATCACCAGCAGTTAAGAGAGAAGCGATATTAGACCAGGAAGGAGCGCCAGCACCACCTGAGATCAAGAGTTGAGAGGATGAGCCAGCGGCGAGGGAGTCGTAGGCTGAGGTACCAGTGGAGTAAAGGAGCTCACCAGCACCAGCAGCAGTGACGTTGCCACCCAGACCACCTCTGATGGTAGAGAGATATTGTTCAGCAGTGAGGGTATTACTGTCAGACCAGTAGGTAACATAGTTGGAGGTACCAGAGCCATCAACGAGTGAAGAACCCCAGATTCTAGAGTCAGCAGTACGGGCAGAGAGAGTACCATCGACTTCTCGGGTAATAACAGAGTCAGTGGTACCAGTACCGACAGTACCTAAGACAAAACTATCATCGGTCTTAAGGGTATTAGCAGCAGAGCGGTAGAGGTTGGTGTCACCACCAAAGTCGATACCACCAGTGGCTAGAGTGTTGGCACCAAAAGTCAGAGCGGCAGAAGTAGAAGTGGTATTGATACCAACATTAGCACCAAAGGTTTGTTGAGCAGTCCAGTCGTTAGCATGAGCCATGTTTAAAGTAGCTACCACATCACCATCAGTTGGGAAAACAGTCAGGGAGCTGTCAGAACTAGTTACAGAAGTAACCGTACCATCGCCAGTACCAAAGGTGTTCCAGACACTACCGTTATCTGAGAATTGAAGTCTACCAGTTGAGGAGTCATATCTGAAACCAGAGTTATTAGCAGTTCCATTATCAAAGTAAATGTAGCGAGTGCCATTGGTGGTACCAAGCTGAATATTGCCATCAGCAGTAAGTTGTTGTTCTGGGGAGGAGGTACCGACACCGACATTACCTGAGGTATCTTCGATGAATAAGCCTAGGGTGCCACCATCATCGTAGAGGGAGAGGCCAGAGGCAGAGGAGGCTCTGAGGGCAGTGAGATCAACATCATCTTCTAGGGTAACAGTAGCGTTAGTAGTACCAGTGATATCGATATCATCACCAGCAGTTAAGAGAGAAGCGATATTAGACCAGGAAGGAGCGCCAGCACCACCTGAGATCAAGAGTTGAGAGGATGAGCCAGCGGCGAGGGAGTCGTAGGCTGAGGTACCAGTGGAGTAAAGGAGCTCACCAGCACCAGCGGCAGTGATGTCACCACCCAGACCACCTCTGACTGTAGACAAATATTGTTCAGATCCAAGAGTACTATCAGTATCCCAGTAGGTGACATAGCCGGTAGTACCAGAACCACTCATTAAGGAAGATCCCCAAACTCTAGCATCAATATCTCTGGCAGAGAGTGTTCCATCAGCTTCACGGGTAATAACAGAGTTAGTGGTACCAGTACCGACAGTACCGAGAATAAAGCTATCATCAGTTTTGAGGGTATTTGCAGCTGATCGGTAAAGGTTAGTGTCACTACCAAAGCTAATACCACCAGCAGCCAAAGTATCGGCAGCTAAAGTTAAAGCAGAATAAGTGGTTGAAGTCCCAATGCCAACATTGGTGCCATCGTTATAGAGGTTGGCAGTTGAGACCCAATCAGAACCATTGTAGTAAAGGGTTTCACCAGCGTTGCCTGTTGGTAAAGTTAAACCTGAGACTTGGCCCAAGGTAACAAACTCATCACTGTTAACGGCGTTAGCACCGATCACTCGACCATTAAATTTAGCTACTATATCACCAGCTGTTCCTTGAACATCGAGTTTATATCCAGGAGAAGTGGTACCAATTCCAACATTAGCAGCAAAGTTTTGTTGGCCAGTCCAGTTATTAGCATTACCAAGGTTTAAAGAAGCTACCACATCGCCAGCAGTTGGGGTAATGGTGAGAGTACCATTCGAATTAGTAACTGATGAAACTAGGCCAGAACCAATATTTGCCCAAGTGGCTCCATCATGAGAAAACTGAACGGCGTTGGTAGTACTGTTATAACGGATACCGGCATTGCTAGTGGTACCGTTATCAAAGTAGATATAGCGATCAGCATCTGCGACTCCAAGTTGTAAGTTACCACTAACCGTTAAAGCTTGCTCTGATAAGGCTGTTCCAACACTAACATTGCCAGTGCTATAGCTAATGTTGTTGTTAACGTTATTCCAGTAGTTTACTCCGACTTCGTCTTTGGCTAATTGGCTCAAACTATAAAGTACTCCACTATTTTCATCATAGAAGAGTAAGTTGTCATCACTACTTGAGATGTAAGCCCCATTATCACCAATGCCAAGTAAGCCTTGAGGGTTGGCGGTACCAATCCCAATATTGCCATTAGCATCGATGACACCTTTGGTTTGGTTGTTAGCATCAGCCCAGATCATTAATGGTTCGGTGGTATCAGCTACTGATTGCAAAACTAAAGCTGGATTGTTAGTTCCACCAAAATAGCCATATGGAGCTACCACTAAACTGTCAAAGAAAGCACCGCCCAGACCTTGAGTGGTAAAGTAAAGGTTTTGACCAGCTAAAGTAATGTCTCCCTCTGGAGCACTAAAGACTGGTTCATCGGCAAAGAGGACCTCACCATACTCGTTCATGAATAAGATGGATTCTTTAATGACTGGATCACCAATTGGGTAACCAGCTAACAAACCTGAGTCTTTGGAGTATTCAACGGTTTTGATGGGGTATAAGGCTAATTCTTCACCATTAATGATGGTTGATAGCCATAGATTGGCGTTACCAAAGTAAACTTCGTCACTAAGGTAATCTCCACAACCATTAGCGGTCTCATCAACTCCTCCTAGTAGAATGTCGAAAACTCCTTGAGCATTGGTTGAGACTTCACAAACTCCAGACTCCCAGAGAAGCTCAGTTTTAGCCTCGGCATCTCCATAAAGCTGGAATGAGGCACTAGTCTTGCCAGTAATTAATTCTCCAGTTTCACTGCTATAGAGTTTACCTCTGAAAGGTAAGGTTCTTTTATCGACAGCACCAGTGTTGGTCTTAGTGGTTGTAGTAGTGGTCTGGGTAATCTGGGTGTTTTGATTTGGATCAACATAAGCACGTTGTCTTAGGTCTTGAACAGTTTGAACCAGATATAGGCCAATAGTACTACCGAACAAGAGTAGTAGCAGGATTAGGGCAGCCAACCAAGATTCTTTTTTTCTTCTCTTTCTGACATCAACAGCTAGGCTTTTATCCTCTGTTGGAGCTGAGACAATAATTGGCCCATCGTTTTTGTCAAAAATTGTATCTAGGGCCAAGGAAGACCAGTCTGAGGTAACTCCAGAGACAAGTTTTCTACGTTGTGCCCAGAGAGCAAATTGAGTGATACTGACAAGTTTCCTCTGGATTGAAGTTGGTTTGAGGTTTTTTTCTTTTTGATCTCCAGCAAATCTCTTCATTTGGTCTAGAGTGAGCAACGAGATAATTGTTTGTGCTTGAGTAAAGGCAGCAAATTGCTTGATGTCGCTACGGTAGTTTCTGATGGTAGTATCGGAGATCGTGTTGTATTTGAGGGTTGTTAGGTATTGATCAAGAGTTTTTTCGATTGCAATTGGGATAATGTAGGTGGTTTTTTCTTGAGTTAAATTCGGATTTTTTTGGGTTGTTGAGAAAGGCTGATTGGCAATACCAACCGTAGTCTGGGTTGATTTAACATTTTTTTCATTTTTTGTAAGCCAGTTGGTAAAGGCATTAACACTGACAGATTTTCTTCTGATTGAGGCTTCTTTAAGTTGCTTTCTTCTCTGGAATTCCTCAAACTTTTCAACAGCTTCTAGATCAGTTAATTGAGTGACTTGGTTAAGCTTACAAAACTCGAGAAATTGGGTGATATCACTGCGATAGTTTCTGAGAGTTGCTTCGGCACTGCCTTGGTGTTGGAGTTCAGTTAAATATTTCTCGAGGTTTTCTTGAGGAGAAACTGTGTTTTGATCACTACTACCCACAACAGAGGTCGACGAAGTTGTGGAAAAACCGTTTTTTGTGGGACTGAGAGGCTGGTTTTTTGCAGGCAGTGTTCTCACGAGCTTTTTTTTGTGTAATCCAGGCTTTTTTTTGTAACCTGTTAGATACGTATCGGTGATAAGTTTATGTAATTTAGGGGGTGAGTTGCAATGGTATTTTTAGAGTTTTTATTGAGAGAAAAAACTTTGTAGTTATACACAAAAAATAGGCTATTTTCCTCAAGTAGACTGTTTGTAAAGTAGATAGATAGCATTCAATTAACGTCAAAATATGTCAATTTAAATATTGATCAAAGAAAAGTTGTTGTTAGGCGAAGTGTTTATCCACAGATTTATTGACTGTTAATCTTTTTAGAAACAGTGTATTATGTGAACAGAAAACTAAAAGTTCGTGGTTTGTTCATTAAATAATCGAGCATGCTTATAACTAAAAAGATTGATAGTTGGCTTTATTTGTAATTATCTGTTTTTTAAAAACTAACTATTGGTTTTGGTTTAAGCAACTTAATTAGGTTTCGGAAATTGAAATTGTGGAAAACTTTTGAAAATGATTTGTTTAACTAGTATTTATATTAAAGAATTAAGTGCAACTAAAAATTTAACCATAAAAAAACCGAATAATGAAAGATAACTCTACTAGAATTTTAACTTGGCTTTATCCAAAAGATAACTTTTCTCGTTGGGTAGACATCAATGAACTTAGTGTATTTTTGCCCAGTTTAACTCCAACTGGTTTGCAATCAACTTTACTGTTTTTGCAAGCCAAGAAAAAAGTAATCTTAGAAAGAATTAATGGTATTTCGGCTGTTAGTATTACTTCTCATGGCAAAAGGTCATTGGAGAGGGTAATTCCGGCTTTTTCGCCTTCAAGAAGGCAATGGAAAGGTGATTGGCTAGCTGTGACTTTTCTTCAAGCTCCCAAACATGATAAAAACTTCAGGTTTTTGCGTCGAGTTCTCTTGGCAGAACATGCTTTACCTTTAACTAGGGGTGTATTTTTATTTCCAGGGAGCCTAACAGAAAAGGTTTCCTATGAGCTAAGGAACTCTTATGAAGGTCATGTGATGGTGGCTGCTTTTAGAAATTGGACTTTTGGGGATGATAGAGAAATTATAGGTTCGATTTTAGGGATGAGTGACTTGGCAAACTCTTACTCAAGTATTAGCAATGAGATATCATCTTTGCTAGAAAAAGAAACTAGCATAAAAAGATCGACAGACCAATCCAAAATTGAGATATGTTCAGTTTTTGATCGTTTGCACTCAACTTTGAAAAATGACTTTGGGATTCTTCATGAGTATTACCCCCACGTTTCCTCTGGAGTAGATCTGGTGTTTTCTTTACAGAACTTGAGTTCTATGGGTTAACCAGACTTTAGTTATAGGTTTTTAACAACTCTTTTTACTATTGATATCTTTTGATATTTTAAATATTCTTTACGGCTTTTATTTTTGTCTTTTTCGTGAAAGTTTCATTTTGTTTAAAAACTACTTCGGGTTTTATTTTTTTAATATAAAATAAAATCAATAAAGTATATTTTGATATATAAATAATGCATTTAAAATATTTGCAATAATTGTTTAACCAGATTATACGGTAATAATGCAATAATAATGCAATAATAGCTAATTTCATAATAATTTTTCACCCAAGCTTCTTAAATTACCAAAAGATAATCCGAAGATCAGCTTTTAAAGAAGTTATTCACAATGTTTTTTTATGTTATTAACGCTGAATTTTTTTCTAAGACAACTAACTCGAGTTATCACTTTTTTATTAACTCTGGTATACTCGAAAAGTTATTAAGTATCCTTGAATATAAGGAGCTAGGATTATGGCGAAAACTGCTTATAACCACACCACCACAGAAGAAAAATGGCAACAAGTGTGGGAATCCTTGCATTTGTTTCAGGATACTCAAGGTTTGAGCGATCAAGTAAAGGAATATTTATTGTTTGCTTTTGCTTATCCTTCTGGCTCTGGTTTACATGTAGGCCATGTCGAGTCGAAGACTGCTTTAGATATTTTGGCTCGTTTTTCTAGAATGAACGGTAAGAATGTTTATTTTCCGGTTGGTTGGGATGCCTTTGGTTTACCAGCAGAGAACTATGCGATTAAAACCGGTGTCCATCCGGCAAAAACTACCAAAATGGCGATTGATACTTTTAGAAGACAGATCAAGAGATTGGGGATTTCTTATGACTGGTCTAATGAAACAGCCACTAACCACCCAGAGTACTACAAATGGACCCAGTGGATTTTTTTACAACTCTATAACAAGGGTTTGGCTTACCAGGGTATGGGGATGGTTAATTGGTGCCCATCTTGTCAAACTGTCTTGGCTAATGAACAAGTAGTTGAGGGTCAATGTGAACGCTGTGATTCAGAAGTTGAGCAACGTGATCTTAAACAGTGGTATTTCAAGATTACTGAGTACAAAGATGAACTTTTAGCTGGTCTTGATCAAGTTGATTGGCCAGAACCAACCAAACAACAGCAACGCAACTGGATTGGCAAAGCTAAGGGTTTAGCCATTGATTTTAAACTCAAGGAAACTGGCCAGAAAATGACTGTTTGGACCAAGTTTTGGGAGACAGTTTTTGGAGTTACTTTTGTGGTGATTGCTCCGGAAGCATTTGAGGAACAAGGTTTATTATCTCAAGTACCCGTAGTCAATAAATCAGCCGTTGAAGCTTATTTACAAGCTGCCAAACATAAGACTGAAGAGGAACGCAGAATTGGTGAGAAAGATAAAACTGGTGTTCTGACTGGTTTGTCAGTGATTAATCCGGTAAATGGTCAAGAAGTGCCATTATTTATAGCCGATTATGTCTTGATGGGAGTGGGAACAGCTGTAGTCATGGGTGTACCAGCTCATGATGAGCGTGATTTTGCTTTCGCCAAGAAATATGAGTTACCTATCAAACAAGTCGTAGCTTATGCCGATAAAGAGTTGAATGAGCAAGTTAAAGCTGGCCAAAAAGCAGTTGAGGCCCCTGGTGTATTAGTTAATTCCGAACAGTTTGATGGTCAAGATGCTTGGGGAGCTGGCAAAACAGCGATGGCCGAGTGGATGATTAATGAGGGTTTTGCAAACTGGCAAACCACTTACAAGCTTCGGGATTGGTTAATCTCTCGTCAACGCTACTGGGGAGCGCCAATTCCGGTGGTCTATGATCCAGAGGGCAAACCACATCCAGTTAAAGAAGAACATTTGCCTTGGCAGTTACCAACCGACGTTGACTTTAAACCAACTGGTGAGTCACCACTTAAATCATCCAAAGAGTTTATTGAGAGAACAGAAAAACTATATGGTAAGGGTTGGCGACCAGAGTTTGACACCATGGATACTTTTGTTGATTCTAGTTGGTATTTCTTGAGGTATTGTGATTCCAGAAATAAAGCTAAGTTTGCCGAAGAAACCAAGCTGGCTAATTGTCTACCGGTTGATCTTTACCTGATTGGACCAGAGCATATTGTCTTGCACTTGCTTTATTCTCGTTTCTTTACCAAGTTTTTGAGGGATGAAGGTTATCTCAAGATAGATGAACCATTTTCCAAGATGCGACATCAAGGGATGATCTTGGGTCCTGATGGTAAAAAAATGAGTAAAAGTAAAGGCAATGTCATCAACCCTGATGAGATTGTAGCCGAGTATGGCGCCGATACCCTCCGGGTGTATGAAATGTTTATGGGTCCATTAGAGGCAGATAAGCCTTGGGATCCTCGAGCGGTTGCTGGTGTATCTAGGTTTTTGAGGAAAGTTTATAGTTTAGTGGTTAATGCCAAAGCTAAACAGGTCTCGGAATCAAATAAGCTCGTTGAGAGGAAGCTTCATCAGACTTTACGCAAGGTTACTCAAGATGTGCCAAACCTAAAATTTAATACGGCAATTGCCATGATGATGGAGTTGGCCAATCTCTGGGAAGTAGAGAACAAACAAGGTCAACAGGCCTTAGCTCTTACTGATGTTAAAACTTTTATCTTGATGTTGGCTCCGTTTGCTCCATTTATTGCCGAGGAACTCTTGACTATTTGTGAAGGGGAAAAAGATAACTCAACTAAATACCAGGGTGTTCATGTCCAAATTTGGCCAAAATTTGTTGAGGAATTAGCCAAGGCAGAGCAAGTCACTTTTGCTGTTCAAGTCAATGGTAAAGTCAGAGCTCAATTGACCGTGGCTGCTGACCTAGCCAATGATCAAGTAGCGGTGGTACAGCTGGCTAAAGACAATTCTGAGGTTAAGCGATGGCTGACTGGCAAGATTGTCAAAGAGATCTTTATTCCTGGCAAAATTATCAGTTTAGTGGTGGTTTAACTAAGAGTTAAGTTTTTTGTCAGTTTTTAACCATAAACTGCAACCATATGCGTTGGCAGTTAAGTTGGTTTAGTTTTTTTTCCTTACTAGAGCTAATGGCTGGTTTAGTTGGCCTATTTTTTATTATTTATGGTTGTTATGTGTTAATTGTTGAACGAGCGAGTGTGCCTAGTTGTTCTCTAGAAATTTTGGATAATAAAACCACTGAGTTAATTGCTCAGCAACCCAAACTCACAGTCGAAGTGATGGGGGCAGTCACTGAGCCTGGTGTGTGGCAGTTTGAGCGTGATAGCCGGGTCGGCCAGGCTATTGAGCAAGCTGGGGGAATCACCACTGAGGCCAGTAGAGAGTTTATTGCCAAAACTCTGAATTTGGCAGAACGACTGACTGACGGTCAAAAAATTTATATTCCATTTACTTGGGAAGAAAACCTGGTTAAAGAAACTCAAACTGGTTCTAGTAGCATGGCTGCCCTTGTTTCAATTAATAGTGCACAGAGTAATGAACTAATGAAGCTTAAAGGAATTGGTGAGGCTAGAGCGACTGCCATTATTGAAAATCGGCCTTATGCGCAACTCACTGAGTTAGTGACGAAAGAAGTTGTTTCTGAAGGAGTTTTTAGTGAAATAAAGGAGTTAATCTCGCTGTAGTTATGCACAAATAAATACTTTTTAAAGGTTATTTTTTAATCCTTTTTAAATTTATGTTACAAATATATCAAAATAAACCCAAAACAAGAGCTATTAAGAATAAAAAAACTGCCTATCTTTTTTATATTTTGGTTATCTTTTTTATATTAATAACAACATGCTTTTTTGCAATAAAAATAAACCTCTCAAAGCAACTCACAGATAAAAACCGAATAAAAAATCAGCTTTGGTCAAAAAGTGGGCAGGATAAACAGTTCGGCGGAAATACTGATGTTCTTTGTTATAGTCAACTAAAACGATTTTTTAACCCCCTAAATACTCAAGTAGGAGATGAATTTTGGCTTGTTTTTAGCAATCAAAGCATTAATTTTGCTACTTACTTTAAACAAGCAAAAAGACTGATATATATATTCTTTTTATCGATAAATCGTGTGTCAGTTTTGTCAAAGTATCGGTTTCTTCGATTAAGAGTATTTCTTGAGGAAAACCAGGCTGAAGTGTTTTTAATTACGAAAATAAGCCAAAATAAAGATACACTTTCATTGGTAAAAGGCCTGGTTTTTGGTGAAAAAGACCAACTTAATAGTTACTATGCTACCTTTCAACAAGCCGGGATGGTCCATATCTTGGTGGCCTCTGGTTTTAATGTTGCTTTGTTGGTTGGTGTGGTCAAGCCATTGCTGTTTTTTACTTCAAGAATAACCAAGAATTATTTGACTATGGTCGTTTTTTGGTTATACATCTGGTTTATAGGTGGAGAACCTCCTTTACTGAGAGCTGGTTTGATGGTTAGTTTCTATTTGCTGGTGCTTAATTTTGGCCTAAAAATTTCCTCAAGAAGAATCGTTTTTTACTCTGGAGCAATTTTACTGTTACTTAAGCCTGCGTTATTAAAGAGTTTGTCTTTTTGGTTTTCTTTTTTGGCTACTTTGGGCTTGTTGCTTTTTAACCGAAGCTTTCTATTGCTATTTAACTCGAGTAAATTGGGAATTACTGAGTTTTTTAGTAAAGAATTTTACAGTACTTTTTCTGCACAACTGTTGATTTTACCTCTGGTAATCTATTTTTTCGGTGAGTTTAATTGGCTAAGTTTTGTAACTAATACTTTTTTTCTTTTTCCAGTAGCCTGGTTTACTCAAGTGGGGTTTAGTTACTTTTTATTACTGTTCCTGACTAAAGGAACAGTTTTTAGTGGATTATTGTGGCCATATTCATTGGTATATAGGGAAATAATTCTATTATTTATTGAAATGGTTAGCCAAGTTAAAGCTGGTTATTATCTGCTTTTTTCACTTAAACCAGAGGAAAAAACCTTTTATTTATTAGTTTGGTCGCTGAGTTTTTGTTTAATTACTAGCTTTTTACGAATAAAAACCAACAAGAAAGTAGTCTTTCTTCATGAAACTGTCTAACAATCGTCTAATTTTAGTTTTTTTAATTTTTATATTTTTATTATTTTTTATTTATAAAAAATGGCCTGATAGATCAATTAAAATAACCTATTGTGATGTTGGTAATGGCGATTCTATCTTGATCCAGCAAGGTTTTTTTCAATTACTAATAGATAGCGGACGAGATGATCGATTGCTAGGATGTTTGGGTCATGTTTTACCTTTTTGGGATCAGGTGATTGAGGTGGGAGTTGTCTCTCATTTTGATGATGACCACATGGGTTATTTCGGAGAAATTATGGGTATTTACAGGTTTAAAGAACTTTATCTTTTCCATCCTAATAAAAATACTCAGACAGTCAAGGGGTTTTTGGAAGTACTTGATAAGGCTAAAGCAGTTGGCTTATTGGTCAAACAGCCTGTTTTGGGCCAATCAATCGTTTTGCCCTCTGGAGCCAAGATTACCTTTCTCGAGGTAAACAGTCTTTCAGCTGTAGAAAATCTCACAGAAAATGATCGCTCATTGGGTTTGTTGCTAGAAACTGACCAAACTAGCTGGCTTTTTACTGGTGATGGTGAGGGAGAATGGGAGCGACTTTTACTTAAAAATAACTATTTACCTCAAGTTGATGTCTTGAAAGTTGGCCACCATGGTTCTAAAACCAGTTCTAGTGATGAATTTTTACAGCAAATCATGCCAAAACTGGCTGTCATTAGTGTTGGTAAAAATAGCTATGGTCATCCAGCTGAAGAAATCATCACTAAACTTAATAGTTTTGGTAGTCAAATTTTGAGAACTGATGAAAAAGGTGATATTACTTTGGCGATTGATGAAGAACAAATTATTTTTGCTGATTTTAATCAGCGACCATGAAACTGATATAGAACTGTTACTATATCAAGAATAAAATTGTTCAAAACTAGCTGTATTTTTTTACGACTTTTGATCAAAGGCTGAAAGTTATTTTTAATGATTTATTGCTAGTTTTATAAATAGCATTTTTTAACTGTTTATTTGTCATTACAAATCCGTAATAAACACGAATAAAGCCACAAAACAGTAATAAACTGAGGATTGGGAGATCGTTACTTTGATTTTTTTAGAAAATTGTTTAAATGAGTAAAAAATTACGCCATATAAATACTTTAAAAAATAAAATATACAAAAATACATAGGGTAAAAAAAGTATTCAATTTATTTCGCCTTAGTTTCGGCTGAATTTTATGATCAAAATTAGCTCTAAAAAGCTAGTTTTTCTCTGAAAAAAGGCTCCTAAAACAGCTTGAAAACTATGCTAAAATGCAACTCTATGACCTCACAAAAACTTACTTTAAAAAATGGTTTGCCAGTACTACTGCTACCAATGGCTGGTGTTGAATCAATCACAGCAATGGTTTTAACCAATACTGGTTCTCGTTATGAGACTGATCAGCAATTTGGTATAGCTCACTTCTTTGAACATATTGTTTTTAAGGGGACTAAAAACTACCAGACTGCTCAGAAATTAGCGGCCACAATTGATGCTTTGGGTGCTGAATTTAATGCTTTTACTAGTAATGAATACACTGGTTACTATGTCAAAACTGCGGCGAAACACGTCGAGACTTCTTTGGATGTGTTGTCAGACATGTTATTACAACCCAAGTTGAATGAAGCTGACATTGAACGAGAAAAAGGAGTGATTATTGAAGAAATGAACATGTATGAGGATACCCCAGCTAGACATGTCGATAATTTATTTAATCGCATGGTCTTTAAAGGGACTGGATTGGGTCATGATATCTTGGGTACGAAAGAAACAGTCTCGCAAATTACTAAGGCCGATTTTGAAGTTTTTCTTAGCCAGTGGTATGGATTGCCAAACATGTTATTAGTTTTAGCTGGTAAAGCAACTAGTGTCTTAGATGAAAAACTCCACCAGAAAATCGAAAGTTTATTTGCTAAGGAAACAACTCAACGAGCCGCTCAAGTGGATATTAAGTCTCAGTTTTTTGCTGGCAACTTGGCTGGCGATAGGTTGTGGCTAGAACATAAGGCCACCCAACAAGCTCATTTTATTATTGGTTGGCAAAGTCTCAAGCGTAATGATCCCCAACGCTATGCTTTGGCAGTGGCCTCGACTGTTTTGGGCGCCAACATGAGTTCTAGACTATTTACAGAAATTCGCGAAAAAAGAGGCCTTAGTTATTATGTTCATTCTGCTGTTGACCAGTTTCATGATACTGGTATCTTTGGTGCTGCTGCTGGGGTTGATCCTAAGCGAGTAGAAGAGGCCATTTCGGTAGCTGCTCAGGAATTTCATAAGTTGGCCAATGGTGAAAAACCAGTGACGGCAGAAGAGCTTTCAAGAGCCAAAGAGAGTATGATCGGTAGTACGATCCTTAGTCTAGAAGACAGCAGTGCAGTAGCGCAGTTTTATGGTTTAAAGGAAGTTTTAACTGGCAAGTTAGAAACTTTGGAAGAAGTGACCAAGAAAATCCAGGCTGTTACTATCGAGGATGTGCAAAAAATCGTCACCCAACTAATCAAGAAAAATGAGATGCGGTTGGCTTTGATTGGTCCTTACAAAGATCAAGCTAAGTTTAATGAGCTAATTAAAGATTTTTAGATCCTAAACTGTCTTAAAAACTTGGTTTTTTGTAAAATTCTTCCCACCCTAAACCCCAATGGGGGTTTTATCACAGTATTTAGTAAGTCTAACTGACTTTTTGTTTTTTTGATTTATCTTGTTTCCTTAATTTGTCTTTTTTAAATTTTGATCACTATTTATATATTAATTTTCATTTAAAAATATTCTTATATTGTTAATTGTTGGGCTCAAAGCTACTTCAACTGTTTTTAATCAGTTTAAAAGCATCTTAAGGCATCATTGTTGATATATTATTTTATATTTAGAGTATTAAAGATAGTTTTATTTTCTTTGTAGGTTTTACTAGTCCAGATATACTGGCTA
Organism: uncultured Pseudomonadales bacterium; assembly: GCA_964412775.1. Taxonomy (GTDB): domain Bacteria; phylum Patescibacteriota; class Microgenomatia; order UBA1400; family PJMF01; genus CG2-30-36-39. The sequence goes on along the minus strand of CAYPPX010000006.1, from coordinate 12,254 downwards.
AAAAAGTATTAAAAATGAGTTGTTTATATATATTAATTTATATTAAAAAATATTTTGATAATAAAAAAAGAATGTTTTTCTCATTTATAATCCAGCCAGAGAATGTTAGGATACGGGTCAAGTTAGTAGCAACTATTTAGAAAGGCATTTTATGGCAATTTCAAGAACGGCTGTTTTGGTCAAACCAGATGGTTTACAACGAGGCCTAATTGGCGAAATCATTAATCGTTTTGAGAGAAAAGGCTTAAAGTTAGTTGGTCTAAAGATGTTAAATATGACTGACGAAATGTTGTCAGCCTGGTATGTTGAGCATAAAGACAAGTCTTTTTTTGGCGATCTAAAAAGTTTTATGGGTTCTTTGCCAATTGTAGCAATGGTTTGGGAAGGTATTGATGTTATCCCTGTTGTGCGCAAACTAGTCGGTACTACCCTGGGTAGAGAAGCTGAAGCAGGTTCCATTAGAGGTGATTTTGGTATGAGTCAGCAGTACAACTTAATTCATGCTTCTTCTAGTGAAGCTGATGCCAAAAGAGAAATTGGGATTGTTTTTACTGATGAGGAACTAATTGAGTATCACGGGGCTTTGGATGGAGTAATTTATGCCGATTATGAGTTGAAGTAGGCAATTTTAGTTTAAAACTGGAAAGCCGGCGAATCAGCCGGCTTTTTTTGTAATATTTTTTGATCCGTATTATAATACTTTGATCATGTCTGAAAAACTTGGTCAAAGAATTACAGCAGAAATAATTAGAACTATAAATAAAACCGGCCCCTATGCTTCAACGGAGAAAGTTAAGCCTGTTTTAAGAGCAAATAAGAAAAAACTTGCACAAAGATATTTGACTGAATATTTGCCAACAGATAGGAGATTGAGAGGGTTAGATATTGGTGCTGGTGATGGCGAATTTGCTGCAGTTACTAAGGAATTAAACCCCAATATTAGTTATTTTTCTAGTGAAGCCTTTATTCAAAATGGCAATCAACAGTCTGAACCATTTGTTCAGGCCGAAGCCGAGTTTTTGCCTTTTTCAGATGAGTCTTTTGATTTCATTACCGTGCATTTTGCTTTTCACCATTTCAAAAATAAATTTATTTCTTTTATGGAAACAGTTAGAGTTTTAAAAAGCGGTGGTTTGCTTTTTATTAAAGAGGAGTTTCCTCGATTCCCTGGACAAGAGTATTTTTTAAAAATTAATGACCAAGTTTCAAATGAAACCATTAGTGGCGCTAAATTTGCGGCGGCTTTTGTTGAAAATATCAATTACTTTTCAAGATCAGAAATAGCAAATTTAATTGCTTTAGCTCAGCTCAAGGTGTTAGAAGACTCTGGTTCAAAACCAGTGAGATGGATAGAGTGGTTTTACAAATCTCATAAAAGACTTTTTGTATTACAAAAACAATAAAGATTTCTCTCTACAGCTGGTTTTTTATTTTTGTGCCCTCACCAAGAATCGAACTTGGATTTAAGGTTTAGGAAACCTCCGTTCTATCCGTTGAACTATGAAGGCGTATTTTTTGTTCAGATCGCTATTGTACCAAGACTTGTTGTCTATTTCCTCTTGTTTCTAAAGTGAAATTCCTTATACTGAAATGAGTAGCAACTAGTTTCTACTAAAGGACAAGATGGAAGAAACCACTACCAACAATAAGAAAGTAGGTCTAAAAACAATCCTGAGGATTGTAGTTGTGTTGGGCTTGATGGGTTTTGCTGGCTGGTCATTTTTTAAGTACCAACAAGCTCAAAAAGCGGTGGCTGATTTGTCAAATCCAGAAGTTCAACAAGAAGCCGTTGCCAAAGAGAGGGAAGAAATTTTGGCTAAGGTTAGTAAATTAATGATTTTGCCAGATGATGAAGAACCAACGATTGCTACGGTAACCGATGCTCAAGTTTTGGCTCAATATCAGCCATTTTTCCGTAAGGCTAGTGATGGTGACAAGGTTATTCTTTATGTTAAATCTGGTAAAAGTATCATCTATTCACCAGATAAGGATATTATCGTAAATGTCGGTACGATTTCTGTTCAAGGTAATAATGCTACTAGATTGGACACTGAAAACAGACTTAAGGTTGAGATTAGAAATGGTGGTGCCAGTCAAGAAAGAGTGGATTTATTAGCTCAACAGTTGGGTGCTGTGGTAGAAGTTACTACCGTTGGTGCAGCTGCCAGTCAGGACTATCAAGGTCCAGTGATAGTTGCTTTGACTACTGATGAAGCAAGATTAGAGCAAGCTAGAATTTTTGCGGCTAATTTAGGAGTACAACTTACTCAAGAACTACCAGTTGGTGAGGCACCATCTGATGCTGAAGTGGTAGTGATTGCTGGCAACTAAGGTTAGTTGAATACCACTTTTAGAAATAAATGCTGTTAAAAAGCCCCGCTGTGAAGCGGGGTTTTTGGTTAATTCTCAAGTTTTATTTTTTACTGTCACCATTAATTTTGGCTCTCAAGCTAGCTGCTTGCTGGCCATAAAATTGGCTGGCTCTTTTGAGGTGAGTTTGGACTGGTTGTTTAGTTCCTGGTATTGCTCTGTCTAGTTGGTGTTTTTTTTCAGTCAAATAGTTGAGTTGCTTAGCTGTTTGTTTGGAGTGATTTTGCAGGTCTTGTTGATGTTGGGTGGTTAGTCGTTGGAGTGGGGTTTGAAAAGTCGTTTTTGGAGCGGTTGGTTTGCTAAAATTGCGAATAATTTGGCGATGAGGAAGTGTTGACATGGTATAAAATAAGTTTTTAGATTGTTAGTATCTTAACAGATAAAAAAATATGAGTGCTTTAAATAAAGAATTTTTAACTGGCTTGGTGAAAGCGACTGAGACTATTGAGGCTGAAAGTGGTTATATCCCTCATCACTTATTGCCTGTGTTACCAAAATTGATTAAATTGACTGAAGATTTATTAGCAACAGATCAAGAATTGGGAAACTTTGCTATTTGGTCTAGCTTAATTAAAGATAAAGAAATTAAAGCTTATTTAAAAAAGCACTATGGTGATACTTATGATCGTGAGCCAGTGATGATGCTCAATACTTTAAATTCGGAGCTAATTTACCGAAATGCTGACTTTTTAAATCGAGTAGGACCAATTTTACTTAACGAAAGTGACTTTTCTTTATTATCAGAGCTTTTTCGTTGGTTAAAGTGGGATGTTAGTATTAACTCTGGTCATGACTTTTTGAAACTATTAAAAATGGCCGAACTTACTTATCCACTTTTAATGTTAGAAAAAAGTACCAGTGAGTGGGTAGTTGATTACAGAAAAATTTACCAAGATTTTTTGGCTGTAAAAGGTCGAATTAGAGCTGCTCGTAAAGTGGGAATATTTAAACAACTGGCTGAGTTTTTGGCTTTAATTAAAGCTGAACAAAAGTCTGATTAATTGTCGGGGAGGAGGGAATTGAACCCTCTGCCGCTCGAACCCGAATCGAGCATTCTACCGATGAACTACTCCCCGAGGTGATTGGTTTTACTGATTTACTTTAGTTCTACTGCGTAAAGATTCATTGGAGTTTCAGGACTGAACGAAGTTAAAATTAAGATTTTACTACCATCTGGCCAAGGATAAACAAAATCTTCTTGGAAAGGTCCGCTGTAGATAATGGTGTTGTTTGTGCCATCATATTCCATGATGTGAACTTGTTGGTCTTTGGCAAATAAAAGATGTTTTGAATCTGGAAACCACTGCAAAGTGTTGATCGACAATGAGGTGTGGTAAGCTTGGAAAAGCTTGGCTGTTTCGGCTGAGTTAGTTGCTTGTAGTTGGGTAAAGGCACTGGGCGAGGTTTCTAGAGATCTAGCTTCACCAAACAAGTCGGTGGATAACAAGGCTTTAGAGACAGCAGTTGGAGTGCCACTTTCATTGCCAATTTGGAAATTACGGTCTTCTTCACGGTCATAAACATAAATTCCTCCAGGAATAAGTTGTCTGGTTTCTGGTTGAGTATTCGTGGCTGGGACTGGAGGTACAATGTCGGTTGGTAAACTAATTTCTGCTGTAGCTGTATAAAGCATGCGTTTTTTATCTGGTGACAAATAAACATTTTTGGCTGAAGTAGTCGCAATTTCCAAGATTTCTGGAGGGAATTTCTTCAAAAATTCTCGTTCCCGTTGATAAATTTCTGATTCCCATTGAGAGAGAATTTGTTTCTTTTTCCAGGAAATATCTTGAGCTGATTCAAGGTTGGTTTTAGTATCAACTTCGATCAGGATGTCTTTTTGTTTAGTCAAAATCATTAACTCAGCACTATCTGGTGACCAAATAAACTCAGCACTGAGCAGGTCGATATTTGGCACATCAATGGCAATTTGTCTGGGAGTTTTTTGAAGTGGGATAAAGTTATTGGTTAATTCTAATAAATACAGGCCATTTTTTTCTGCTGTTTGAGCAGTTCTGGTATAAAGGACAACTTTTTGTCCATCTGGTGAGGTGGTCAAGTTAGTCACGCCAGTTAAAGTCAAAGGCGCAAAACTAGGAGCAACTGGAAAAAGTTGGGCATTAGTTTGAGTGACTAGTTCTTCTTGAATTTGAAGTTGTTTTCTCCAAGGTGAAAAACCTTCTTTACGAATTTCGACAGCATATTCACCAGGTTTTAGGTACAAAGTATTATCGGTAGCAGTAACTAGTTCTCCATCAACATAGACTTCAGCTCCAGTAGGAAAAGAGTTGGCGTTAAGTAAGCCAGTTTCTGGTGAAAAGCCTTGGTTAGTAAAGCGAAAGCCACCTTTGGCATACTGAATGGCAATAGTGGTTCCAAGTAAAATAATCACAGCCGAGACCAATGTATAGATGACCCCTAGGTTGACATTGTTGAAGAGTTTTTTAGGGGCAATTGACGGTGGCATATGCTTTGATTGTTCTTATTGGCAATAGACGCTATTATAACAGTAGTTATGCTACATTATCTGGATAAATTAAGCACCACCTTAGCGGTCGATTTAGGGTCTGACAAAGTGAGAGTTTGGGAAAAGGGTGTGGGTTTGGTAGGTGAATATCCCAGCTATTTAGCAATTGATTCACGCAACAAAAAAATTCTAGCTAGTGGCCAAGATGCCTACGAAATGCGTGGCCGAGTGGCAGCTAATGTTTCACTGCTTAGACCGTTTCAAAAAGGTCAAATCTGGGATCAAAAAGTGGCTTTAGCTTTTCTCAAGGTAGTTTTAAGAAATGTGCTAAAAAAAAGTTTTTTTAGTCCAACGATTTTGTTTAGTATTCCTGCTAGTTTAAGTAAAGCAGTCGAAGAAGAAACCATTAAACTTGGTTACGATTTAGGTGCCAAAGAAGTGCTAACCGTAGCTCAACCACTGGCTGCGGCGATTGGCGCTGGCATGCCAGTTGCAGACTCTTCTGGCGGCTTTATTTTTCAGCTTGGCTTAGGGATCAATGAAGTAGGGGTGATTTCCTTGGGAACTCTGGTTGATTTTGAAAAGTCTTATGAAGCCGGTGACGATTTTGAGCAAGCTTTGCAAACATTTTTACAACAAGATAAACAGATTCTGGTTAGTCGGGATACAGCTAAAAAACTCATCCATAATTTGGCCACAGTGGAGGAAATTCATCCTGGGACTGTCTTAGTAACTGGCAAAGATGAAAAAACTACTGCTCCCAAAGAACTGCAAATTAGTGCCAAACAGTTGTTACCGTTAGTCGAAGATCGAGCTCAAAAACTAGTTAAACTAGTGAAAAAACTCTTGAGTAAAGTACCAGCTGAATTGACAGTTGATGTGGTTGATAAAGGTTTATTACTATCTGGAGGAGCTGCACAACTAACTGGCCTAGATACTTATTTAGTCAAAAAATTAGGCATTCCAGTCTCAGTCGTTGATGAGCCAGAGTTAGCTGTGATTAAAGGGATGGGGACAATTCTTGATCATTTAGCTGATTTTAGGCGCAGTCTAGGCTATCGGGGTGAAACTTCATAAGCTAACTCTCTCTTTACAACTGTTTATGGTTTTGAGAAGCTAAGTTAGTAGCATCTAGTTAGAAAAACCAGAAAGTGAAAAATGACAGAAAAGACAAATAACCCAAATCTTACTGATTTAAATAGAGCGGTTGATGAATTCCAACAGTACCCAGAGCAAATATCCAAAAATGAACCAATTGGCAAGATTTCTAAGGCTGATTTATTGCCTCATGTTAACATTCAAGCCGACGAAGAAATTTTTGTTGAGCCTATTGTTGAAAGAATTAACAGGTTAGCTTTGGTTAAAAACATTCCACTTACAGAGTTGTTGGGTTTATTAGTTGCTAAAGCTAGAGGATTTCAACAACTAGCTGAGAAACTACCCATGCCTAGTCAAGAAACTATTTAGAACGTGAAGTAAAACCTGATAAAACTGGTAAAAATTTTAAGAGAACTATTTGAATTAAAATAAAATAATAAACGGAGCTATCTTTAGAAAGATTCTATGGAAAAACACCCAATCCTTGCGGCATTAGACTACATTAAACTTAACCCTACTGAGGCTGGTTTACCTATTCAGGCTTTTGAAAAAGTAAACAGTGAACCTAAAGAAGGAGATATTACTGCAGCAGAATTAATTGAGGCCTCACAAATGATGCTAACAGATCGTGAGCTTACTCATGAAGAAGCTGAGGCTTCAGCTCAAATTGTTAATTTAATTGCCGAAGCTACTAATAAAAATGGTCGTGAAGTATTTATTGAGATTTTACGTAGTCTAAAAAAAGAGGAAAACTGGCAACCAGTCAAAGAAAAAGCTGAAGTAACAGAGTCTTAAATACTTTTTGCCGCTACTTTAAACTGCTCACCTCGGTCAGCATAATCTTTGAACATCCCAAAGCTAGCACTGGCTGGGCTAAGCAAAATTACACCTTCATTGGTATTAGTTTTTGCAAAATAGTTTGCCATGATACTTTGAGCTTTACCGACAGCTTCGGTCATGTTTTCAGCAAAAGTAATGGTTGGTAGTTCACCAGTTTTTAGTTTTTCAATTTCAGTTGCTAGTCTTTCACCAGTGGGTCTAAACAACACCACTCCCACGACCTTTTTCTCAACAATTTTTTGAGCTAGTTCTGCAAAATCTTGGTAGCGTTCATAACCACCAGCTAGCAACACGATTGGTTCACTAAAACTATCAATGGCTTTAATTGCCGCATCTGGCAGGGTAGAGAGTGAGTCATCATAGTATTTAATGCCTTTGCGTTCATGAACTAGCTCTAAACGGTGAGGTAAACCTTTGAAAGTTTGTAATGCACTACCCAGTTGTTCTGCGGAGAGATTAAACAAAGTTCCTACCACTACAGCTGGCATGACATTCAGCAAATTATGTTCGCCCCGAAGTGGTAGTTGAGCAGTCTCTAAAACTAGCTCAACATGTTGTTGGTTGTCCTTGCGTAAGATTTGATTATTTCTGACGAAAACAACTGCATCAGGCCCCTCAGTGAGTGAAAATCTAAGGTGTTGACCAGCACTCAGTTGAGCGATCTTGGTGGCACCAGCCATGGCTGGATTAAACACAATAAAATCTGTCTCTTTTTGAAATCTGCAAATGGCAGTTTTTGCTTGTTGGTAATCAGCCGTTGTTTGGTAGTAGTCGAGATGTTCACTAGTGACATCTTGGACTACGGCGATATGTGGGCTAATGGTCATGGTTTCTAGTTGGTGGCTCGATAGTTCACAGACCACTAAACTATCACCATTGATTTTTTCTAGTACTGCTAAAGAAGGCTGGCCGATATTGCCAACTAAATGACTATCTAGGCCGTTACTTTTCAACACATGATGAACCATGGCAGAAGTGGTGCTTTTACCTTTAGTACCAGTAATACCAATGATTATTCCTGGACAAAGCTCAAAAAAGAGTTGAGTATTAGAGGTCAAAATTGAGCCATTAGCTTTGGCGTCAGCAATGGCGGGAATAGTTTGAGGTATGCCAGGTGATTTGAAGATCAGTTTGTAGTCAGCAATTTTTTCTAGGTGGTTTTCACCAAAAAATAACTCTAAATTATGATCTATCTCTAATAGATCTTTTTTAGTCTGGTCTAGTTTGGCAAATTCCTGGCGATCAGCTAAAGCCAGTTTTTTATTCGGTAAATGTTGACGTAAAAACTCATAGGTTGACCAACCCTCACGACCCATACCCAGAATCAAAATAGATTTTTTAGCCAAGTTTTCCAAGAGTTGTTGTTTATCTAACATCTAACCTTTTCAAAGATATTGTTCTTTGTTACTACAAATAGTTTGAGCTGCTTGTTGAACGATTGTGGCTAGTTTTTCATCGAGATTATGGTCCTTATTCCAGAAACAGAGCAACCAACTAGCAGTTTTTTCTAAGTCAGGGACTTGTTTTAAAATTTCTTGGTTAACAAACTCTAGCACTACTGGCAGAGGCTCTTCTGGGTGGTGTTGACGCCATTTTTTAACACTCAACAAGAAGGCGGTTTGAGTTTCTTCATGAGTGCCAACACACTCAAAAGGTTTAGTAGCATCTAAGCCCATCAATTCTTGAGCGGTTTGTTTCATGATTGGTTTGGTAAATAAGTTTTCAGTAAAAATTTCACTAGTTAATTTTTGTTCGTCAATAAAGGGGTAGAGAATTGAGAAAACAAATAAACATTTGGGGCACTCACCACACCATTTATTTTGTTGCTGGCCGCGGTTACAACTTCTAAAAACAGAGTGAAAGTGGTGGTTTTGAGCAAAAAGGGCCGCAATTTGGAGCTCTGTCAGTGGTCTGAGTAGTGATAAGTATTCAGGAGCTGGACTGAGATATTTTTTGACATAAGCTCTAAATTTATTTTCAAAATCAAAAGATTTGGAGTACTGATGGTTAACCACAGTACCTAGATAGGGCACATTGCCTTCATTGGCAGAAAACTCATTAGCTAGTAACACAGTTTGGTGGCCATTAATTAGTGCCACTAGACTGCTTTCAAAAGCTAGCCGAGCACTAAAAGGAGTGTGGCCGTTCAAATAGCCCAGTTTATTAAGTTCAAGCAACTTTGGATCAATAGTTCTTTTAATCTCAACGATTTTTTGGTTGCTTGTTTCAGAAATTGCCAGAGCAGCTGGAGACTGAGGGTAGCTGAGTAAAATGTCATAAGGCAAGTTATTTTTTTCAAGCAATTCGATTACTAAAGCTGAGTCTTTACCACCCCCTACTGGCACTAAGTATTTTTCATTTGAATTTAAAGACAAGCCAGCTTGACTGTTTTCTTGGGTTTGTTGGTTTGAGTGAGAAGTGATTTTTAAGAAGTTTTTAGAGGTAAAGTTTATTTGGTTGGTATAAAAATATTCACCCATGCCATCAATGATTAATTGGTGCCACCAGGCTAGTTGTTCAGTATTCAAGTAGCCAGCCTCAACGACAATCTCTGGAGCAGCTGTGGCTTTCCAATAACTGAATAGCTCGATCATACCCAGGTTAAAAATCCAGTTATCCAGGGTATTTTTAGGAATATTACTAAATCTAGTTTGGTCCAGATTAGAGATAACTATTTTTGGTTGAAAAATAATCTCTGGTTCTAGTTGAAATTGAAAGCTTAGTTCAAGTTGGTCTTCATGAAATGACCAAGCATAACTTTGATAAACAAAGCGAGGATGTTTCTTTGTCAGGGTTTCCAGAGATAACTTTTCAACCATATTGCTCATTATACCTAGTTGTGGCAGATAAGGCTATCAAAGCAAGTAAACCGAGTTGTTTTGTTACTTTATTTAGTAGAACGGTGCTAAAAACTAAAAAAATATTCGGGTCTTTTAAAAAAGAGTTATTTTTATTTTATTTTTTAATAAAATATAAAAAAATATATATTTAATTCAAGAATAAAGTTACTCTAAATAGCAAAAAAAGAGAAAATTAATTTTTTATAAAAAACCAGTTTCGTTTTTTATTCGTTAGTTAAAGTTTTGGGTGACTAGGTAGGTTGTTGTGAGTGATCCGTAAAAAACACGAAATATGATAAAGTATGATTTTTTTCATGACTTAGTTGTTTGGCAAACCATAGATTGTTGGTACAATAGGTAGTTGAAGCTGAGTTTTTTCGTACTCTTTTCAGTTTCCAAAAGTTTAAAATGAGCCAAGAAAATCAAAAAAAGACTTATGAAACAGTCCTTTTTCTGGGAAAACCTCTTTTTAGCAATAGTATAGATTTATTGCTAAAAGTGGTTAGTGAAAAAGTTATAAGGACTAAAAAGGTACTTAAGGTTTTTACTCCCAATCCAGAGCAATTTGTTCTCTCCAGAGAAAGTAAAGAATTCTCTAGGATTTTAAGCCAAGGAGATATCTTAATCCCAGATGGGATAGGGGTGGTGGCTTTTAGTCAGTTGGCTGGCAAACTACTGAAAACTAACAGTATCAAAGAGAGAATTGCTGGGGTTGATTTAGTTCAACGCCTACTGAAATTAGCCAGTGACCACAATTGGAAAGTTTTGTTGGTCGGTGGTAAAGCTTATACCGGGAAATTGCACAATATTTTTGTATCTGGTTTAGCCAAAAAAACCCAACTTTCTCTATTGTGGGATCCAGGCTATGACGATATTACTAAACCAACAAAACTAGAAGAAGACCATTTGGTAAAACTAATTAGTAAAGAACAACCAGAATTGGTGTTTGTGGCTTTTGGTGCACCCTGGCAAGAACAGTGGGTTATTGAACACGAGGAACTACTTACTAGTAGCAAAGTAAAATTAGCAATGGTGGTAGGGGGGTCGTTTGATATGTTGTTTGGTAAGTTGAAACGGGCCCCACTGTGGGTGAGGGCTGTAGGGTTGGAGTGGTTATTTCGCTTAGTTCAAGAACCAAGTCGTTGGCAAAGACAACTAAAACTATTTAAATTTATTGGCATTTCGCTCGCTGATTTGGTAAGAAGAATGACTAAAAAATGATCTATTACTATATATTAAAGTAGATTAATTAATAATAAAGTAGGGTTGTTAAAGATGAAAATTACTGTCCTGCAATGGAACGTTTGGTACAAAGAAGATCCCCAAAAAATTGTTGATTTGATTAAACAGTACCAACCCGATGTAGTGTGTGCCCAAGAACTAATTCAGCATTTCCAACAAACTCCTCAAATAGATACCGCTAAAGAAATTGCTCAAGCATTGGGTTATGACTATTACTTTCACTTGGCTGATAAATGGACTCAGCGGCCAGAAAAAGAAACTCAGGGTAATGCTATCTTTACCAGATTACCTATTGTTAAAACTAGACATCATTTTTTGCAGAAGCCAAAAACTGACCCAGCTAATGCTAGTGAAGAGGGGAGAGTGTTAGTGGAAGTAACCGTTAGTAAAGATAATCAAGAACTAACTTTTGGGACTACACACTTATCTTTTACGCCTTTCTTTGAAATGACCACTAGTCGTCAGGAAGAGGCGATAAAATTGGTCGATTTTCTCCAATCAAAAACAACCCACTATGTTTTTACTGGTGATTTTAATGCTACTCCAGAATCTTTTTTGCTTGCTCAGCTCACTTCACTTCGTCAACTTAAACATGCTGGCCCAGATTTTCCTGCCAAAACTTGGACAACTAAACCTTTTGATAAACAAGGCTTTGTAGCGACTGAACTTAATTGGCGGTTGGACTATGTATTTGTCACCAATGATTTAAAAGTAATTCAATCTAGGGTAATTGAGACCACGGTGTCAGATCATCTGCCGGTTTTGGTGGAGCTAGAGGTTTGACCAGGCTATAAGTAGTGTTTAGTAACAGAAAACGCCTTCGATTTTTGATCAAAGGCGTTCTAATATTCTTTTTAAAAAAAGAAGTTTAGTCTTCGTCAGTTGGATTTACACCCAATAACCATAGCACAGCTTCTTTTTTGTAACGACGGTCACCACGAGAATTGATTCTAATGGCTGGAAGTTTACCGCGTTTGCCCCAACGCTTGATAGTTAGTGGGGAAACTCTGAGTAGATCTGCCACTTCACGAACAGTCAATAAGTCTGGCAGGTTGTTAATATCCAATTTAGCCGCGTCGTTAGCTCGGCCGGTTTTTTTGTCTTCCATCTCAGCGACGGTGGCAGATGCATCAGTCATGCAGTCCTTTCCTAAATTTGTTGTTACTACTGCATCCGCGGTGAATGGTGCAATATAGATCAGACTTTTTCAAATCTATATACCAAGGTAACAGAATAAACTGAACTGGGTCAATAGTGAATTTCAAACTAGGTCAAATTAGCACCAAAAACCCCGCCTTGTGAGCGGGGTTTTCTTGTTGCTTAAGTTAAGTTTGAATTATTTTAATTCAACGACACAACCAGCTTCTTCTAAGGTTTTCTTAGCAGCTTCGGCGTCTTCT
>CAYPPX010000005.1:0-35478 GCA_964412775.1 uncultured Pseudomonadales bacterium | reverse complement strand
GTCACGCAAAATACGGTATACTACAAAAGATGTCCCAAGTTCAACAGGTGAAAGACGCTACTGATATTATTCAGGTTATTGGTGAGCGAATCAAGCTTCAAAGATCTGGATCTAGTTATAAAGCTCCCTGTCCCTTTCATAGTGAGAAAACACCATCTTTTTTTGTGAGTGATCAGTTACAGCGCTATCGATGTTTTGGTTGTGGTGAAACTGGTGACGTCTTGGATTTTTTACAAAAATATGAAGCCATGAGTTTTGCTGAAGCTTTGAGTTATTTAGCAGACCAAACTGGTATTCAGCTCAAGGAATTTCAAAAAACGAGTGAAGATGATCTAAAAGAGCGATTGTTAGCGATTTTAAACTTAGCCAAAGAATACTATCACTATTTATTGACGGCTCATTCAGTGGGACAAATTGCTCGAGACTATTTGAAAGAAAGAAATACCAGCCAAGAATCAATCAACCTTTTTCAACTTGGTTACTCAATGACTAGTTGGGACGGTTTGGTCAAATATTTACACTACAAGAAGAAATATCCTTTAGCTGAAATTGAACAAACAGGGTTAATTATTCAAGGTAAAGGTGGTCGTTACTATGATCGTTTTAGAGGTCGGGTAATGTTTCCTTTGAAAGATCACCGAGGGAGAGTGGTTGGTTTTTCAGGAAGAGTTTTAGACAAAGATGCTAAAGAAGCGAAGTACATTAATACCCCTGAAACAAAACTTTATCATAAATCCAAAATGTTGTTTGGGTATAAAGAGTTACTAAATGAGATCAAGAAAAAAGAGGAGGTAATTGTAGTTGAGGGAGAGTTTGATGTAATTTCTTCAGCTCAGTCCCATGTAAATAACATTGTGGCAATAAAAGGTTCGGCTTTAACTCAAGATCAGGTTAAATTGTTAGCTAGGATAGCCAAAAGAATTTTGCTATGTTTAGATGCTGATGATGCTGGGGTTAAGGCTACTAAGAGAGCTATAGAAGTTGTGGGTGATACAGACGTAGAGTTGAGAGTAATTGATTTGTCAGCAATTGAAGGTGGAGCCAAGGATGTTGATGAACTAGCGAGACATTCTGCCAAAACTTGGCGAGAGTTGGATAAACAACATATTTCTGTTTATGAGTTTTTATTAAGATTTAGTTTGAGAAAAAATGACCCCAATACCCCAGAAGGTAAAAGAGAGATTATTAAAGAGGTTGGGCCAGTCTTTGCTCAGATATCCCATGCAGTCGAAAAAGATTTTTATATTAAAAAATTAGCTGAAACACTAAAAGTTAAAACTGAGGTAATTAAACAAGATTTTCAAAAGATTCAACAGGATCTACCACTGACTTCAGAAAAATCTATGACTTTACCTTTAATCAAGAAAACTGATCGACAAGAATCAATGGAACGATATATTTTATTTTTATTATTCGAAACGACCAAGTTTACTGACTTGGTTAGAGATTTAAAAGATCTGAATTGGAAAACACCAGGAATCACTGAGATTATTGAGTACTTTTTGACTATTAAAACAGCTGGAAAAGTTGATTTAAAGAAAATTGCTGGTGGTTTGGCAGAAGATCTCAAACAACTTTTATTTGATATTATTTATGATCCTCAGTTTGCTTCACTTAAGGAAAATCTTGATTTTGAGTTGGAGTGGACCAAGACTTTGATTTTACTAAAACAAGCCCAAGCTAGAACATCGATTAAGGTTTTGCAAGATAAAATTCAAGAGTTAGATCGAAAAGCAGAAAAAACAGAGCAAGAAGAAGCAGAATTTAATGAAATTCTTAGAAAAATAGCTCATTATCAGCAAGTGCTCAGAGCAAAATAATCCTTGACATAGCATACCCCTTGGGGGTATATTTCAATACATGACAGACAAGAAAGATCCAATTTTGGCTCAGCTAAACCGAATAAATGGTCAGGTTGAGGGGATTATCAGAATGTACCAGGACGAACGGGTATGCGTGGATATTGTTCGTCAAGTAGTGGCTGTGAGAAGCTCATTGGGTCGAGTGGCTAGGGATTTACTTTCGGATGAAGCCAAGCGTTGTACTAGTAAAAATGCAGTTAATGATTTGGACGAGGTATTAAAGGAAATTTTTAGGTATTAGTATTTATTAGTAAAAATAGGCCTTTAGATAAAAGGTAAAGAAAGGGTGTCTCTTTTAGAGAACATATAAACATATGAGTAAACAACAAGGTGCTGTTCATTTTGATGACCAAAGTTTCAAAGATGCTTTAAAACAAGATAAGCCAGTTTTTGTTGACTTTTTTGCTGAGTGGTGTGGTCCATGTCAGATGGCTGCTCCAATCATCGATAAATTAGCTGATGAGTATGCTGACAAGATTGTGATTGCCAAACTAAATGTTGATGAGAATCCAGCTTCAGCTCAAGAATATGGAGTGATGAGTATTCCAACTGTTTTAATTTTCAAAAATGATGGTGGTGAAGCTAAGATCGTTGGTCGACAAGTTGGTTTCCCAGGTGAAGCTGGCTATAAAACCATGATTGAAGAAGTGCTTGGTAAATAAATTGTTAATCTATTTAGGAAGGTGTGCATGAAAAAAGAAAAGTTAGTGATTGTTGGCTCAGGTCCATCTGGGTATACCGCTGCTATTTATGCTTCTAGAGCTCAGTTAAAACCGGTTGTTTTTACTGGTGTAGAAAGTGGTGGTCAGTTAATGTATACCACTGAACTAGAAAATTTCCCCGGATTTCCAGAAGGAGTAATTGGTCCTAAGTTTATGATGGGACTTAGAGCTCAGGCTCAAAAATTTGGTTCTGAGATAGTCGATGGTCACGTGACTGCTTTTGATTTTTCCCAAAGACCTTTTAAACTTTGGACACATCTTCCTGAAGGTAAAAATATTGATATTTTCAAAAATGGGACAACCGAAGAAATTAACTCTTTGGTTGCTGAAGTTAAGCAAACTCCACATGATTTAGAGGCAGAAGCTGTGATTATTAGTACCGGAGCAACGTCAATTAAGTTGGGTGTGCCAGGAGAAAAAGAGCTGTTTGGTCGTGGAGTGAGTACATGTGCAGTTTGTGATGCCGCTTTTTACAGAGGTAAAAATGTTTTTGTGATTGGCGGAGGTGATAGTGCGATGGAAGATACTCTAGCTTTAGTTAAATTTGCTGACAAAGTCACTGTAGTTCATCGTCGAGATAGTTTTAGAGCCAGTAAAATCATGGCTGAGCGAGTGTTAAATAATGAAAAAATTAATGTGTTATGGAATTCTGAGCTCAAAGAAATTAAAGGTGAAAACAATGTTCAAGGAGTGGTGATTGAAACAGCTGGTAAAGTGACTGAATATGCTGCTGATGGTGTCTTTTTAGCAATTGGTCATCGACCAGTAACTCAATTATTTAAAGATCAGTTAGCTTTGGATAAAGCTGGTTATCTTATTACTAGATCTAGTTTATCGGCTGTTGGTTTGGAACAGGCTCACCAAGCTTTAGATGAAAAAGAATTAATTGCTTATCCAACCATGACTTCTGTAGAAGGAGTTTTTGGAGCTGGTGATGTAGTTGATGTTCGCTACAAACAAGCGATTACTGCCGCTGGGATGGGTTGTCAGGCTGCTCTAGATGCTGAAAAATGGCTTGAAAACCAAGAATAAGTTTTAGTTTTTGTAGGAGTTTTTTATAGAAAGAAATTTATGAATGATCCACACAAAAATGCTGTTGCTCAATTAGAAAAGGTAGCTAAGTTGTTAGCTAAAGACTATGAGAAAAATCTTGACCTTTTTAATCAAGCAATTGCTAAATTAAAAACACCAAATAATTTTTTTGAAACAGATTTAGTGATTGAAATGGACAATGGTAAACAACAAAAATTTAAAGCTTTTCGTGCTCAACATAACAATGCTCGTGGACCTTATAAAGGTGGGATTCGATATCATCAAGCTGTCTCTGAATCAGAAGTAAAAGCTTTGTCTACCTGGATGACTTGGAAATGTGCTGTAACTGGCATTCCTTATGGTGGAGCTAAGGGAGGAATTATTGTTGACCCTAAAAAACTTTCAGTTAGAGAACTGGAAAAACTAAGTCGTGCTTACGCAGCTTTTTTGAGTGATAAGATTGGTCCTTGGATTGATGTACCAGCTCCTGATGTGAATACCACTGGGCAGATCATGGCTTGGATGGTGGATGAGTACCAAGCTCAACTCAGTAAAAAAGGTTTAGTGCAAGAGAATCCACTCGGGACATTTACTGGCAAACCACTGGCTTTGGGCGGATCGGCTGGCCGAGATGAAGCCACCGGGCTTGGTGGAGTAATGGTCTTGGATAAGTTAGTGGAAAAACTAGGCTATCAAGATAGAAAACAAGTAAAGATTGCTGTACAGGGATTTGGTAACGTTGGTTATTGGTTTGCCAAGCATGCCTTTGAGCATGGTTATACTGTAGTGGCTGTTTCTGATTCAAAAGGAGGAATTTATCTTGAATCAGGTTTAGATCCTGAGCAAGTTTTGAGTTGTAAAATGGACAAAGGTTCAGTTCAGCTTTGTGGTGGTGATAATGCTGTGTCGATTAGTAATGAAGATGTTTTGAAGTTAGCTGTTGATGTTTTAGTGCCAGCTGCCTTGGAAAATGTTATTCATAAAGATAATGCAGATAAAATCAAGGCTAAAGCAATTATTGAAATGGCTAATGGGCCAATTACGCCTGAAGCAGATGAAATCCTTGCTGAAAAACAAATTGTATTAGTACCTGATGTGTTGGCAAATTCTGGTGGGGTAACTGTTTCTTACTTTGAGTGGGTGCAAAACCTTCAAGGATACTACTGGTCACACACAGAAGTGATTGGTAAATTAAAACCATTAATGGAGAGTGCTTTTGAGCAAATGTGGCAAACTAAAACTACTCAACAAATTGATGGCAGAATGGCAACCTATGTGACTGCAGTCAAGAGAGTGGTCGATGCGATGATTTTAAGAGGTGGATTAAATTAACAAACAAAAAAAAGAAAGCTGCTCTTTAAGTTAAAACTTAGAGAGCAGTTTTTATTTAGAAATTAATTTCTTTGATGAATTTACTAAGTTCACTTCTGAGCTCTGGATTATCTTTAGCCATAGTTAAATTGGCCTTTAACCAACCCAAGACAAAACCACAATCAAGGTAAGTGCCTTTGGGACTATAAACAGCCACATCTTCTTCATTAGTTAGCATGGTTACTGTATCAGTGATATAGAGTTCTCCTGATTTTTTGTCCAATGTTTGATGTTTAATTAGGTCAAAAACTTTTGGTGTTAAGATATATTTGCTAATATTGGCTAGATTTGATGGAGCTGTCCCAGGTTCTGGTTTTTCGATTAGTTTTTTTAGATAGCTAAAACCATTCTTTTCAAAAGTTTCAGCAATTCCGTAACGATGCAATTCCGATGTTGGTTGTTCTACAAAAGTAGCCAGAGCTTTGGCTCCAGTTTTATTCAGGTGTTCAATCATTAAGGAAACTTCTGAAGTACCATCGGCGTTATAAGGGATGTCATCACCCATCAAGACGACAAAAGATTCTTCGTCTTTAAGATACTCTTCTGCCAGTTTTAATGGTGTCGTGGTGCCATAAGGATCTGAGTCTTGTTGCTTAACAAAGTAAAAATTGGCTTTTTCATGTAGTGTTTTAACTTCTTCATAAAGGTGAGTTTTATTCATTCTTTCCAAGTATTCTTTTAAGCGGTTGTTTTCTCTAAAGTAATGCAGAATTTGTTTATTGTGTTCATTAATGACAAAAACAATCTCGGTAATGCCAGCTTTGACTAAATCATCAACTAAATAATCGACAACTGGCTTATTTAAGACTGGAATCATTTCTTTTTGAATGGTTTTGGTAAAAGGTAAAAATCTAGTGCCAAAACCGGCGGCAGCAATTAAAGCTTTGTTTATTTTCATATTTTTCCTGATAATCAAATTGTAGGTAAATCTGGTTACTCTGTCTAGGGAAGTTTTATAAATAGATAATCAAAAATGAAACAACCCCAAATAAAAAGACGGTGGTTAAGAGTGGCATATCATTAAGCAAAACTCTTTCTGGAGATTCGCCTTTATTTTCTTCATAAATGAGCTGGAGGTAGCGCATTACCCCAAAAATCACAAAAGGGAGGGTCAACATTAATAGTTTTTGAGATTGAAAAGTTCTAGGTAAAAGAGAGTAAAAATTGGAAAATCTCTGATGAATTGGGTCAGCCAGGTAAATATCTTCATATTGGAAAGAAAACAAAGCATAAGTCAACCAAGTGGCATTAGCAAACATCGCTGTATATTGATTGAGCAGTTGTTGGCTGTAGTGTTTGAGGGTTTTTCGACTTAGTGAAAGTTTATGATCAGTGAGTAAAGTTATTTCGCTTTGTCTTTTACCGACTGCCAAGAACAAAGAAGCTGACACTACTGTTAATAAGAACCAGACGTTGGTATGAAGCTCAACAATGATTGCTCCAGCATAAACTCTGATCAAAAAACCAGAAGCAATTGAGATCACATCGAGAATCGGCACATGTTTTAGTCTGGTGGCATAAAGTAGTTGAAGTGCTAGGTAAGTTAAAACCAGGATTCTAAAAAATACTGGTAGTGACAAAGCTAAAAAGAAGACTAAAGCAATACCAGTCATGGCGACAAAAGCGGCAATTGGAATCGGTAGCTCGCCTGATGCAATTGGTCTTTTCTTTTTATAGGGGTGTTGGCTATCTTCTTCGGCATCAATAATGTCATTAATCAAATAAATACTTGAAGTTAGGATACAAAAAATCACAAAAGCATAAGTGACAGTCCAGAAATAAGCTAAACCATTATCAGGGACATAAAATAAAAATCCTGACAAGAACAGGGCAGCATATAAGGCAAGATTTTTGATCCATTGTCTGGGTCTGGCTGATTTTAAAAGTAGATAGAAAACTTTTAGTCTCATTACCTTGATTTGTAAAGCAAAACCGTCTTTTCCACAAGAGCTAATTTTGTTTTTTTACTGAATACCATTTGGCCCAAATTAAAAAGCTAAAAACGAATGCTACGGTAATAAAAAAAGTAATAATTTTTCCAGTAGTATTCATCAATAAAGATAAACTACCCAGTAATAAGCTCACTAACCAGTAAAAAACAGCGATTCTTCTTTTACCCCAACCAAATAGATCCATTAATTTATGGTGGAGGTGGCCTCGATCACCCCAAAATGGTGATTTTCCAGCCAAGATTCTTCTGGTGATAGTAAAGATGCCATCAGCAGTGGGTAAAGCAATGACCATTAAGGTTGTCGCTAATTTTGCTCCTGATAGAATTGCTAAAATACTCAAAAAATAACCGGCTAGTGAGCCAGCTCCATACCCAGGCATCATTTTCTGGGGATACCAGTTCCAGATGAGTAAACCAAAATAAGCTCCAGCGACAATAAAACTTAGGTATAAAGTATTAAAGGTCGTTGGGTCACCAATAAATTTTAATGAAAGAATGCCGATAAAAATGGCTGAGATACTGACAAAGCCAGGTAGTTGACCATCGACTCCTTTGGACCAGTTGAGGATATTCATGTTCCAGAGAATAAAAAAGATCGTTATTATTCCAGGTAAAGAAAAAACTTCATTGAAAAATGAGCCAGATAAAAACTCTATTTTGGGTATGGTCAAAATACCTGGGCCAAATGGGTTACTGACATAACCAATATTAATCCCAGCATTAACCACCAATAAACTGGCAATTAGGCCGGTTCCTAACCGAATAAATGGGCTAATATCCCAAATATCGTCAATCACTCCAACTACAGTTAGCAAGCTGGCCCCTAGTAGAATTGAAACCAAATATTGATCGAGGTTGAGAAAAAATAAGCTACCAGCCAAAATGCCAGTTAGTACCACTAACCCGCCACCTCTTGGGACAGGCTTGAGGTGAGTTTTTTTTGCATGGGGTAGTTTTTTAGGATCATCTAACCAGTTATGTTTTTTATATAAGTTGATCACTAGTGGAGCAATTCCGGCAGAAATCAAAGTAATGGTAATAAATATTAAAATGCTCATGTAATGATCGTAATTAATCTAATAATTAGAATTCCAGTAATCGTAACTATTCCAACTGTAGTCCAAGCAAAAGTCTTTTGCATGTTGTTTTCGACTTGTTGAAAAAACTTGATTAATAATAGGTTAGTGATTAAAACTACCCAAGCAAAGGTAGGGAAAAAGAAGATCCAGATTTTTGGGACTAACTGTTTGTCTGCTTGAGCTAATGAATAAAATAAGGGAATAACGGGTTGAATAAATGGGAATGAGATTCCAGCGGTGATGGTAATCAAAAAACAAAGCAAAAAAGCTACCTTGAGTGGTTGTAAGACTTGTTTTGCGACAAAACTAGACATGATAGAGACATTATACCGTTAATTTTTATTTTGTCTGAGATACACCGTCATGGTTTCAAATTGCGTATCATTGGCATAATAGTTTGATTCAAGATATCTCTCTAGGCCTTCAAATCTTGTGTGTTCATCTTTCATGACAATAATAATCTTTGGTGCTTCTTCTTTGATTTGGGCTAGCGTTCTATCATAGTCATTAAAGTCCTTAATATGGAAAGATACGGTAAAGCGTGAAGTTGGGGTGGTTTGTGACAAAGCATAAAGCATTGGATTGGTACCCCAGATAAAGATTCTCTTAGTTCCAGTTTCGGCAATCAATTCTGCGACATCATAGTTGTCTTTGACTAAACCATTAAATGAGTAATCATATTCATTGACAGTTATTTGTTTATTTAAAAGTTTAAAAAACTGTGAATAATATTTGCCGGTTTCATAAGGAGCTACATTTAACAAAATCATGGTATAGATAGTAGCGATTACTAATAAAGAGCCTAAAATTAACTCTCTAAATTTAGTTTTAATCTTACTAAGATTAACTGCCAACATAATAATTAGTAATGAGAAGGCAGGGACTACTTGTTGTAAATAGTGTGGATAAGGTCTGTTTGACAATAATGAAGCGAACAATGCCAGCACAAACCAACCGGCCACAAACTTAAATTTTGGTGAAAGTTTTTGTCTGGCAAAACTCAAAATCAAAACAAAGCCAGCCATTAAGGCCGTTTTACCTGGTAAAGTAAAGAGTTTAGCGATGATGGCTGATGGAAAATCTGGTTGCCATGAACCACTATAACGGATGTTATAAAGCAAACCATAATCTAAGTAATCTTTGCCAGAACCAATTGCTACAAAGTAAATAATTGAAGCAATAATTGGGAGTGTTACACCAATAAATAATAGTAAAGACTTACTAACAAATTTCCAGAACATGCCAAGCTTTTCTTTGATGGTTTTAGTTTTTTGGACAACAAAATCACTGAAAGCGAACCAACCAATTAAAGCAGCTGCACCAAAATCTAATAATCCTGGAACTTTAGTTAGAATACCCAAGCCAAGAAAAATACCGGCAGTAACTAATAGTAAGGCTTCTTTTTTATTGAATTTTTTAAGGGCGTCCTCTGAGTTTTTATCAAAAAAGTTTTCAAACAACTTGGTTTTAGCCAAAATATTCAACCCTGCCATTACAAAGCCCATTACAAACAATTCTCCGTTGGGAATATGGCCTTCAAACCAAGGTAGGGTAGTTAATAATACAAAAACTAGTGAACTAAAAAATGCTTGCTTACTGTTTTTGAAGATTTTTTTAGCTAAGTTAAAAAATAGAGTTGTGGTAACAATCATCCAGAAAAAATTTAGCAGTCTGAAGTAAAATTGGTTTGGTACCATGGCTAAATAGTAAATTAATGGTGTTTTGTGATCGATAATGTCAGTATAAAGTTTTAATCCATCTCTTAAACCTACCCCAAGAGTGAGATAGATGGCTTCGTCTCCGTACCAGTATGGTTCAAAAAAATTTGGAATTCTAAGTAATAAAATTACAAACCATAGAATAATGGTTTCTAGGTTTGATTCACATTTTTGATCAAGTTTAAGGAAAAGTTTTTTCACAATTTCCAGTGTACACGAAAAAGCTAGCTTTACTCAATAAGCTAATTAAACTTTTTCAGTTACTCGGTACTCGATGTATTTACCCAACATCAGGCGAGTGTGAGCATCTATACCTGGTAGAGCAGAGAAGAAAAATCCTACTACTGGTAGTAGCACAAACTCTAAAGGTTGTTTAAGGTAGGACAATAAGGAACGTTTTTTATTAGGGTGTGGAGGGCGGTTAATTGCATCAAGAATAAAAATTACTACTAATGAGACTAGTGATAAGGTCATAAGAGTGGATGTTACTTGAGGTAAGGTTTTACCAATGATTGTCCGACTAAACTCTTCATTAAATAGTGGTGGCATAATGGCTGAGACAGTAATAGCAAACCAATTAACTGGCCATAAAAAGTGATCCTCAACTACTTTTAGAACTCTGATGAATTTGCCCCAAAAGGGAGCATCACTCAAGACAAATTGACGAATAATGTAGGCATCATCAGAAACCCCCCAAGCCCAACGTTTGAGTTGTTCATATTGGTTGATCATTGTATCCCAGAAGCCATGTGATTGAGCGGCGTCAGCGTAAATTGGTAAGAAAATAGGATTGACTTGGAAATCACCTTTTTTAGCAAAGTAAGATTTAAAAAATAGTCTGTAGTCCTCTGGAATTACATCTGTATCCCAGTAGCCAATATCATGGACGTGTTTAAGTGATGTTGAATAGGTCGAAAAGTTGATAAGGCGATCTTTTCTCATCAAAATATACATTTGGGTAATTGAAAAAACCGAGGCCATCACTCTAACTGGAGATGGAACATCCCAGATATTGTTGTAGAAGGCAATCCCACCCTGCCAGATGGTATTGAATGGTTTTTCAACAGTCAAAAATTCATAGGTTAAGTTGGCAAAGTAGTGGTGGTGAAATCTAGCATCAGCATCTTCACTGGTAATGGTGAGGTTTTCAATTGGGATACCGACCTCATCTACTAGAATTTTCTTTGCTTCCTTGGCACCCCAACAGGTATTGGATGACTTTCCTTTGATTTCTCCTTGGATATCAGGGTGAAAAGTGGCCCACAAGTGACCGAATTTTTTGCCAAATTGTTTGACTAATTCTTGGGCTTTAGTTTTGGCATCTGCACCTTCTCTTTCTTCAAAAGAAAGCATGATATGAATATTTTTTAGTGGATAAGATTGATTACTGAGTGATTCTAAAGTTTTTTCTAGAGTTTCAATTGGCTCTTTATATGTTGGAATAACAATAATGTGGTGAATTGAGTTCCATTTTTTGGGTAAGTTTTTTTTGAGGTCATCGATCCAACTAAAGGCTGATGAAGCTTTAATTTTGAAGTGAGCCAAGACAGATAAAACAGCCATGGTAACAGAGCGATAGAGCCAATAAACAGCAAAAGTAATCACGTAATAGGCAACTAAATTAGGCACTAAAAATGATCCCCAGACAGGAAATAAGATCAAAGACCAAGAAATAAAGCCTGGTAAAATCTCTAAGGCTCGTTGGGTTCTGATCGGATGTCTTCTAAAGTAGCGACGAATCATAATGGTATTGTAGCTTAAAATTGGTAAGAAAAGAATTTTTTGGTATTTGTTAAAACTTGGTCTAAATCAACTTCAAAGTTTTCTGTAATAAATTTGGCAACTTCAGTGACCATCCATGGCTCACAGATTTGGCCACGATAACCTTGGGGGGGGAGGTAGGGAGCATCTGTCTCGATTAAGATTTTATCTTGGGGTGTAGCTTTGAGGATTTTTTTGAGGTCATCAGTATTTTTGTAGCTAATATTGCCATCAAAACCCAGGTATGCTCCCATGGTAAGGGCTTCTTCTACATACTTGGTTGGTCCAGAAACACAGTGTAAGACAAATTTTAGATCAACATCATGGTGCTGTTTCAAGATTTCAAGAGTTTCCCAATAAGCCAGCTCTTGATCATCTCTGACATGGACAATTAGTGGTAACTGCTGCTGTTTAGCGAGTTTAATTTGGAGAGCAAAAAGCTGGTGTTGGGCTTGTTTGGTTTGGTGAAATTCAGAAGTATTTTTATCCAATCTAAAGTAGTCCAAGCCTGTTTCACCAATAGCTTTAATATTTTCATTTGGTAAAAGTTTAGTTAAAAACTGTTCATACTCAGCTAAAGGTTTGGCTTCTGCTTCATGAGGATGGATGCCAATGGCTGCGACTAACTTATCTTGTTGTGAGGCAATTTCAATCGCTTTGAGAGATGATTCAAGATTAGCTCCAACCACTACGCCACCACTAACCCCTTTTTCCTGAGCATTGTGCCAGTGTTGTTGCCAGGTCATTGATAGAATTGGTTCATCATCATTTAATCTGAAATGAGATTTTTTACCAGAATAAAGTGGTTCCATGTTATAGTGGCAGTGGGTATCGATAACTTGGACCATTATTTTTCCAATCGAGGGAACAAAGGTGTTAAAGCAGTAATTTTTTCTTGGGCAAAGTGATGAGCAATTTTTTCAGCAACTGCTGGCATAAATGGTTTAAGTATTTTTGCTAATTCAACAATACTGCTGACTGCTTTTTTTAATACATCTTTTTGTTTATCACCTTCTAACTTCCATGGTTGTTCTTTACTTAGTTGTTCTTCAATAAAGTTTGTATAAAGTGAGATATCAAATAGAGCGCTTCTTAATAGGAAGTTTTCTAATTCATTACTAGCACTTTTTAAAGCGAACAATGGTTTTTTTCCATTTTTACGAGTGTTAAATTCCCATGGTTTAACTGAAAAGTCATATCCAACATTTGAGTTTTCACACATCTTAGCTATTCTCGAAATGGTGTTACCAAGGTTATTTGCTAATTTTGCTTGATAAACTGTGTCTAATTTTTCCCAGGTAACATCCATATCAGTGCCGAACGGACCTAGGTTCATTAATAAGTATCTAGTGGCATCGGTGCCATAACGATTGACCATTTCAGTTGGTGAAATAACGTTACCGAGAGATTTACTCATTTTTTGGCCAGCTACACTGATAAAACCATTGATCAAGATTTGTTTTGTTGGTTTGATACCGGCAGCCAGCAACATAGCTTGCCACATGGCTGATTGTTGACGCAGGTTATCTTTGCCAGCTAGTTGAATTCCTGGCCAAAAACCAGCAAACTCAGCGTTTTCATTGGGCCAGCCTAGTGTCGAAATATAATTAACCAAAGCATCGAACCAGACATACATCACGTGACCAGGATCATTGGGAACGGGAATGCCCCAGGGCATTTTTTCTTTGAGTCTAGAGATACTAAAGTCTTGTAAGCCGTTAGAGACAAAAGCCTTGATCTCTTTCATTTTTTCTTCTGGTTTTACAAATTCAGGATTTTTTTCATAAAGATCTAATAATGGTTGTTGAAAGGCCGAAAACTTAAAAAAGTAGTTTTCTTCTTCTCTAATCTCAAGTTCTTTATTTGGATGAAGTGGACATTTACCGTCAACTAATTCAGAATCAGTTTTTTCCAATTCACAACCGACACAGTATTTAGTTTTGTATTCTTTTTTGTAGATGTAACCATTGGTGTCGCAAATTTCCCAGAATTTTTGGGCGGCAGCGACGTGATTTTTATCAGTGGTTCTAATAAAATGAGTGTAACTCAAGTTTAAAAGTTTTTTTAGTTCTTCGAATTTAGCAGCATAGTGGTCAACATAAGCTTGTGGATCTTGATGATTATCAAGCGCATTTTGATAAATTTTTTGACCATGTTCATCTGTACCAGTGTTAAAGATAACTTTGTTGTTGAGAATCTCCCGTTGATATCTAGCAATCACATCGGCAGCCACTATTTCTAAAGCAAAACCAATGTGTGGTTCGGCGTTAACATAAGGTAGTGTGGTAGTTAAGTAAAAGTTGTTTGGCACAAGAGTATTATAACCCGGATCAGTTATTTGTTTTCTTTTGATTAAAGTGTTGAATAATTAGCCACCAAAAGCTAGCAATTGTAGCCAAAGTCAAGGCACTTGTGATTGCCCAGAAGTCGATGGTAATCTTTTGTAGTTTTAGTAAAACCAACCAACCAATTAAAACACTAGCGAAAAATCCCCAGAGTTTTCTTTTACCAATAAAACTAAAGAGAAAAAAATTACCCAAACCCAATAGGAGTTGAAATGGTAGGTAACTGTTGGGGAATAACCAGTTTTGGATTTTTTCTGGATAAATGTAGTTAATTAGTAGCCATAATAGAAAGTAACTGATCATGGCTATAGTTAAAGTGGGAATTAATTTAAGGTAGGCTTTAAGTAAATTACTAAGTTTCTTCTGTTTAATATTGTTGTGTTTATTTACCTGAATAGGGTGGGTTACTTGGTCTGGTTGGTTCCTATTTAATCTTGATCGAGCTAATTGCATGTTTTCAGTCTAGAGTCTGGTTTGATATTTGAGTATACTCAAGTTAATTATGACACTATGGATTGTTTTTCTTTTTATTATTGTAATCGGAGGTTTCTTGGTTTTATACCTCACTTTACAAAAATCACTTACTAAAAACCAAGATAATGATCAACAAATCGAGGATGTAGTCAATAAAGTTTTTGGGATGAGTGTGGGTAAAATCGCGACCCAAAGTAAGCAGATTTTACAAAGTGAAAAAGAAGCAATTAAGGTTGATTTGGATAATAAGCAACGAACGATTGAAAAATTGGTAACAGACTTGCAGAAAGACTTGGCTGATCGTCAAAAAGAAATTAGAGTTTTGGAACAAGATCGAGTTAAAAAATTTGCTGAGATTACTACAGCTTTATCTGAGCACCGAGATTTGACCAAAGATTTAAAAACTTCAACCGAGCAACTGGCTAAGGTTTTATCTAATAATCAATCCCGTGGTGAGTGGGGAGAACGAATTATTGAAGATCTAATGCAAGCTAATGGTTTGATCGAGGGGGTGCATTATTTGCGTCAAAGTAAGTTGGGTGAGACTACGCTAAAACCTGATATTACCTTGTTATTACCCAACAAAAGAGTTGTCGCTGTTGATGTGAAATTCCCCTACCAAGAGATTCAAAAAATGAGTGTAGCCGAAACTAAGAAGGCCAAAGAAGATCACCTCAAACAATTTGGGGTGGATCTTAAAACCAAGATTAATAAAGTGGCAGAATACATCAAACCAGAAGAGGATACTCTTGATTATGCGATCTTATTTGTTCCCAACGAAATGGTGTTTTCTTTTATCAACCAGCAGTTTTCAGCCTTGGTTGATTATGCCTTGGCTAAAAGAATTATCTTAGTTTCTCCATTTACTTTTTTAATTGTAGCTAGAACAGTCATGGAAAGTTATCGTAACTTTATGATTGGTGACAAGTTAAAGGAAGTAGTGAAGTATGTTGATGATTTTGTTCAAGAATGGAGTAAGTTTAGAGAAGAGTTTGATAAATTTGGCCGCTCAATTGATGTTCTAAAGGGTGGTTATGAAAAGATCACCGAAACTAGAGCCAAGCAGATGGCTCGTAAAATCGAGAAAATCGAGGCTTATCGTCAAGGTTCAACTAGTCTTTTAGAGGGTAATAAGGTTACAGACTAGTAGCTTTGAAAGCTTGTTCAAAGAATTTTAGATCCCTTTGGATTACTGTATTCCAAACCGGCACCATGTTGTGATCAGCTTTTTCATAAGTGTAATAGGTTAAATCTATTGGTTCTTGATTATTAACTTCTCTTTGCTCGTTGATTTTTTCTATTTTGTCTTCAAATTCATCAGACCAAGTCTTTAGGGCGGCATCATCTGCGGTGCCATGGTGTAACATGATTGGACCAGTGAGGGAATCAAGGTATTGAGTCAAACTAAATTCTCTGGGATCATAGTTTTTTTCAAAGTCGCTTAGCCAAGTTCTGGTTGCTCTGCCTTCATCTGCCATTTCATCAGTGTAAAACAAGACTGAATAAGGGAATGGTACGGTTACTGGAGCCCACAAAGTAGTAGGAATGTTTTGTTCTAGGATTTCCAAAGTAGTTAAGGCAATCTGACCACCGTTGCTGTGAGCCCAAAGGCCGATTTTTTCTGGATCTATGGTAGCTTTTTTCGAGGTAGAAACCGAGTCAAATTCCAGGTAACCTTGGCTTCTAATAGTTGAGATTAGTTCTACTAGTTGGATGGGTTTAATAAATCTAGCTTCCCAACTGTTTTCTGGTTCTGGATCACTGCCGCCAAAGCCCAAAAAGTCTGGAGCAAAGGTGATGTAACCATTTTCAGCAAAAACTTTGGCTGCATTTTTTGTGCCGACACCGGTGTCATATATTTCTTCTGGTACATAGCCCCTGACCAAAACAATCACTGGGGTTGGTTCTGTTGGCTTTTCAATGGCTGTTTTGGGAATATTAAGTTGGCCAGTAATTTTTTTCTGGTTACTAATGTATGAAAAAACAAAGCTGAAGTAGTTATTATTTTCTTCAGTTATTTTTTCGATACTAATTTGACTAGGGGCATAACGACGAGTTTTGAGATTGGGAATAGTGTATTGCAGTAAGCTTAGATCTTTTTTAATTAAAGTTTTTTCGACAAAAGGAGAAAGTAGCGGTGTCTCATGACTAATAGGAAAAAAGTTTCCCAAAATAAAACCAGTAAAAATTATTAATACAGAGTAAAGCAGTAAGAAAATTTTTTGCTGATGTTGGTGCCAAAAGGAAGTTTTCACAAAAAATAGTATAACTGAAGTGAGAAAAAATAGATAATTTATTGTCAGGAATTGCCCGTCAGTTTGAGACTGACGGGCAATTGTTTGGAGGTTATAGCTCGTTAGCTTGGTCGAGCTCGAACCATTCGCCGTTCTTTACGGCGAAATCTATGTTGCTTTGTTTTTTTGCGGGTTGCAAGCTTATGGAAAAGCTTGCGAACTGCATCAGAAACAATTTTCATAGGGCAGTTACCTCCTCTCCTAGATTTGAACCTTGGTGAGATCATTCGCGGTGAACTGAATCACCAAGGCGAGAACTTTGGAAAGCTCTCTCTTTTAGCAGGTAGTTTGCCCGCCAAAAGAGAGAGCTCTTTTAATCATCTATTTTTAAAGAGCTTGGTTACATTTTTATTTACAAAGCAGATTGGGAGTAACCCTATGAATTATATCATAATATATCATTTTTATAGTTAAAGCTTCGTACCCTACCTAGTTTAGTAAACTCTGGTTATAATACCTGATATGACAGAACGTACTTTGATTAATCAAACTCCAGATTTATTAGGTGAAACAGTTACCCTCAAAGGTTGGGTCGATACTAAACGTGATCATGGGAAGCTTACTTTTATTGATTTGAGAGATAAAACTGGCGTAGTGCAATGTGTTGGTTGGCAAATGATGGGTGAATTAACGACAGAATCTGTTGTTGAAATTACTGGTTTGATCAAAGCTAGACCTGAAAAGTTAGTTAATAAAAACTTACCAACTGGTAGTATTGAGATTGAAGTTAAGGCATATACTCTTTTGAATAAAGCCAAAGAGCTACCAATTTCTGTTGATACTGATGGTAAAGAGATTAATGAGGAATCCCGTTTAAAATTTAGGTACTTAGATTTAAGAAGAGCTAGAATGCAAAAAATTATCAGAATGCGTTCTGAGTTTATTAGAGCTATTCGCGATAATCTTTATGAAGCTGAGTTTGTGGAGATTGAAACGCCCATGTTGACTAAATCAACTAAAGAAGGTGCTCGTGACTTTTTAGTTCCATCTAGGTTTAATCCTGGTAAGTTTTATGCTTTGCCACAAAGTCCTCAGCAATATAAACAGTTACTAATGACTGCTGGTTTTGAAAGATATTTTCAAGTGGCTAGATGTATTCGTGATGAAGATTTGCGAGCTGATCGTGGCTTTGAGTTTACTCAACTTGACCTTGAAATGAGTTTTGTTAATCAACAACAAGTCATGGATTTAATTGAAAAGGTCGTTAAAGCTGCAGTCAAAAAAGTTGGTGGTAAGTTAAAAAGTGAGGATTTTCCAGTGGTTAGCTATCAAGACGCAATGGCAAAGTATGGTGAGGACCGCTTTGATTTGAGAACTGATGAAGAAAAAGAACAAGGTGTTTTAGCTTTTGCTTGGGTGGTCAACTTTCCATTCTTCAAAAAAGTAGATAAGGCTGATGTGGCTGAGGTACGTGATGGTAAAAGTGGTTGGACATTTACTCACAATCCGTTTAGTGCACCATTGCCTGAACATGAAGCTGATCATTTAGCCAAGAAAAACATTGAGCAGATTGTAACTGCTCAATATGATTTAGTGTGTAATGGTTATGAAGTGGGTGGTGGTTCGATTAGAGCCCATAAACCAGAACTGCTCAAAGCAACTTTTGAGATCATGGGTTACAGTGACCAACAAATTGAAGATGGGGTAGGTCACATGCTCAAAGCTTTTGAGTTGGGGACTCCACCCCATGGTGGGATTGCTTTAGGTCTTGATAGACTAGTGATGTTATTGGCAGGTGAAGATTCTCTCAAAGAAACAATTGCTTTTCCAATGACTTCATCTGGTAGGACAGCAGTAATGGATGGTCCAAGTGAAGTAGCTGAAGAGCAACTTGAAGAGTTGTCTTTGGCAGTTAAATTAAAGAAAAAATAGTTTCTGCCTCTAGAGCATTTTTCTAAAAATCCTTACAATGAGCTTTGTGAAAAAAAAGTATTTATTTAGTTTAGTCTATTTATTGTTGTTGCTTGTGGTTTTGGCCATTGAGACTTTTTTTTGGCTCAAGAAAACTGGTTATTTTTATCATGAACCCAATTATAAAGTTAATTTGTTTTCTAGTTATCAAGTTGCAACCAATAATGAAATTATTCCAACAGATTTTTTGGATCAAGTTTCGGCAGAGGCCTTTTTTGTAATTGATAATACTACTCAGACGATTTTGTTAGAAAAAAATCCACAATTACCACTGGCACCGGCTTCAACCACTAAGCTTATGACAGTCTATACTGCTTTAAAAAACTATGACCTTAATGAAATTGTGTCAGTTTCAACAGTAGCAGCGCTTGAAAACGATGGTGGTGGTTTATATCCACTAGAAAAAGTCAAAGTTAAAGATTTAGCGGCAGCTTCCTTGGTTAGTTCAGCTAATGACGCTGCTTATGCATTAGCTGACTATTTTTCAGCTGGTTATGATCAATTTATCAGGCAAATGAACCAAGAATCTAAAAATTTGCATTTAACTAGCACTAGTTTTAGTAATCCAGTTGGTTATGATCATCCTGACAATGTGAGTACAGCTCATGATTTAGCAATTTTGACGATGCGAGTTTTCAAAGAAAAACCAATTGCTGAATGGATGAGTCTGAAAAACTACGTAGTAGAAAATCAAGATTTAACGATGCGGCATTTTTTGTTTTCTACCAATGAGTTACTGGGTGGAGAAGAAGGCGTAATTGCTGGAAAAACTGGGACAACTCCATTGGCTAAAGAAGTATTGATTAGTATCGCTCAGGTTAATGATCACCAATATATTATTGTGGTGATGGGGAGTGAAGACCGTTACCAGGATACTAAAATTATCATTGAATGGTTAAAAACCAACATCGAGTGGCAAAAAGTCGAGTTTCCTCTCCAAATTCAGCAAAAAACTTTGTAGAATAAACACATGGTTCCAACTGCACAACCGCCAACCACTAATTTAACCGCAGCTACCAGAGCAGGTAGGCTGTTTGTTAAATACGGCACGATTGCTTTGGTGACCATGATGATTGGCAGAATGTTACTAACAGCCTTTGTTGCTTATTGGAAAGCCACTCATCCAGAGCCACCACCTCCACCAACCGTTGGCTTTGGAGTTCTACCAGATATTGATTTTCCTAATCAAACTGAAAGTGATAGGCCAAAAAGTTACCGATTGGAAACGGGACTTGGTAACAGATTGCCAGAATTTGATATTGATAGGGCTAAGGTTTTTTTGATGCCTCAATCTTCAGCTAGTTTGTTGGCAGATAAAGAAGTAAAGAAAATTGCTGCCACTTATGGCTTTATTTTTGAACCAGAATTACTTGATACTAGGACTTATCGTTGGACTAAAACTGGTGCTTTGGATGCTAGTTTAGAAATTGATACCCAAAATAAAACCTTTGAATATAAAACTAACTACTTGTCTAAGCCAGCTTTGATTGTGAGTACTGGTAAAACGCCAGAGGAGTATGATGCGGTTAGAAGAGTTAAGTCATTTTTAGATAGAACTGAGCTTTTGGCTGAAGATGTGGCTACTAGTCCAGGTGAAGCTATCTTTTTAAAATCAATTGGTGGTGAGCTAGAAGAAGCTTTTTCGTTATCAGATGCTGATTTTATTCAAATCAATCTAGATAGAACAGTTGTTGATGAAAAATATGAGATGTACAATCCAGATCCAAAAAAAGGGGTGATTACAGCAATACTTTCAGGTGTTTTATCTGGACAGGAAAGTATTGTTGAGTTGGAGTACCATTATCGACCTATTGATTATACTCAGGTAGAAACCTATCCAGTCAGGTCTGCCCGTTCTGCTTGGCAGGTGTTACAATCTGGAGGTGGTTATGTAGCTAGCAAAGGTAAGCTAGATGAAGCAATAATTAGAGATGTGGCAATTGGTTATTATGAAGATTGGGAAAATGAACAGGAATACTTGCAACCAATCTACGTCTTTACGGGTGATGGTGGTTTTGTTGGTTACTCACCAGCTATTGATCCACAATATTTAGTTAAAGGAAATTAGTTATGACTATGGTTAGAACTAGAATGGCGCCTAGTCCCACCGGTGAATTACACGTTGGTGGTATGGCTACCTTACTCAAGAACTATGCTTGGGCCAAAAGAAATGGTGGTAAATTTATTTTAAGAATAGAGGATACTGACAAGGAACGAGAAGTTCCTGGGGCAGTGGAAGAGATTCAACAAGTAATTAGAGATTATGGTCTGTCTTGGGATGAGGGTCCAGGACAAGGTGGTGAATTTGGGCCATATATTCAATCTCAACGGTTAGAACTTTATCCTAGATTGGCTGAGGAATTAGTCGCTCAAGACAAAGCTTATTACTGTTTCTGTACCAAAGAACGGTTAGAGCAAGTTAGAGAAGAACAGAAGGCTAATAAGCAACCTCCCAAATACGATAAACATTGTCGAAAGTTAACTGCTCAAGAAGTGGCAACTAAAAAAGCAGCCGGTGAATCATATGTGATTAGATTAAAAGTCCCAGAGAATAAACCAGTGGTAGTAGATGATTTATTAAGAGGTGAGATTGTAATTAATTCTGATCAAGTAGATGATCAGGTTTTGCTTAAGTCTGATGGTTATCCCACTTACCACTTAGCTGTGGTAATTGATGACCACTTAATGAAGATTACGCACATTATGCGAGGTGAAGAGTGGATTAGTTCTGCTCCTAAGCATGTATTACTTTATGAAGCTTTTGGTTGGGAAAAACCAATTTTTGTTCATATTCCAGTTTTTCTAAATCCAGATGGTAAAGGTAAAATGAGCAAGAGGAAAGGAACTGTTTCAGCTCGTTCTTTTCTTGATCGTGGTTATTTACCTGAAGCAATGCTTAATTTTTTTATGATTTTAGGTTGGGCTAGAGAAGATCAAGAGGAAGTGCTGAGTTTGGCTGAATATATTGAAGCATTTGATCCTCAAGATTTAAGTCCTAAATCAGTAGCTTTTGATTTGCAAAAACTCAATTGGTTAAATGGGGTTTATATTCGTAAATTAGCTCCAGAAGTTTTGGCAGAAAAAGTTAAACCATTTTTGCCTGCTGATTTTCCTGTAGCTAAATTAGGTCAGATTTTGCCGTTAGTTTTTGAACGCTTAGTTACTTTGGCAGATATTGATGAACTAACTAGATTTTTCTATTTAGATGAAATACCAGATAAAGATTTATTGTTAAAGAAAGCTGACCGAGAGTTGGTAACCAATCAGTTAAAAGCAACTATTATTGAGTTAAAGAAAATAACTAATTGGCAAACAGCCGAGATTGAAACCGTAATGAGAAGTTTGCAAGAGACTAATGATTGGCATCGTGGTCAATATTTCATGATGATCAGATTAGCGGTTACTGGTCGTAAAGCAACTCCACCACTTTTTGAGACAATGGCAGTGATTGAAAAAAGCACAGTAATCGCTAGACTAGAAAAGGTTATTAGCTTAATTAATCAGTAGTGCTTATGTCCAAAACTCAAAAAACTGCACCGTTAACTAAAGAGGAGTTCTTAGCAAAAGTTAAGAAGCTAGACATAAAGTTGAGTTCACAGCAGTTATTGGCAGCAATTTCTTTGGCTGGTCAAATCGCTTTACATCAACCCAACCAGGCTAGTCAAATTGCTAAAGTTTATGCTCAAGAGCCAATCAGCCAAGAAGACGAACTAACAATAGAGGTATCCAAAGAAGAACATAGTGAAATTTTTGCCAAGATGGTCGGGATGGTTAATCGTCCGGCTGGGCATTTGGCTAAAGATGAGGAACTGTACTTAGAACAACAACTAGCAGATATTCTTGACTTTGAGGTAACGGCAGAACTTGATGGGCATCGTTTGAATCATAGTCTCGGAATTATGGGTGGTGAACAACATCTCAAAAGATTTGCTGGTGATGATTTATCTCAGCATGACGCCTATTTAGAAGCAGGCATTGCCCCTGGGAGAAGCGCTTTTGGTTGGTTTACCGAAAATGGCCAATTAACTCAGGAGGCAATTCAACGAGAAAAATATTATTTTGCTGTTCAGACTTTATATTTACCTGATTGGAATGCTAATTATAAGGAATTAAAACCTTGGTATAAATATCGTAAGATGATTGCAATTAATCCAGCAGAGTCTGTAGCTGTTGTGGGAGTGGTTGGAGATGCTGGCCCAGCTCAGTGGGTCAAAAAACAGTTTGGTGGTTCGCCTGAAGTGATTCGTGAAGGAAAGATCTGGAGTCCTAAAAGCAAAGGTAAAGTAATTTTATGGTTTGTTGATGATCCGGAAAATAAAATTCCTTTAGGTCCGATTGATTTAAGCTGGGAGGCTTTACAAAAAAAAGAAGCTTCTCAAAATAGCCAATCTTAGTATGATGGTTAATAAAGCACTATGATTAATATCAATTTTTATATTGGTTCCAGATATCCTGTATCTAGAAAAAGATTGCGGGCAACGGTTGAAGAGGTCTTAAAGAGACATCAGATTGATCATGCCCAAGTAGATATTTCTGTTGTTGGAATGAGAAAAATTCAAACTCTCAATGAATCACGTTTGCAACATGCCGGTCCAACTGATGTTTTGTCATTTCCTCATCATGATAAAAAACAACTTCATGAAGTGCCATTACCAGAGGAAGTCCCCCCACATTTGGGTGATATAGTAATTAGTTTTCCTGAATCAGTCAAAATGGCTAAAAAATTTGGTAAAAGAGTAGATGACCAAATTTGTTTTTATTTGGAGCATGGCTTGATGCATTTATTAGGCTATCATCACGATTAAATTATGGCTTGGCATAGAACACATCGACCCAAACTCATCAGTGAACTGCATTTAACTAATGTTAGAGAGTCATTAACTAGTTTACTGTCTAATCAAAATTTTCCTCAAGTATTTTTATTTGCAGGTCCCAAAGGAACTGGTAAAACCTCGGCTGCTCGTATTTTGGGGGTATTATTGAATGATCCTAAAAATGAGGATGCGGTTGATAGTTTATTTTTTAACAAAAAAGCCAACAAAAATTTTCAACTTCAAGAGCCAGACCCAGAATCTGTTTTTGCTCAAAGAGTTTATGCTGGTAATTCCTTCGTGGTTCAAGAGATGGATGCTGCTTCTCATCGTGGGATTGATGATGTTCGGGCTTTGAAAGAACGGGCAATGTTACCTCCTCAAGAGGGTAAAATGACTGTTTATATTCTGGATGAAGCTCATATGTTAACGAATGAAGCTTTTAATGCTTTGCTCAAACTTTTAGAAGAGCCACCAGCTCACGCTGTTTTTATCTTGGCTACCACTGAGTTTCATAAAATCCCAGAAACAATTGTTTCTAGAAGTTTTCACTTGGCTTTTAGAAAAGCCACCAATGAAGAATTAACTTTAGCCTTACAGTCGGTTCTAGTTAAGGAAAAAATTGAATCCGATGCTAAAGCTCTAGAGTTAATTGTTCAACGGGCTGATGGTAGTTTTCGTGATGGAGTAAAACTTTTGGAATCAGTGGTGAGCAACGGCGAAGTTAACCTTGAATTAGTTGAACAAGTTTTGGGTAAGAATGTTGAGCCAATTTTGGTTGAAGTACTTAATGCTGTTTTGAATAAAGACGAAGCCTTGGTTAGTCAGTTAATTGAGACTTTACGCCAGCAAAAATTTGCTGAAAAGTATGTTTATCAGGTTTTATTTTCGTTGTTACATAATTCATTACTTCAAGACCTTGGAGTGATTGATGGGCAAGCTCAATTTAACCAAAAAGTAAGTAAGTTTTTATTAGATGAACTTCTACAAGCTCAACTTGATGCTTTTTCACCCATTAGTTTTTTAGCTTTGGAGATTAAATTGTTAGCAATTGTTGAACGAGCTAAACAAAAGTCTGGTCCAGGTTCTACTTCTAGCAAAAAAAAAATTAATCAGCCCAAAGTTACCAAAAAAGTAGTTAGTGATTTTTCGGTTGTTGAAGCATCAGTAACAAGTTTTCAGCCATCACCAGTTAAAGTTGATCAGGTAGATTCAATAACTGATATTAAGTTAGAATCTAAAGAAGAAATAGCAGTCGGATCTGAAGATCCAGGAAAAGAAACTTATCACTTGACCGAAGAAGTTCATCAATTGAGTAAAAATTTTTTAGATAATTGGGAAGAATTTTTAAAGATAGTTCAGCAAAAAAATGCTACAGTAGCAGCTTTGCTTAGATCTAGTAAACCATCGCTAAGTGAGGCTGGTGTTCCAGAACTATTGGTTTACTATAAGTTTCATCAAGAGCAACTCCAGCAACAAAAATACATGAGTTTGTTACATGATTGTGCAGAGGATTTATTGGGTAGTAGTTTACCATTGAGGGTGTCTTTAAGATCAGTTCCTCAAGAGGCAACTCTGGTTGAGGTTGGTAATCAGTCTGTTCAACTAACCCAATTAGCAGAAGAAGCTTTGATGTAGGAGAGAGTTATAGTACAATCAGACTAATATTTGAAAGGAATTAATATGGCAAATCCATTTAAAGCACTAGGAGACCTTAATCAACTTCGTCAACAAGCAAAGAAGATGCAAGAAGAACTTTCTGCTGAAGAGATTAGAGTCGAGGAAGGTGATATTGTAGTCGTTATTTCTGGTGACCAAAAAATCAAACAGTTTTCTGTTCAAGGGATTAGTAGTGATGAAGCCGTAGAAGTTTTGAATAAAGCTATCAAAAAATCACAAGAAGTTGCCGCTAAGAAATTACAAGCAATGACTGGTGGTTTAGGTTCAATGTTTGGTAAATAAACTTTAAATTAAAATTGGAAAAGGCTCCTTTTTAGGAGCCTTTTTTACAAATTAATAATGAAAATATTTTTAGCCACTAGTAATCAACATAAAATTGAGGAAGTCAAAAGTATTGCTCCAGAGATTGATTGGTTAACAGTGAATGATTTTCCAGAGTTAAAAGATTTTAATCCAATAGAAGACGGTCACAGCTTTGCTGAAAATGCGGAAATTAAAGCTCGGGCTTTTGCTGAAAAAGTAGGGATGCTGACGATAGCTGAAGATTCTGGACTAGTGGTTACTAGTTTGAATGGTGAACCAGGTATTTATTCGGCCAGATGGGTAACTGGAACAGATAGTGATCGAAATCGAGCTTTATTGGCTAAATTAGCCAACAAAAGTGATCGAAGTGCCAAATATGTTGCTATTTTGTGTTTATTTGACCCAAAGACTAATGTTACAAATTTTTTTGTTGGGGAAGTTCATGGAAAAATAGCTAGAGAACCAGCTGGTGATAAGGGTTTTGGTTATGATCCAGTTTTTATTCCGGTTGGTTATACTCAAACTTTTGCTGAATTAGGGGCAGAAGTAAAGCACCAGTTGAGTCACCGTAAAAATGCTCTTACTAAATTTTTAACTTGGTTAAAAAATTAACCATTCTTTTCACCGAGACTTGAGTACCATAATTTATGGTCAATTAGCTTATTTTTTGTTTGAAAATATTTAGATTAATCGCTTAGACCTTTAACATCTTGATGTTTTTGGGTTAAGGCAAAATCTGCTAAAGTTTTCTGAACTATCACTGGCTTAATATACCGATTAACTATTTCTTGAGAGTTAATGACATTTAGTTGATTAAAGAAAAATTCAAATTTTTCTTCTAGAGTTTGTCTAATTTTTGTTTGGTTGTCTGCTGGAATATCCCAAGTTAGTTTTTTAAGTGGTCCCCAAGTTTTTTTACATAAACTATAGTGAAATTGTTCATCTGTATGATCTGATTTTCTTTCAGTAGCTAGATTTTGATCAGTATAGTCATACATTTGTTGTAAAACTTCGGTTGGAAAAGCTGGATGATTTAGAATTAAGTTTTGTAAACCAGTTGCCAGGTGTACTTCCAAAGCTTCATTTTCAACAAATTGATAGAAGTATTCATCTGGTAAGGTTGAAGCACCATGCTGGACTGAACCACCGATTTGGTATTTTTCTTGGCCAACTTGAGTGATTGCTTTTAAGAGTGAAAAATCTAATTTAATTTCTGCTAATGAGCCATCAGCTAGGACAATTCCACCATGACTAGTACCAGTTTGAATACTGATTTTACTAATGCCAGTGAGGTTACCTTTGCCTTGGTTAAAGCCAGTCATGAAAGCTTCAAAATCAGCAATTGTGCTGTTTTTACCACCAATATGACCGATTTCTCCACCTAGCGAAACAGTGATACCAGATGGTTCCAAAGAACGAATATATTTGGCTAGCTCAAGCGAGTAAGTGTAGTTGGGAATTTGTTCTTCATGTTCGGTTGATTTATTCAAATCAACTAAAGTAGACATATCAATATCAATATTATAAAAGCCAGCTAATAAAGCTTCTTTAATCAAGGCTTTGATTTTATCTATTTCTCCTGTTTTTGGTTCACCAGGGTTGTTAGCTTTGGCTTGAAAATGATCACCTTGGACAAATAATGGTCCAGACCATCCTTCCTTGAGAGCTGCAGCAGTGATAACTGTGACATATTCTTGTGGGGTTTGATCTGTGTAGGCCATTTCTGATCGAGCTATTTCAAAGATCATGGCTCCAACTTTATTTTTGATTGCAGCAGCAAAGACGGCTCTTGCTGTATTGTAAGTCATGCCTCTAAGGTTCATGGCTGGGACAGTAAAAGTATTTGGTAAATCTTTGTTGCCTCTAGCCATATACAAATCATTAATTGAACTGGGAATAATCCCAGCTTTAATGCCTCTTTGCCAAATTTCAAATCTAGTCTGCTGTTTTTCTTTTTCATTCCCAAAGACTGCTTGGTAGACTAGTTGATCAATTTCTTGCATGATTTCCTTAATTACTTAGTTTTTGTTAATTTCAGGCCACTTTTCTTTAGCTGTTTTAAGACTATCTTTATCAGTAATGTCGAACCATAAACCTTGAAAAATTGAGGCCGTTAATTGTTTTTGTTTAGCTAGTTTGGGGAAGACATCTTTTTCTAACGTAAAAACCTCATTAGTTGGAAAGTGTTCAAATATTTTAGGATCAAAAACATAGAAACCAGTATTAATAATACTAATACCGGTATTGTCACTAGTAGCTAAAAACTGGGTAATCTTATTTCCCTGAATAAAAACTTGACCATATTGAGGTTCACCCAATCTAGGTTTAACAGCAATTGTTGCGATTGATCGCTCTGAAAAGTGAAAATTAGCTAGATGTTTTAGATCTAAATTAGCTAAAGTATCACCATGAATAACAATAAAGGGTGAGTTTTTAATTAGGTCTTTAGCTTTTTTAACAGCTCCGCCAGTTCCTAAAGGATATTCTTCAATCAGGTAATCTATTTTTACGCCATAATTTTCACCTTTACCAAAAGTAGTCATGATTTCCACATCATGTTTATTAATGCAAAGAATGATATGGTTAATCTGGTTGTTTTTAAGTTTATTAATTAGATGGGTAAGTAAGTAGCCATCACCAATTTTGGTTAAACCAGGATTATTTTCGTAATTACTATTTCCACCGGCTAGGATAATTGCTGTTTTAATGGTAGGTGATAATGACTTTTTAATCAGAGTTTCGATTGCATGGGAACGATTTCTGATATTGATCCCATTAATCATTGAATCAACTGCATCCAAGATATTTTCTGAGAGAGTAATGGTAAGTCTGGTCTTAGTTCTCATTGATTAGTCAATTAATGGCTCAATACCTGGTAGGGTGCCTTTACCTAAAAATTCTAGTGAAGCGCCTCCAGCCGCTGATAAATACTCATAGCGATTATCTAAACCAAGGTGATTGATGGCATTAAGGGTATCGCCACCTCCAAGGACTGTTTTAGCACTGCTTTTAGCGATAGCGGTAGCAATTTCTCTAGTGCCTTCGGCGAAGTCTTTTTCTTCAAATACTCCCATTGGCCCATTCCAAAAAATAGTTTGAGCTTCAAGAATAATATCTCGATAAAGACGTTGGGTTTTGGGACCGATATCTAAAAACATCCAACTTTTTCTTTTTTCATCATCGTGGTCGGTCAAATCAATTACCTTTTTATTTTTTGGTTTATCAATATCGTCAGCGGCAATCACATCTGATGGATAGATAATTTTTGGAAGGGGAATATAACCATGTAGCATCATTTTCTCTGTTTTGGTATTTTCCATCAGTTCTTCTGCTACCGCCACAAAAGAGATATTTTCTTTATCTTTGTCAGCTGGAGTGTCTTCTAGGTATGAGTGAAAGACCTCGATACCTTCGGCCTTGATGAAGTTGTTGGCAACACCGCCCCCAACCAAGACAACATCAGCAATTTGGCTAAGGTTTCTAATGGCCTCAACTTTATCAGATATTTTTGCGCCACCAACAATGGCAACAAATGGTCGTTTAGGTTTTTTAATTAAACTAGACAACATTTCCACTTCTTCGGTGAGAGCAAAGCCAGCATAAGCTGGTAAGTATTTGGTTACGCCAACGACCGAGGCATGGTTGCGGTGTGACGCAGAAAAGGCATCATTAACAAAAACATCAGCTAGTGAGGCTAATTCTTTAGCAAAGTCAGGATCATTCTTCTTTTCTCCAGGATTAAAACGGCTGTTTTCTAACATTAAAATCTCTCCTGGCTGTAAGTTAGCGACCGCTTGTTTGGCCTCTTTGCCTACTGTGACATTGATTTTATGAACTTTTTTTCCAAGCAATTTTTCTAAATGGGCGGCGATTGGATCCATTCTTAGAGCTTCAACGACTTGACCTTTAGGTCGGCCAAAATGTGAAGTAAGAATAATTTTAGCTTGATTTTTAATTAAGAATTCTAAAGTTGGTAAAGTGATTTTGATTCTAGTGTCGTCCATCACCACTTGTTTATTGCGATCAGTTTTGGTGGGGGTATTGTAGTCAACCTTGAGTAGAACTCGTTTGTTTTTAATAGCACTAGCAGTCACAGTTCTTAGGTTCATAACAACAGCACTCCTTTTCATGGTGGTGAATCATACCTTTATCATACATTTATACAGTTGTTGACCAGGCTTTGTCAATCTTAAACTTGGCTGTTATTTTTTAGAATTTTGTTGGTAAGTTTTTTTAAATTCAAAAACAAAATACCAACTCACACTGATTGTGATAACTGGCCAAAAAATTGAGTGGTGATGAAAAATAACTTGGTAAAGGTTGAAGATAGTTATTAAGACAGTTGCTTGAAACCAATTGAACCAACCAAGATATTGGTTTTTTTGTTGAGATAGGTTAGTAAAAGCAGTTAAATACAAGTAACCGACAAGAATAAAAAATAAACCATAAAAAAATAGAAACTCTGGATTGAGGTCTAAAATTCGGCTAAAAATTCTAGGAATAGCACCTAATTTAAAACCAGCAGAAAGAGATCTAAGACCATGAATTAACTTTGATAAGCCTTCAATAAATAAATACCAGGGAATAATTGGCAATAAGATTTTTCTAATTTTTACTGAGAAATGAGGAAATGGTTTAAAAAATTTTTCTAGACTTTTGATTATTCTTGCGAAAAAACCAGCCATAAATCTATTATAAATTTTTTTTACATTATTCGTAAATAGTTGATATTTAAAAAGTGCTTTTTTGGTTGTTTCACAGTAGAATATGGTTAGTTTATGTCAGCCGATAGAATTAAAACCTTACAACCTCATACTGGAGCAATTATTATGGCTCTGTATCATTATTTAAAGTACCCAGATAAATTGAATTTTGATATTAGAATGACTACTCCATACAACAAGGTTTATCGAGTGACTTTTGAAGGTAGAACCCGTGATGAGTTAATTTTTAGAACAGGTAAAGATTGGCCTTGTTATACCAGAATTTACGTTCATTCTAATAATACTGAGTTCAGAATTAACCATGATCACTCTTTTGTTAAAGAAGAATTTAGAATCGAAAGAAATAAACTTTATATGGGAGATGTAAGAACTGAAGCTGGTATGAGAGTTGAATTTGAAGGTGATTTTTTACATCCAAGGATGTTAGAAGTTACAGAAAACTTTAGATTACCCGATGGTCGGCCAGTTTATGCTAAAAGATTCTATGAAGTAGATAATGTTTGGTAAAGGAAATTAATGAAACTTTTTTTAGCTTCTGAGGCCAAAAACCCCCTTAATTTTAAAAAGTTGACTGAAGCAGAAAAACGATTTCTCAGCTCTTGCTCAAGAATAGTTCTATCATTTTTTTCTAAAGTATAAGTAATACTCCAGCCACCCTTTTCTCCAGCTAAACCAGTTTCTAGCTCAGACATAATGTATTTGAGCCATAAATCTGCATGTTCAACAGAAATACCCATTGTTTCAGCGAATTCTTTAGTTGCTTCGTAGAGGTTGGAAATATTGAGAAAAAAATTAGCCGTAGCAATAGAGAACTTTTCAGCAAAAGCCAAATCTTTTTTACCGGTTAATTCTTGACTTAGAACTTTTTCTACCACCGATCTAGTATGCTTAATTTTTCGAGAAAAGGCAATGACAAAGATGGTTAAAAACTAGATATTTTATGGTCAAAATAATTAGTGATATATTAAGTTTGTTTTTTATTAATTTTATATGCAAGAATTAAAACAACCTGAAGTAGATCAAAATAATTCAAAAGAATTAAAAAATATCTTAGATATTTACGCTATTGTTTTAAAAAAAGCAATGTCATTGAGGCCTTTAATTGATAGGCCAGAATTATTTCGAGAAGATAACAGAGTAAAAATGACTATTGATGATTTAGATTTTGATGGTGAACTTCAGGAGCTGTTTGAAGAAGCTGAAAATGACTATACCCTTAATTTAGGCAAAAGAGAAAATGTAGACTATGATGAGTTGGTTTTGGGTAGATTTAATCCTTTTAGAGCCGGAATTTTATCAAAGATTATTTATGCTTCTAGAGCTTTTGCC
This sequence comes from uncultured Pseudomonadales bacterium, assembly GCA_964412775.1. Taxonomy (GTDB): domain Bacteria; phylum Patescibacteriota; class Microgenomatia; order UBA1400; family PJMF01; genus CG2-30-36-39. Next base: position 4,111 of record CAYPPX010000005.1, on the reverse strand, counting down.
GATCTTTCTGTAATAGATCCAGTTAATGAAGGTAGGTTTAGTGATTATGAACCACTTAGAGTTGCTGGAATTAAATTCGCTAAAGAAATTCTAAGTATAGAGGCTTACGAAAATTTTCTAAAGTTAATTATTAAATGTCAAAAAATTCTTACAGAAAAAAAACTAAATAGGGATCCGATTAATCAGGATGAGGCAAAAGAAGTATTTTTATTAGGTGAAGTGACTGAAAACTTAATGGAAGTTTTAGCAAATAGAGTTGGTCAGACAAATTAGTATTGTTTTTTTGTAAAGTAATTTTTTCTATCCTCGAAAACTCTATAAAGTGTATAAGTAAGTAAAATACCTCCGACTATATCAATTGAGTAATGACCTTTTGAAATAAGTAAAGCAAAAATTTCTAGGATCAACAAGATTAGGGTTGATAATTTAAAGTTTGATTTTTTTTCAGTTAAAAGAAACACTAGAAAAGCAATGGCTGTATGTCCAGAAGGGAACATCCCTTGAGATAGATCCGAACCTGGAAATAAACCGTAATAACCTGAATTAATAAATGAATCACCTACTGGATTGAGAGTAATTAATATTGCTCTGACAAAGTAAATGCTAGCGATGAGTGAAAGATAATAAGGAATTTTTTCTTTATTTTGGCTAAATAAAAATCCTAAAATTATTAAATCAAAAATAACAATTAAGTCAGCTACATAACCAAAATCTGGAATACTTGGTAATTGGTTATGAATAATGTCTGGGATTAGTGGTCTATATTCTGAAAAATTTCTCAAATAATTGTGTGACCACAATGAAGTAAAAATGGCCCCAGCTAAAAGTAACAGACTAAAAGTTAATTGTTTCATTTTTAATTTGATCACTAATATGTAGTATTTTATATTATTTTTAGTCTTTTTGATATAATAACTTTAATTATGAGACAAGAAACATTTATTTACAAGGTTAATTGCTTAATGGGTTTTATACAAACAGAAACCTATTTTCAAGCTGAAGAAAAAAAACAGGTTTTAAATATTACTAAAGAAAGTAGACGCCAGATTTTTGAAATTGCTAATCAAGCTTTTGAAGAATTGTGTGATTTGGTTTTAGCTCATCCAGTTTTGTGGGTTATTTATAAAAATGAGCATTTATTAGCAACTCATTTACATGAAATTATGTCTCAGGTGGAGTCAACGATTAACTCTATTTAATATTTTTAGTAGTGGCTTTTTAAACGATGGTGAAGTTATTTTCTGAAAAGAAAAAAGCTTTTTTGATTATTAACTTTTTTCTTCGATAGCTTGTTCGATTTTATTAGTTTGCCACCAGTTGAGTAGACGTTGTTCACGTAGTCTTGTTAGAGCATTCCATGGTCCTGATACTAACATTAGGGCAGCTCCTAAAACTAAGACTGGAGCAGTAAGTTCTACTGGGAGAGGAACTTCTTTACCTATAATCCGATCAACTACTGAAGCATTACTTATAAAATAATTTTCAATAGCTTGAATAGCCCAGAGAGTAGCTGGTAAAAGAACAGAGCCTGCAAAGGTTTTCCATTTTTCTGCTTTAGTTAGTGAAAAAGTTTCTAGACCTTTTTGTTGGGGCATTGTTCCCCAATGGAATGGCCAGTGTCGCCAGTCTCTTCTGGCAAATTTAAGGACATTTTCTTCAGATTTTTGTTCAGCAATCATCCTCATGTTTTCAGCAAGTAAACTATTTTCGTTCATAAGTTACATTGTAGCACATGGTCCTATAATATTAATTAATTACTTTATAAAAGTATTAAAACTGTTAATTTAAATTTAAAGTGAGTATAGTTAGTAAAATAACCTTATAAGTATATGAAAAACGAACAACTTGGTACTATTTTAGCTTTTGTTTTTGTAATTTTTCCCTTTATTGCTGGATATTTTTTAGTTAAAAAAAACAAATTAAATAAGTTATTAAAAAATGATTGGAATAGAAAAAAAATCTTTTTTAATTCTTTAGTGGTTTGGGTTGGTTTGTTTATTGGTATTGGAGTATTTTTGCCACCCCCAGCAGATCTTCCTGAAATTAATGGAATTGTGGGAGTAAGTGAAATTGAAAATAACAATAATAAAACTAACCTTGAGACAGAAGTTGAGCAGTTGGAAAAGGTAGTGGTTAATAGAGTTGTAGATGGTGATACTGTAGAGTTGAGTGATGGTAGAAAACTTCGTTATATTGGAATAAACACTCCAGAAACTAAAGACCCTAGTAAAGATATTGAATGTTATGGTGTTGAGGCTAGTCTCAAAAATAAAGAATTAGTTGAGGGAATTGAAGTTGAGTTGGAAAAAGATGTTAGTGAAACAGATCGATATGGCAGATTATTACGTTATGTCTATGTTAATGGAGAAATGATTAATGATTTATTGGTCAAAGAAGGCTTTGCTCAAGCTAGTGCCTATCCGCCTGATATTAAATATCAAGATAAATTGGAAAGTTCTGAAAAAGAGGCTAGAGAAAATAAAAAAGGCTTGTGGGGTGATATTTGTAATCAACCGGTTCCAACAGCCTATCCAACTAACCAACCAACACTTCTACCAACTGCTAAACCAGTGGTTTATCCAGCCAGTAAGTCTAATCAAGTAGTCATGCCAGCGAATAAAACTTGTAAGTACTCTTGTTCTGGTCCTGATAGAGATTGTTCTGATTTTTTAACTCATGCTGAAGCAGTCAGTTTTTTTAATTGCTGTGGTTTTTCGGTAGATAATGATCCAATGAAACTTGATGGGGTGGGGGTAGATGATGGTGAGCCATGCGAGAGTTTACCGTAAATATAAAGTTCAGTGGCTTTATTATGTAACAATTAGGATATCTAATTGAAAAAAACAAGTTATTTTTTCTTATTTTTGTTGGAAACTGAATTTGAAATGAGAGTAATAATTTCAAGAAGTGTATATCCTATAAATGAATAAAAAACCATTGCAAATATAGCTGAAAATTCAATTTGAAAATTTTTGAGAATTTCTGATGCGGGAAACATTCCATCAAAAGGATGGAGTAGTGGATTGGTTGTTTCAAATGTCCACTCTACAAAAGGAGCAGTGATGGAAGCATTAAGAAGTTTTAGTAATATCCTAATTGCTAATAAGCCTTCAACTAAGTGTGTAGTAATTTGAATTAATGATATGAGCAGTCTCTTGTTCATAGCATTGAAAACTTAACAAAATTAGATAAAAATGTCAATAAATTATCAACATATATTGATTTGTATCAGATACTTGTGAGCCCAGCCTCTTGGAAACCGAACTACATTATCTCTGCTCTGGTGAAATTATTTGACTTGTTCTATCCCGATGTCAAAGCACTCGGCTTGAAGACATTCGCATGAGGTTTTGAACTAGTTATTAGACAATACAAAGAGCAGGATTCATTTTATAATCAAAGTAGAACAAACGAAAGCAGCAGATTAGGGACGTACGTCCCCAATTCAAAAGAAAGATAAACATGCCACTTTTCAACACAACCTCAGACAAAGTACAAAAACTCACTCGTTCAGACTTTGCTAACGAGAAAGAATTACAGCACTTCATCGAAAACAACCTAGAGGAACTATTTGGCGTCAGATTTTTAGCCTCTGAATACAGCACTAATCATGGTGGAAGAATTGACTCACTTGGTTTAGACGAAAACAACTCTCCTGTAATTATCGAGTACAAATGGGGCGAAAACAGCACTATTATCAATCAGGGGTTATTTTACCTTGATTGGCTGGTTGAACACATCGCGGAATTTCAGTTACTTGTTCAGAAAAAGTTAGGACATGAGGTCGAGGTAGATACAGGTTCTCCTCGTCTCATTCTGATAGCAGCCTCCTACTCAAAATATGATGAATTTGCCATCAATCGCATGGCAGAAAACATTGAGATGTGGTCATATTCACGCTATAAAAACCTATTTGAGTTGAAGCTGGTGGCTAGTAGTCAAGCTAAGCACAAGGAAAATGGGCAGAAAATTACTAAGGTTGAATACGACACCTACTCTGTCGAAGACCATCTCGGTGGAAAATCTGAGAAAATTCGAGAGCTCTTCAAGGAGTTGCAAGAGCGTGTACTTGCACTAGACAGCGAAGGCAAAATTGAAGAATTAGCCAGAA
>CAYPPX010000004.1:0-41272 GCA_964412775.1 uncultured Pseudomonadales bacterium | reverse complement strand
TACGTCCTTATAACACTGTCGAATAAGGGTTCCACCTGTGAGACAGTGAGCTCACCAAGGGATGGCAACATCCTAAAATACAAAAACACCAAAAACCAGCCTTTATGGCTGGTTTTTGTAATCTTTTTTATAAAAAATGCTAGTGTTACTTAACTAATTTCTTTATTATTCTAATCTGGTAAAACACCCAAAGCATCGTTAAATCTGTTCACAAAATTAAACAAACCAACTACACTGGTCAACTCGACTAACTCTTCATCAGTAAAGGCCTCTTTTACCCGAGCCATTAACTCTGGATCAATCTTGTAAGCATGGTTATTAACTGCCTCAGCAAAATCCAAAGCTAATGCCTCTCTACCGGTGGCATTAGCTCTAATTTGTTGCATATCTGTTTTAGTCATCCCAAAAGCTTCCAACTGCATTTCTGAAACACTGACACAAAACTCACATTTATTCAGCTCAGAAATATGATAAGCCAAACGCCACTTCAACTCTGATTTTAGTGGAGAATCATCCATAGTAGCTCTAAATAAAGCAAAAAAACCCATCAAGATATCTCCACAATTGGCCATTACTCGCATCCACTTGGGAACACCTCCCTTTTGCTCGATCATTTTTTCAAATAAAGCTTTAACTTCGCCTTTGGCTTCTTCATCGTTAACTACGTGAACTCTAGGTAGGGTAGACATAAAAATCCTTTCTTCTTTATCTTTGCTAACAATAACTATAACAGAATCAAGACTTACTAAGAAACTACTTGGTTTAAAAACCCAAATGCTTTTCCAAAATTTATGGTTATAATTCAACCTCAAGTGAAAGAAAAAGCACCAACTAAAAATCAAGAAAAAAAACAACTAGACCTAACTGTTCCCCTAATTTTACTCACAGTAACTCTTTCAGTACTTGATTTCTACTCTCATCCTCATGGTGGGTTGGCAGACTTGGAAAGAAGACAAGCTTTAGAAAAATTTATTGGTTTTTTGGCAGATTATATTGGTAATTATGGCTTTTCTGCTGCCTTGACCACTGTAGCAGCCATTGCTAGAAACTTTTCTGATTTAGTTTTCAAATCAGACATAGCCAAAACAATGATTAAAAGAGGCTATCAAATATCTCTAGCTTCAATTATTACTCTTAATGCCCTGGTCGAAGGTTTTTCAAATAATAATCAGTTTTGGGGTGATGTCACGATGGGTACGCTAGGAGTTTTTATAACTTCCACAGCAATTCAGTTATTAATGAATAAATTTAATCAAAAAAATCTTTAATTTTTGAAAATAAACTAATAAAATAAATTTAAGTTTATCCTGGTATAATTGTTTTTTTGTAATGCAGGAAACTGAGTCACAACCAATTATCTGGGAAAAAGGCAAAAACGATTTAGAATATTTTGCTAGTTTGGCCTTTGATGAGTTATCCAAAGTTTTAGAAAATGAAGAAGTAGCCATTTATTATGCGACTCAAGTTACTTATCGCCAAGAGTCTCGAGTTTATCGTCCAAATCCAGATAGTCCCACAGGAGATGGGTTTGCTGTTAGACCAGAAACCAAACTTATTTTTACGATTGGTGATGGCGTTAACAGTAACATGCGCCTAGCAAAAGACTTCACTGGAGCAGGAGTTAGAACTAAAAAATCAGATGGCCGAGCAGCTGAAGCTGAAGCCATGGAAAAACTCCAATTAGCTAACTATAAACCAGCTGAAGAAGACGAAGTTAGAGCAACGGTGGGTTTTTATCTTGATGGCGAAAACAATGTGACTGCTGATATGGCCTTTGCTGAAATTTCTGATATTTTTTATAACCCATTCCACTTGGAAACTACTGATGCTGAAAATGCCTTGGAATACCAAAAATGGGAAAACTTACTCTTGAGAGTTTTAGGTATTAATAAAACTCAAATTATCAAGATCATTGCTGCTAAATATCATTTTAGATTATTTAAAAACCATGGCAAAAATGGCTTTGAAGAAGAAGATAAAAATATCAAACAAGTAATTGATGAAATCTATCCTGGTCTTGAAGAAATTTTCCTAAAAGAACGAGCCTCTAACTTCATGACTATTGCCGATATTATGTTTAAGCGAGTCTTTAGAAAAAGATTAAAAGACTTACACAACGAATATCGCCAAGAAGAAATTGAAAAGGAAGACGCTAGTATCCTCCCAACTTTGCCATTATCTAGAGAGCTAAAATTAAAAATTGGCCAACTGCTACGTGGTCATAAAGTTGACCATCACTTAAAATCAATCATCAGAGGAGAAACTCATGATCCTATTTTTAAACTTTCAAAAGAAGAAACTCATGAAATGGCTAGAATGGCTAGTACCATTGCGTTAATCTTAAATAACGCTGAACTTTATCAAACTAATCAAGGTAAACAAAAAAACTAATTAAGTTGTAGAATATAAACATGAAAATTGTTGCTGGTTCTGCCAGTTCACAACTGGCTACCAATATTGCTCTTCAGCTTAATGTTCCTTTAGTCAACTGTGACATTGATACTTTTGCCAACGGTGAAAAAAGAATTAAAGTTGCTAATGAGGTAAAAAATGAAGAAATCTTGCTTGTCCAATCTTTTTATCAACCAGTTGATGAACGAATTATTGAAACCACACTAATTGCTGATGCTTTGGAAAGACTGGGTGCCAAAGAAGTTAGCTTATTTATCCCTTGGTTTGGTTATTCTTTTCAAGACAAAGTTTTTTTACCTGGTGAACCACTCTCGGCCAAAGTGATTGCTAAGATTATTGAAAGTACTTGTATCAAAAAAGTTTACCTTTTGGACCTACATAACATTAGTATTCCAGGTTTCTTTTCTATCCCAACTTATCATATTTCTGCCATGAGTGAATTTGTCAAACATATCAGTGAACACTTTAATCTCAATGAGGCTATTGTGGTCAGTCCAGACTTTGGTGGACTCAAAAGAGCTAGACAATTTGCCAATGAGCTACATCTAGACTTAGCTAGTGTTGATAAAAAGCGTGATCTCAAAACCGGCCAAGTTACCACCAATAAACTTGATGGTGATGTCACTGGTAAAACCGTTTTTATTTTTGATGACGCCATCCTTTCTGGCCAAACTGTCGTCGAAGTTGCTAAACTCCTCAAAGACCAAGGGGCTAAAGAGATTCACTTTTTAGCTACCCATGGTGTTTTTACTGGCAACGCTTTAGAAATACTAGAAAATTCTCAAGTTGATAGCGTTACTATTACTAACTCCATTGAACGGCCGGAACAATACTCCAAAATCACTGTCATCGACATTTCTAAAATCCTGGTAGATAATTTACAAGGATAAGCTTATAATCACTCTTTTCTCTTAAAGAATAGGAAAAGTATGCAACAAAATAAATTACGCAATATCGCGATTATCGCTCACGTGGACCACGGTAAAACTACCTTAGTGGATGCCATGCTCAAACAAACCAAAACTTTTGCTGAGCATCAAAAAGAAAATCAAGCCACCACTATCCTTGACTCTAATGATTTAGAAAGAGAAAAAGGGGTCACCATCTTAGCTAAAAATACTGCTGTTTTCTGGCAAGATTATAAAATTAATATTCTTGATACTCCAGGTCACGCTGATTTTTCTGGCGAAGTAGAACGTGTTTTAAACATGGCTGATGGCTGTATTTTATTGGTTGATGCTGCGGAAGGCGTACTGTCACAAACCAGATTTGTTTTGAGATTGGCTTTAGAACTTGGTTTGGCCCCTATCGTTTTAATCAATAAAGTTGATCGTAAAGATCAACGCATCTATGAAGTTGAAAAAGAAATTGAAGATTTATTTTTAGAGTTAGCAACCAAAGACTCCCAACTCAATTACCCATTGCTTTATGGTCGTGGTATTGAAGGGATTGTTGGTAAAACAGTGACCGAAAACAGTGATTACTCACTGAGTATTACCGATAGTAAAAATCTGGATCCGCTTTTTACTACCATTGCTGAAAAAATCCCAGCTCCACAAGATGACGCTACTGGTCCACTTCAAATCCAAGTTAATTCCTTGGATTGGGATCAACACAAAGGCAGAATTGCCATTGGTCGCATCTTTCGTGGCACTGTCAAACGCAACCAACCAGTTAAATTATTGAGAACTAGTGGCAAAGTAGAAGCTGCTTCAGTCGTTTATCTGTTTAACCACTTTGGTCTCCAAAGAAAAGAAGTTGAAGAAGCAAGCGCTGGAGAAATTATCGCTATTGCTGGTATGCCAGATCCAGGTATTGGTGACACTATTGCCGATACTCATAATCCTGAAGCCTTACCACAAATTACCATTACCGAACCAACCGTCAAAATGCAGTTAATGGTCAATACTTCACCTTTTGCTGGTCAAGAAGCTGAGTTTTCTACTTCCAGACAACTTCAGGCTAGATTGAAAAAAGAGCTTGAAACCAATGTTGGTCTGAGAATGTTACCAGGGACAAGTGGTGAAAATGTCATCATTGTTGGTCGTGGTGAACTCCATTTAGCGATTTTAATCGAAACTATGCGCCGTGAAGGTTATGAATTTGCTTTATCTAGACCTCAAGTAGTTCTACGAGAAATCGAGGGTCGTACCATGGAGCCTTGGGAATATGTCACCATTGATGTTACCGAAGAATACACCGGCACCATCACCGCTAATATGGCTCAACGTCGTGGTCAGCTCAAAAACATGCATCAAACTAAAACCGGCGTCAGGTTTGAATATGAAATCTCAACTGCTAACTTAATTGGTTATCGCAGTGAGTTACTCACCAATACATCTGGTAGTGGTGTCATGCATAATACTTTCTTGGAATATCGACCTTTATCAGAAAGAACAGTGGTCCATCGTGGTGGAGCAATGATTGCTTTTGAGACAGGTACTGTTACAGCTTACGCTTTGGATAAAGCTCAAGATCGTGGCAAAATGCTCGTTGATCCAGGTGAAAAAGTTTATGCTGGTCAGGTAGTTGGCTTTAACAAACGCTCAGAAAACATGGCCATGAATGTAGTCAAAGGCAAGAAACTCACTAACATGCGTGCTTCGAGTGCTGATGCTACAGTCGTCTTAGCTCCAGCCTGGAAACCATCTCTAGAACAATTTTTAACTTTAATTGGTGAAAATGAAGTTTTAGAAGTCACTCCAGAAAACTTAAGACTAAGAAGCATGGAAGACAACAAAAAATTGGCTGGATAAAAGCCTGGTTTCGTATACAATAAGCTATATGAAAATGTCTCAAATGGCTTTTAAGCCACTCAAAAATCCGCCAGCAAATGCTGATACAGTCAACCATAAACTATTAGTTCAAGCTGGTTTTGTTCGCCAACTCATGGCTGGTGTTTATACCTATACCCCAATGGGTCTGAAAGTTTTAAATAAAATCCGCAATATTATTCGTAAAGAAATGGATGCAATCGGTGGCCAAGAAATCTTGATGCCATCGTTACACCCCAAACAAAACTGGGTCACCACTGGTGGTTGGGATAACATTGATGTTTTATTTCACCTCAACAGTCGCACTGGCAAGGAATATGCTCTCGGCCAAAGCCACGAAGAGATCGTCACTCCACTAGCCAAAGATATGATCAATAGCTACAAAGATCTACCTCTGGCTTTATATCAAATTCACTGGAAATTTAGAGATGAACTCAGAGCTAAATCTGGGATCTTGCGTGGTCGAGAATTTGAGATGAAAGACATGTATAGTTTTCATGAAACTCAAGAGGACTTTGATCGGTTTTATCAACAAGTCAAAGATGCTTACATTAAAGCTTATCGTAATGTTGACCTAGTTGCCAAAGTCACCGAAGCTTCTGGTGGTAACTTCACTCAAAAAATTTCTTATGAGTTCATGGTCTTAACTGATGCCGGTGAAGACGATATTTTTTACTGTCCAAAATGTGAATTTTGCGTTAACAGTGAAATTGCCAAACAAAAAGAAGGTGATGAATGTCCAAAATGTCATGGAGCTAAACTTGAAGCGGCCAGAGCTTCTGAAGTTGGGAATGTTTTTGATCTTGGTCAAAAATATACCAAAGACTTTAATCTTACTTATAACGATGCTGAAGGTAAAAATAAGTATCCAATCATGGGCTGTTATGGTTGGGGCACCACTAGAACCATGGGAGTGATTGTTGAAAAGTCTTCAGACGAAAAAGGCATTATTTGGCCCCTGTCAATCGCTCCTTATGAAGTGATTATTAGTTCTCTAAAAGGTGCTGAAAATAGAGCTCAACAACTTTACAATGATCTCAGAGAACATAAAGTCGAAGTCATCTGGGATGACCGAGATGAATCACCTGGTAATAAATTTGCAGCCGCAGATCTAATGGGTATCCCGGTGCGCTTGGTTCTTTCTACTAGAAATAATGATAAAATTGAGTGGAAGAATAGAAAAGAAAAGGATGCTGAGCTGTTAGATTATGACACAGTCTTGATGAGACTATCACAGCTCTAAACTATCACTGATGGGCGAAACTTATAAAAACTTAGTTTTTACCAAACACGCCGGTGAGCGAGTCCAAGACCGTTCACTAACCAAAGACATGGTTTATCAAACCATTAGTTTTCCAGATAAAACTTACCATAACCAAGATAACTATAAATTCATTAGAACTATTGCCAGTCGCAAAGTTCACGTGGTTGCTACACCTATTGAGAATAATAGATATTTAGTCATTTCTACCTGGGTAAGAGGAGAAGATGATCGTGAGCCACTAGTTTGGCAATTACTGACTTTACCATTCAAAATTATTTGGTGGATTTTAAAAACTATTGGTTCTACTTTAATCAAGAAATAAGCTTTGATGTTTTTTGATGCAAAAATTGCCAGAATATATTAACCTATAATGAAAATATTACTGCAGAGTACCAAAAATTATAGAAAGATAGATCAGTCTTTTTTGTCTATGTTATTTTTCTATATCATTTAATATATTACTGAATACATCCCGGTGAGGACCCCACGGCAAGAATACAAAAAATATTTTTGCGGTGGGGAATTTTTTTTTGATCTGTATAATGACACTATATGTCTAACTCCAGACCGATGATTGTGACTCACCACGCTCCAGACCTCGATGCCATTACCTCCACTTGGTTACTCAAAAGATTCCACTCTCAAGACTTTGCTGACGCCCATATCGGCTTTGTCAATCCTGGAGAAAAAATTTCACTGGAAGAAGCAGAAAAGCTTGGTTGCCAATTACATGAAATTACTTATGTTGACACTGGTTATGGTGAGTTTGACCATCATCAACCAGAACGAGCTATGCAAAGAGTTTGTGCTACCTCATTAGTTTTTGATTACCTTTGTGAAATTTATCCAGATAAAAAAACTGACGAAGCCCTCAAAAGTATTGTCGAAATGGTCAATGAAATTGACCACTTTGAAGAAGTGATGTGGCCAGAACCAGAGTCAGAACGCTATTTATTTATGATCCATGAACTCATTCGTGGCCATGAGTTTACTGACCCCCATAATGATGATTCACAAATGCATTTTGGTTTTCAATGCTTGGACAATGTTTATGCTACTTTAACTCAATACCACAAAGCCAAAGAGATCATTAGAAACAAAGGTAAAGAGCTAACAATCAAAGCTGGCAAAGCTTTAGTCATTGAAACCAGAAATGATGATACGATCAAAATTGCTCAAAAACTTGGCTATATTTTGGTTGCTAGAAAAGATCCCAAACTAGGTCATATCAGAATCAAAGCTAGACCAGATGCCCCAATCATGCTTAATGATCTCCATGAAAGAATCAAAACCATTGATAAAGAAGGCACTTGGTTTTTTCATGGTAGTGGCAAAATGTTACTTAATGGTTCTCAAAAAAATCACAACCAAAAACCCAGTCCACTCAATAGTGATCAGCTAGTCATCTTAATCAAGGAAATCTATGGCTAATGACTGTATTTTTTGTCAAATCGTCTCTGGTAATATCCCTAGTCATAAAATCTGGGAAGATGACCAACACCTAGCTTTCTTATCGATTTTCCCTAATACCGAAGGTTTTTCTGTGGTTATTCCTAAACAACACTATGGCAGTTATGCCTTTGACCAGGATAATGCTGTTTTACAAGATCTCATTGTAGCCACCAAGAAAGTAGCTAAAATTTTAGATCATTATTTTATTGATGTTTCTCGATGTGGAATGTTTTTTGAGGGCTTTGGTGTAGACCACCTCCACAGTAAACTTTACCCAATGCATGGTACTGGAGACCTAAATAGTTGGGCGCCAATTGAAAGTAAAACCATCAGAACCTACTTTGACCAATATCCTGGTTATTTATCGTCAAATGACTCTGATCGAGCAGATGATAGAGAACTAGCTGACTTAGCTGAAAAAATTAGAGCCAGTCAAAAAGCTTAATCAACCTGTAATATCTGGCAGACTAGTGTATAATTCAAGCTCTTACCGCATACTAACCTGTAATAATTAATTTAAATTGGAGAGGAGGTGAGTAACATGGCAATCGTAATTAAAGCTAAGAAAAGCGAATCGACTAATGATTTGATTCGTAAATTCAAAAAAGCTGTCGCTGCTACTGGTGTCGTGCAAATTGTTAAAGATAGACGTTACTTCAGAAAACCTTCAAAAATTAAGGCTGAAAAAACTGCTAACGATAACCGTTTAAAAAGAAGAGCTCGCTCCTTGAAGAAAATGAAAAACGTTTCTCCAGCAGCTTTGGCTCGGATCAACCAAAAGTTAGGTAAGACCTAAACTTTTTTGAAATTAAAAAATAAACCCCACTGAAAAGTGGGGTTTTTTGTTTCAACTTTTAGTCAGTGGTTATTTTTTACCACGTGGTCTAATTTTGGCTCTAATAGAAAAATCCCATTGATCACCATCACTGGTATCAAAACTTTTAGAGTTGGTCAAAGTATGATAATTAATCAAATGATTACTCAAAGTTTCTTCTAGTTCTTTTTGTTGCTCCTTAAGTTCCCCAACCTTGATTTTTAAGGAAGTCACTTGAGGATCAGATTGTAACTGACTTCTTCTTTCCTTAACTTTACTAGTCACTGCTTGGGCTTCTTCCTGAGCAGTAGAAAGAGTTGTGTCATTTTCAAACACACTCCTTAAACTTTCATTAGTTTCTTTAATTTGTTTGCGAATTTCCTCTAAATTCAGCGCGTGACGCTCAATTAAGTTTTGCAATGTTCCCAAAGTTTCAGCGACTTTGTTTGAACTCTCAACTTCAGCATCGGCTTCTGCTAGAGCCTCCTTCGCCAATTGTTCAGCGCTTTTGATTTGATCATCAGACATTGTAATTACTTCCTTTCTTTTTCTGTTGAGATCTTGTTATACCAAGATCCAGAGATAATAATCAATGGCAAAAATGGTAAAATCAAAACTTGTTATGACAACACCAACCTTATTTTATCTAGTTAGACACGGTGAAACTCCCTACAACGCCCAAAAAATCATTCAAGGCCATATTGATATTGAACTAAATGAGAATGGTATTGAACAAGCAAAAATGGTAAGCAAAAAATTAGGTGATATAAAATTTGATAACGTTTTTTCTTCAGATCTCAAAAGAGCCTACAAAACAGCCCAAATAATTACTAAAACCAGAGATAATTTAACAGTCCAAGCAGACAAACTCTTAAGAGAAATGTACCTAGGCAGTTATGAGGGCCGAAAAATAAGCGATTTTCATCAGGAATTAAAAGAACTCTTAGAACTAAGGGATAATTTGCCAAAAACAGAACGTTTTAAACACCAAGTTTTGGATATGGAAACCGACCAATCAATTATTGATCGGTTTTTAGAATTTTTTGACAAAACAGCTAATTTAACTAATGAGAAAACTAATCTAATTGTTACTCATGGAGCTGCCATGAGAACCTTTTTAATTTACCTAAACTGGGCAGATTACCCAGAACTACCACATGGCAGTATCGATAATACTGCTTATATTGTGCTAGAAAAAAACCCCACTGGTTTTGTGGTCAAAGAAACTTTTGGAGTTAATAAACTAATCTAAAAAGCCTATACTGTCATAATGACAGCTATCAAAAAACTCCATGAAGTCGATCAGCCTATCTTTGTGGCTGAGGTTTATATTGTTCACCAAAATAAACTGCTGATGTTTAAGCGCAGTGAAACCAAAGAAAAATTTCCAGGTTTTTGGTCTATTCCTGGTGGTCATATTGATGAAGGAGAAGAACCATTAGCTTCTGCTATCAGAGAAGTCAAAGAAGAAACTGGTGTTACCATCAAACCAAATGAAATAAAACTTAAAGTAGTCGCTTTTCACCATCATCTAGATAGACAAGAAATTTATATTGCATTTTCATTTTATATAGAACTCTCAGAAGAACCCAAAATTAAACCAGCAGTTACTGAAGGTGAAGCTCATTGGGTAGAGATAAATAAAGCTAAAAACTTGGAAAATGTTTTTCAACCGGTCAAATATTACTTTGATCACGTTTTAAATAATAAACCTGGCATTATCTATAATAATAGTGAGTGGAAAAACACTCAGCTAGTTAGAGTGTTAAGTGAAACAATTGATCAGAATGGCTAAATAAACGAAATGTGCCGCTTCTTTACGAAGCGGCACAAGTCTCTTGGTCAGGGTGAATCGGCTACATCGGCAGAATGCCGAGGGCAACGAGGTGCCGCCCATGCTCAGGGCATAAGCGGTAAACCATGATGTGCCAGTGTCCTTTCGGGCACCATTCCATCACAATCATGTAGATTGCCATGTTATTCACCTCCTTCGTTGTAAAGAATGTGTCGTTATCTCTGTCTGAGCAGATAACTTGTTTTAGTTACTCTTATGAATAACCAAGACAAGTTATCTGTCTAACAAAAGAAGACATATACTAAACAAACAAAGGATTTTTTAAAGAACAAGAGTTTGTTATTGTTCAGTAGAAAATCTAGTCAAGCAATTTGACCTATTTCACTAAATCAATAGCACTAATTATATCAAAATATGTCTATTTTGTCAATATTATTATAGGATAATAAGCATTGAACAGAAAAGCCGTCCCTTCCGAGACGGCTCTTTTTTTACTTGGAGTATAGTTTAATTCTCCAAGCATTGCATTTAGTACACTTTTGCCAAATATACCGCCAGAACAAAAATCTATGCGGAAAATATGACTTAGTGTACCAGCTATGTTCTTCGCAAGTAGCCATTACATTTCACCTCCTTTCAGAATGATAATGGCATTCAATTTAAATATCAGTCTTACTAATACCTAAATTAAATGCCATTTATTCTAAAAGAAAGCAAATAAATTAATTACTTGCTGTTTTTAAAACATAAGTACGCCATGTACTAAGCTTTAATAGCCTTAAATTATAAATCAATTTAAGCTAATTGTCAAATATTATAGGACTAAAAATAAGTTAAAAAAATAGACCTTATTTAAGGTCTATTATCTGGCGAGCTCGACCAGGATCTACGACTTCGCTCGCCTGCAACTTAGGCTCGCTTCGCATGCATTACCCAGGTTTGGCGAATTATTGCTTAATTAAAGTAAACTAGCTCGCCAAACTTGGCGGTGAACCAAAGTTAATCATGTTCTGAGACTCGCAGCTACAAAAAAATCTCCATTCTGGAGATTTTTTATAGCTGCGAGCTCGACCAGGATCGAACTGGCGATCTCTTCCGTGACAGGGAAGCATGTTAACCACTACACCACGAGCCCACTTTATTTAATTTGAAAGATCAAGAGAAGCAATTATAGCAAATAAAGTTATTTTTGTAAGTAAAGATATTACCGAAAAAAACTTGCCATATTTGCTATACTAATCACCAGTAGTCTAATAAACAAAGGACTTATTATGTTATTTTTACTTGTTATTGCTGCCGTCGCTTTCTTTTATGTAGTCGGTTTATACAACTCTTTACAAACCTTGAAAACTCAAATTCAAGCTAGTATTCAAGAGATTGGTAACCAGCTTAAAAGACAAGCTAGTTTAATTCCAAACTTGGAAACTGCTGTCAAAGGCTATCTCAAACACGAAAAGGGTATTTTCCAGATGTTAACTGATGCCAGAAAAGCTGCTGAAACAGCCGATAAAACTGGTAAACCAGCTGATCTAGAAAAAGCCCTAGCTTCGGTGCAAGCATTAATCCCAAAAATCCAAGTTGCAGTCGAAGATAATCCAGAAATCAAAGCTGATGGCACTGTCAGTAAATTTATGGATGAACTAACTGATACGGCTGACAAGTTGACCTACGCCAGAAGAACCGTAATTGACCTCGCCCAAACCTTTAACCAAAAATTGGTGGTTTTTCCATCTAACTTAGTGGCTGGTTTATTCGGTTTTAAGGCTGAAAAAGGTCTGGAAACCGCTAGTACTGGTGCTCACATGTCAGTGAGTGATGCAGAAACTAAAGACCATAAAGTTTCTTTAGATTAAAGATATGACCCATTATCAATTGGTTGCAAGCAACAAAACTAAATCTTGGTTAGTGATTGCTGGCTTTATCAGCTTTATTGCTGTGGCTACTTATTTAATAGTTGAAGGGTTTGGTTATGGCTTGGATTTAGTGGGCTTTGCTCTCATATTCGCTGGCATGTCTAGTTTTGCTAGTTACTATTTTTCTGACAAAATTATCTTGACCTTATCTGGTGCCAGAGAAGCTAATCGCGCAGAGTTTTTTGATTTTTATACTGTCGCTGAAAATCTAAGCCACAGTCAAAAACTCCCTTTGCCTAAACTCTACGTGATTGAAGATTCAGCCATGAATGCTTTTGCCACTGGTCGCGATCCAGAGCATGCGGTTGTCTGTGCCACCACTGGACTATTAGCCAGAATGAACCGTAGGGAAATAGAAGGCGTAATTGCTCACGAATTAGCTCATATCAAAAACTATGACATTCGTTTAATGTCACTCGTTACCATCTTAGTAGGCTTTATTTCATTATTGGCCGATTGGGTGTTACGAATGAGTTACTGGGGAGGTAACAGACGCAGAGATAACCGAGAGGGTGACAACCAACTTCAAGCTATTTTCTTTGTTGTTGGTATGGTTCTAGCCTTACTTTCACCACTGATTGCCCAGCTCATTCAATTGGCAATCTCCAGAAAAAGAGAGTTTTTAGCTGACTCATCAGCTGTAGCCATGACCAAAAATCCAGCTGGCATGATTAGTGCTTTAGAAAAACTTGGTAATGATCGTGAACCATTAGAAGCTGCTAATAAGGCAACTGCTCACTTATACATCACCAATCCACTCAAAAACCTGCATGGTGGAGTGGGGGTGTTTGCTAATTTATTTGCCACTCATCCCCCTTTGACAGAGAGAATTAAAGCTCTAAAAAAACTAACTATTTAAGTAAATTAGCATCTGAAAAAAATCCTTGGTTCTGCTATACTTCCAGATGTGAAAAAAACTACTGTTACTCCACAAACCGTTGCCCACATCGCTCAGTTAGCCAACATCCCTGTTTCAGAAAAAGAAAAGCAAGAACTAGCCACTGGGTTCGAAGAAACCCTAGCTGTGGTTGATGAATTAAATTCTCTGGATGTTCAAAATATATCAACCACTCACCAAGTAACTGGTCTAGAAAATGTTTGGCGTGAGGATCAAATTAATCAAGAAACTATGTTCACTCAGCAAGAAGCTCTCACTAATGCTCACCAAACTCACAATGGATTTTTTGTAGTACCTAGAATTTTGGAGGAAAAAGATGCCTAGTTTAACAATTGAAGATAAAAAATTTTTAATTGATCAACTTAGACAAGAAAGAATAGCCACTGCTCTAGAAGCAATTTTGCTACAAATTATTGTCTTTAGTACTTTTATTTTCTTAAACATGACCGGTTTTGCTGATAAATTTTCAGTTTCCATTGGTTTAGTTTATTTGGTAATCTTTATTTTTTCACTAAGCTATAGTGTGATTGCTTTCATTAAAAACCGCAAAAAACTGATGGAAATTTTAAAAACAGAAAAAAAGATTGACTAAAATGTTAAACAAACTTACTTTAGCAGAAACTATCAGAGATTTAAAAAATAAAAAGTTTTCTCACCGAGAACTTTATCAAGATATTAATCAAGCTATTACTCAACAAAACAAAAAGTTGAATATTTATTTAACTTTAGATGAACAAGCTTTGGATCAAGCAGAAAAACTTTTAAACACACCCTTAGCTGGCATACCAGTTGCTGTTAAAGATAACTTTTGTACCAGAGATTTTAGAACCACTGCTTCGTCAAAAGTACTAGAAAATTTCATTCCACAATTTGAATCAACTGTTACCAAAAAAATCAAACAAGCTGGTGGAGTAATTCTTGGTAAAACTAATATGGACGCTTGGGCTCATGGTTCTTCAACAGAAACCAGTGACTTTGGTCGCACCTTAAACCCCAGAAATACTGATCATTTACCAGGAGGATCATCTGGTGGTAGTGCAGCCGCCATTGCTGCAGATCTGACTATTACAGCTATTGGTAGCGAAACTGCTGGCTCAATTAGACAACCATCTGCTTGGTGTGGCACCGTTGGACTAAAACCAACCTATGGCAGAGTTAGTCGCTATGGGGTCGCCTCAATGGCCTCATCTACAGACAGCCCTGGCCCAATCACTAAGACGGTTGAAGATGCAGCCATTATGTTTAATCTGATTGCTGGACATGATCCCCTAGATGGAACTAGCTCAGCCCAAACTCCACCTGACCTAACTCAATCACTTAATACTTCAATTAAAGGTTTAAAAATTGGAGTGATTTATCAAGATATTGCTGGTATAGAATTTGCTAACGAAAAGCTCATGGAACAACTTAAAGTTTTAGAAAAATTGGGTGCAATTGTTGAAAAAGCTCAGGCAATGGATCCTCGTTATGCCATTGGTGTTTATACCGTGGTTCAGCGTGGTGAAGTCAGTAGTAACTTGGCCCGCTATAGTGGTGTTCGCTACAAAAATGATCGCTCATTCTTTGGGGCCGAGGCTAAAAGAAGACAGATGCTTGGTACCTACACTTTAAGCAAGGGTTATGCCGAAAAATACTACGAACTAGCTCAGAAAGTCAGAACCCTTTATATTAATGACCTCAATAACTTGTTTAAAAAATATGACTTGCTAGTAGCTCCAACTTCACCTGGTTTCGCCAAAAAAATTGGTGTGACTGAAGGTCAAGCGATGTTTGGAGAACTAGAAGATATGTTAGTTGAAGCTAGCTCTCTAGCTGGCCTACCAGGGCTTAATGTCCCTTACTATCATGATGAAAAAACCAATTTATTTTTAGGTATGAACATCATGGCCCCAATGTGGCGAGAAGATTTGCTAATTCAAGTCGGAGACGCTTTTGAAAAAAATACAGCTTGGAATACTTGGAGGAATCAGTCATGAAATGGCAAGATAAATATGAAGCAGTCATAGGCATGGAAACTCATGCTGAACTAAGAACTAGCTCAAAAATGTTTTGTGGTTGTAAAAACGATCCATTTGGAGCCGAAAAACCAAATATTTATACCTGTCCAGTTTGTTTAGGCATGCCCGGTGGATTACCAGTGGCTAATAAAAAAGCTATTGAATGGACCATCAAGATTGGTCTTGCCACTAATTGTCAAATTAATAAATTTTCTAAATTTGATCGTAAACACTATTTTTACCCAGACCTAGCTAAAGGTTATCAGATTAGTCAATATGATTTACCATTTTGTTATGCTGGTTTTATCGAAACTTCCCAAGGAAAAGTTGGTTTAACTAGAATTCACCTTGAAGAAGATACTGGTAAATTAATGCATACTAGTCTTGATGGTAAAAAAGTTAGTTTAATTGACTTTAATCGTGGTGGAGTACCTCTAGTCGAAGTAGTAACTGAACCAGATATTAAGAGTGGTGCTCAAGCTAAAGAATATGGTAAAAAACTGCGTCAAATCCTAAGATTTTTAGATGTTGCTGACTGTGACATGGAGCAGGGTGGAATGCGTTTGGAAGCCAATATTTCCTTAAGAAAAAAAGGAGAAACCGGTTTACCGAATTATAAAGTTGAAGTCAAAAATATTAATTCATTTAGATTTTTAGAAGCAGCGATTGATTACGAATTAGCTAGACAAGCTGAAATCTTGGAAAAAGGTGAGATACCAATTCAAGAGACTCGTGGTTGGAATGCCAACAAAGCAGAAACTTTTTCACAACGAACCAAAGAGGAAGCCGAAGATTATCGTTACTTTCCAGATCCAGATTTACCACCACTACACTTCACTGACGAATATCTAGCCGAAATTCAGAAAACTGTTCCAGTTATGCCATGGGAGATTGCCGAAACTTGGTCTAAAAGGTTCAACTTACCACTAGAAAAAGTCACTGAACTAGCTAATGTTGAATCTAACCAACTAATTGCTTGGTTAGAACAAGTTCTAACTACTTTAAAAACAAAACAATTAGATTTGGTCTTATTTATCAATGACTACTTAAACAAAAAAATTTCGGTCAAAGAATTTGACCAACCAGAAAAAGTAGTAGCTGCTTTTGAAGAACTACACCAAACAGAAACTATCGACACCGAACAACTCCAAGCAATAATTAATCAAGTATTCACAGAGAATAGTGATGCAGTGGCTAAATACAAAGCTGGTCAAAAACAAGTCATTGGTTTTCTCATGGGTCAAGTCATGAGAAATCTGGGCAAAAAAGTTGATCCACAAGTAATTAGACAACAACTCCAAACAGCTCTTGAAAGCTAGTTTTTTCTGTGGGATAGTCGAGGATAATGTCTGATTTTGTTCATTTACACGTCCATACTGAATATTCCATGCTGGATGGTCTATCCAAAGTTCCCAAATTAGTGGCTAAGGTTAAAGAACATGGCCAACAAGCAATTGCTATTACTGATCATGGTGGGATGTATGGCACAATTGCTTTTTATAATGCTTGCCGAGCTGAAGGGATCAAACCCATCATCGGCTGCGAACTCTATCTAGCTCAAAAATCACTTCAAGATAAACAAATAAAACCAGGATCAGATCAAGCACACCTAACTGTTTTGGCTCAAAATATTACTGGCTACAAAAACTTAATGAAGTTAGTTTCAATTGGTAATCTTGAGGGTTTTTCTTATAAACCTAGAATCGATGAAGCGACTTTAGAAAAATATAATGAAGGCTTAATTGTCTTAAGTGGCTGTATGAATAGCCCATTTAACAAATTGCTTAGAGTCGACAAAGATACTGAGGCTTTAGAAAAATTTAAAAAATATCAACAAATTTTTGGTGATCGATTTTATATTGAACTCCAAAATCACCCTTCAATCCCCGAACTCAAAGACCTCAATAAAAAATTGGTCAAAATTGCTCGTGAACTAAAACTTGAATTAATAGCCACTAATGATGTGCATTACATTGAAAAAGATGAAGTTGAAGCCCAAGACGCACTACTTTGTGTCCAAACTCGTAAACTCATTGCTGATGAAAAAAGAATGAAGATGAAAGACAACCCTGACTTTTATCTAAAGTCGACTGCTGAAATGGAAGAGTTATTTGCTGAATATCCAGAAGCTATTAAAAATACTGTCAAACTAGCTGAGCGTTGTAACTTGGAGATCCCAACTGGTCAACTAATTTTCCCTAAATATCCATTACCGGCTGGAGAAACGGCAGAAACTTGGCTGAAAAAAATGGTTTATGAAGGGATGAAAAAAAAGTTTGGCAAAATAACTCCAGAGTTAGAAAAAAGAGCCGAATATGAAATGGATATTATCAATAAAAAAGGTTACCCAACCTACTTTTTAATTACTCAAGATTTTGTTAACTGGGCTAAAGAACAGGGAATTGGGGTTGGACCTGGCCGTGGTTCGGCAGCTGGTTCATTGGTTTCTTATTGTCTTAACATTACAACTCTTGACCCATTAGAACATGGTTTGCCATTTGAAAGGTTTCTAAATCCAGAAAGACCGACCCCACCAGATATTGATATTGACTTTGCTGATGATCGTCGAGAAGAAGTGATTGCTTATGTAGCAGAGAAATATGGCCATGATCATGTTGGGCATGTGATTACTTTTGGAAAAATGGAGGCTAGAGTAGCCATTCGTGATATCGGACGTGTACTGGGCTTACCATATGAAGATCCTGATAAAATTGCCAAATTAGTACCTAATGATCCTGGTAAAAAAACTAGTTTGGAATCAGCTATCACTAACGTTCCAGAACTAGGTGAATATTATAAGCAACCTAAGTTTAAAAAACTCTTAGACCTAGCCAAAAAAGTTGAGGGCACCATTCGTCATAGTAGTGTGCATGCGGCAGCCGTGATCATCGCAGACAAATCTTTACCAGAATACACCCCCATTCAAAGAGATAGCCGATCTGGAAAAATGATTACTCAATATGATATGTATTCTTTGGACTGTAATGTTGACGACAATGCTATTGGTCTATTGAAGTTTGACTTTTTGGGTCTGAGAAATCTTTCAACTCTACAAACAGCCGTTAATTTAATCAAAAAATATCAAAAAAAAGACATTGAATTAGATAAATTACCTTTAGATGACAAAAAAACCTATGAGTTGCTCTCATCTGGTGAAACTTCTGGTGTCTTTCAGCTAGAGTCTGGTGGTATGCGAAGAGTTTCCAAAAACCTTCAGCCCAACCAATTTTCTGATATTACTGCTATGTTAGCCTTGTATCGTCCTGGTCCAATGGACCTAATCCCTCGCTTTATTGAAGGAAAACATAATCCAGAAAAAGTAGTCTATCCTCACGAATCACTCAAAGAAATTCTGGGTGAAACCTATGGCATTATGGTTTACCAAGAGCAAGTCTTAGAAATTGTGCATCATATGGCAGGCTACTCACTCGGAGAAGCTGATATGCTCCGCCGAGCAATTGGTAAGAAAAAGAAAAAAATTCTAGACAAAAATAAATCTAGATTTATTAGTGAATCAGTCAAAAAAGGCTATAAAAAAGATGTCGCAGAAAAAGTTTGGGGCTTTATTGAAGCTTTTGCAAACTATGGTTTTAATAAGGCTCATGCTGCTAGTTATGCCATGATTTCTTACCAAACAGCCTACTTGAAAGCAAACTTCCCAATTGAATATATGGCTGCTTTAATGACGGTTGAAACTAATTCTCACTCAATGAATAGTGATGAAAAAGTCACTTTGGCAGTCGAAACTTGTAAAGAAATGGGCATTATTGTTTTACCACCAGATATCAATAAATCAGATGATACTTTTACGATTGAACAAAATAAAAATTCATTAGAAGGCAAAGCAATTCGTTTTAGTTTAACTAGTATTAAAAATGTTGGCACGGCTGCCATTGAAAATATTTTAGAAACTAGAAAAACCAATAATGGTAAATTTAATTCTTTCACTGAATTCTTATACAAAACTGATGGCCGTAAAGTTAATAAAAAAGTGATTGAAAGTTTGATTAAAGTTGGCGTGATGGACCAATTTTCTACTCGTGCTAGCATGTTAGAAAATCTGGATGATATTAGACAAACAGCCAGCCAATTTCAGTCCGAAGTTGACGGACAGGATAATCTCTTTGCTGATGTAGCAAGCGACTCTACTGAAATCAAGGATACCTTTGCTCAAATTCCTGAATATCCAACTAAAGAACTACTTTCTTTTGAAAAAGAACTTTTAGGCATGTACCTTACCGATCATCCTTTGGCTGATCAACTGTCTGCTGTCCAAAGCAGATCAAATAAAAATATTGGTGATATTGATCAATTACTCCACAAAGACCAAGTTTTCTTGTTCGGTGGTATTCTAACAAGAGTTAAAGTTGTCAGAACTAAAAAATCAGGAGCAGAAATGGCTTTTGGCAATCTACAAGATAACACTGGGTCAGCTGAAGTTGTCTTTTTCCCTAAAACCTATGAAGAACATAAAGACAAAATTGTTCAGGATGGCGTAATCCTTGTTAAAGCAAAAGTAGAGATTCAAGAAGACGAAGTAAAATTAATTGTTGAAAAAGTTTCTGTACCAAAACAAGAAGAGGTTGAGTACGAAAATACTAAAAATGCTCAAGAAATCTTTATCCCTAGAAAGACAACTAAAGAGACTTTGCAAAAACTCGGCCAACTACTCAAAGCTAACCCTGGACAAGAAAACATTGTGATTATCATCCCAAATGGTGGTAAACCAGAAAAAATGAGACTACCTTATGGTGTTGCCTGGTCAGAAGAACTAGCCAAAAAAGTAGCCGAAGTTTTGAATTAATGGTTTTGCTTGTAAAACCAAATTAATCTAGAATAGATATTACTCATATGTCTGCCCGACTCACAAGAGAAGATAACTATCGTCTAAAAGAAATTGCCAAAAATATTCGGGCCAATATTATTCGGATGTTGCATCTAGCAGGTAGTGGTCACCCAGCTGGTTCACTAAGTATGACCGATATTCTAACTTATTTATACTTTCACCAACTGCAACATAATCCTGAAAACCCATATTGGCCAGAACGTGATTACTTACTAATGTCCAATGGCCATCACTGCCCAGCTCTATATGCTACTTTGGCTGAAGCCGGATATTTTCCTATGGAAGAATTGGCTACCCTCAGAAAAATTGGCAGTAGACTTCAAGGCCACCCACAACGAGGCAGCTTGCCTGGAGTGGAGATTTCTGCAGGATCACTATCCCAAGGTATTTCTCAAGCAGTTGGCTTAGCTTTAGGCCTAGCTATGGAAAAGAAACCCAACCATGTCTTTTGTACGATGAGTGATGGTGAGTACCAAGAAGGCCAAACCTGGGAGGCTCTACTATTAACCACTAAATATAAACTTGGTAATTTAACAATCCTACTCGATGCTAATGATATTCAAATCTCTGGAAAAATAGCAAATACTCTGTCTATTAATCCACTTTTTGCCAAACTAAAAAGTTTTGGCTGGAATGTTTTGGAAGCTAATGGACATGATTTTTATCAACTCCAACGGGCCATTGAAAAAGACTTAGCTAATGACTATCCATCAATTATTATTTGTCATACCATCGCCGGTAAAGGAGTGTCTTTCATGGAAAGAAATGCTGACTGGCATGGGAAAACACCTAATGAAAAAGAAACTGAGCAAGCTTTGGCTGAAATTTTAGGAGAGCAAACATGATCGAGCAAGAATTAAAAAGTACTAGAGATGGCTTCGGCGAGGCTATAGTTGAATTGGCAGAAACAAATCAACAAGTAGTAGCTTTAACTGCAGATCTAACAGAATCTCTGAGATTAAAAAAATTTGAGGAAATTTTCCCAGGTAGATTTATTCAAGTAGGGATTGCTGAACAAAACATGATCGGAGTGGCAGCGGGCTTGGCACTAGAGGGTAAAATCCCTTTTGCTACTAGCTTTGCCGCCTTCAGTCCAGGAAGAACCTGGGAACAAATTCGAGATTCCGTTTGTTACTCAGATTTACCAGTCATTGTGGTTGGAGGTCATGCTGGCCTAAATGTTGGTGAAGATGGCTATACTCAACAGGGTTTAGAAGACATTGCTTTAATGAGAGTTTTACCTAATATGACTGTTGTTAGCCCAGTTGATTTTAATGAAACTAAAAAAGCAGTCTTTGCCCTAGCTCAACTAAAAAAACCAGCTTATTTACGACTAACCAGAGAAAAAACCTTGAGTTTAACCCAAGAATCTAGTCCATTTGAAATAGGTAAAGCTAATTTAATTAGTTTGGGGACTGACTTAACCGTCATTGGCTCAGGACCAATTTTAGCTGAAGCTTACCAAGCTGCAAACCAACTCAGAGATAACTATTCAATAGAAATTATTAATCTTCACACTATTAAACCAGTCGATACCACTACTATTATTGACTCACTAAACAAAACTCAAGCCTTCATTACTATTGAAGAACATCAACTAATTGGTGGAGTCGCAGCAGCCATTACTCAAGCACTAGCCAAAGATATTATTACTAGTAAACTCTTGGCCCTACCACATAAATTTTTAGGGTTAAACGATGCTTTTGGTGAATCTGGTAAACCAGTTGAGCTATGGCAAAAACATGGTCTTGATAGCCAATCAATCAAGAAAACAATCGTAGAAATTATTGAACAAAAGAAAAATCAAAGATGAAATTTGATTACAATAAAGTAGCTATTATTGGTTGTGGCCGAGTAGGCATGTCGACTGCCTTTGCGATTTTACAACAAGGTATTGTTAACGAATTACTCCTAATTAGTCGTTCAAAAGCTAAAGCAGAAGGTGAAAAACTTGATCTCGAACATGGTTTGTCTTTTATTAGACATACTAATATTTCTGCTTCAGATAACTTTGCAGATTTAATCAATACCGACGTGGTGGTTTTTACTGCTGGTGATTCACAAAAGCCGGGAGAAACTAGACTAGATTTAGTAGAAAAAAATAAAGCCATTGTTAGAGAAACCATTCCTCAAATTCTTAAATATGCTCCAAATGCCATTATTATTATTGTTAGTAATCCAGTAGATATTTTGACCTATGAAGCATACAAAATTGCTGATTTACCAAAAGGCAGAATTTTTGGTTCTGGAACAACTCTTGATACTTCTCGTTTCCGTTTTCATTTATCTGAACAACTCAAAGTAAATCCAAAAAGCATCCATGCGTATATTCTGGGTGAACACGGTGATAGCTCATTCCCAGCTATCTCTGGAGCAATAGTCGGTGGACAAAGTTTGTTGTCGATTAGTGGCATGTCAGAAGAAAAGGCTTTATCAGCTTATAAAAAAACTCGTGATGCTGCCTATAACATTATTAAGGCTAAAGGTGCCACTTATTATGCGATTGCCACTGCTACTTCAAAATTAGTGGAAACAATTTTAACTAATAGTAAAAAAATTTATCCTGTTTCTATTCCACTACATAATTATTACGGCCATAGTGGGGTTTCACTGAGTGTGCCATGCGTCATTGGTCGTGGTGGAGTAGAGCAAACCATTGAAATTAAGCTTTCCTGGGAAGAAAAAAAGTTACTAGAAAAATCAGTCAATATTTTGAAAAAATATTTATAATTTAAAAATAAATATTTAAGATATTACTGACATTATTAAAATAGTTTGAGTTTTATTTTAAGTAATCAATATTCCAAGTTTTAACTTTTTCTTCCTTGGTCATTTGTGCATGAACAAAAAACGGAATATTGTTTTGTACAATATCTTTAAAACAATAATTTAAATCATCAACTAGTTCATAACCACTAGTCAAAACTTTATCTGCTGGCAACCAAATTAAATTTCCTTCTGGATTTTCATCGCCAATTGGAATTTCTTTTGTTGGAACTTCAATCTTAAAAAAATTCATCATCCAGTTATCCATGTAACCTCCCTGCATTCTCACCACACCAGCTAATTTAATATTCTCTGCTGTAACTACATAACCTGTTTCTTCAGCTGTTTCACGAATTGCCGCTGCTAAAAAATTTTCACCTTTTTCCAACTTACCACCAATTCCATTAAGTCTACCACCATCTACCTTGTTAACTTTTTTAGTTCGATGAATAAATAAGTAATCATTACCACAATGTAAAAAATTAGTGACTGAATAAATAGTTTTTTTCATTTTTGACAGAACTCACAGTAGTATGATCCTCTTCCACCTAGTTTGATTTTTTTGATCTTATTACCACAAACTTGACAGTCATTGCCTTCTTGTCCATAAACTCTTAATTTATTTTGATAACTACCTGAAAAACCATAAATATCAACATACTTGCCATCAAAAGTTGTCCCACCAGAGGCTATTCCATCTGCAATCACTTCTTTCATAAAGTTAAAAAGTTTTTCTTCCTCAATGACAGTTAGTTTTTTAGCTGATCTTTCTGGATGAACACCAGTCAAAAATAATGCCTCGCTAGCATAAATATTGCCAACCCCAGAAACAACTTTATTATCCATAATGACTTGTTTGATAGAAACATTTCTGCTCTTAAGTTGGTCTTGAAAATAAGCTAATGAAAAATCATCTGTATCTACATCAGGTCCGTATTTAGCAAATTCTTCCTGTCGAAGTTGGTCATCTACTATTTTCCACCAACCAAAAACCCTCATATCATTAAAAAATATTTTTTTATTGTCATTGAGTAAAACAAAAATTCTAGTATGGTTGCTTGGTAAAGCTTTTACCCAATCACTAGTGGGGTGACCACCACCAACTTTACCATCTGCAGATAGATAAATTAATTGACCGGTCATTTTGAGATGAACCAAAATACTCAAACCGTTATTTAAATTAATTGAAATAATCTTAGCCCGACGGGAAACACTTTCAATGGTCGCCCCAACAATATCCTTAGGATTACCTTGAAAACTTTTATCTCTTAAAACACTGACCTGCTGAATCACATTACCAGGTAAAACCTCATTGAGTCTGCGAACGACTGTTTCTACTTCTGGTAATTCAGGCATATTTATTCCGAGTAATGTAAGCTTTCAACAATTTGTTTTAGAGTTTCAGCACTATTAGCAACCTCAGTACCAGCAAAACCAGCCCAACTTAACATCCCATTTGGAGTGATAACAACCGCTCTTAAATAATCATGGCCACCTAAAAAACTTTCTGGGTCAGCTTTTGCTAACTCTACTGTAGCAATATAAACTGGCCAACCATCAGCAGTCTTCGTTACTTCAAATAAGTGGTAGTTTTGAGCTTCAGAATGAGCATCAAAAACATCAGCAATATTTTCTGGTCTTTGACTATCATCAGTAAAAACTAAATCCATATCCCACTTACTATCTTTACTTTGAAGGGGCAATGGCCTTTCAACTGAGGCAGGATTCCAAGAAAAAACAGTTGATTCATCCACAAACCAGCTACTTGGATAATAAATGGCTAAATTAGATTTAGTGCTTTTATATTCTTTCCAACCATGGTAATTGTATTTAGCGACTCTCACAACAGGATAACCTAAGCCAGTTGATTTCTTTTCAAGCATTGGAGTCGGAGCAACTTCACTAATATTTTCTACTACAATTTCTTTGGTTGATTTGTTTCCAGGTTTTTGGTTATTAATAAAGAATAAAATTAAAAAAATAAAAATTAAAAATAATGGAATTAAAATTAAAAAATAATTATTTTTTTCAATTACTTTTTCTTCCATTATTTGTTTATTTTCCATAATTATCCTTTATGTTCAGGAGAATTGATTAGACCACATTTCTTGTATTTCAAACCGCTGCCACAAGGGCAAGGTTCATTACGACCAATCTTTTCTTGTTTAGAACCAGGATTTGGAGTTGAGCCAGCTTTAGCAGTACCCAGTGCCTGAGCCAAATCACCCAAAGAGCCTTGTCTTTTACTTGGGGCTTTGGTTGCTGTTGGTAGGGTAGCATCAGCTACTTCTTTGGCCAAACTTTCATTAATATCTTCTTTTTTCAGCTGGATATTCTTCGGCATTGTTCGCTCAACTGGTCTTTGCACCGGGCTAATTCTAAAAATACGATGGGCAATAGTGCTTTCAATGTTATCAATTAACTTTTCGAACATCATAAAAGCTTCTTTTTTATACTCAGAAATAACGGTCTTTTTATCGCCTCGAAGCCAGATACCTTCTCTCAAACTATCAATTTCATCTAAGTGGTCCATCCATTTTTCATCAATGGTTGATAACACCACCACCTTTTCCAAGTTTGCTAAGACATTTTCACCAAGAACTTTCTTTCTTGATTCATAAGTTTTGTGAATAATTTCTCTAAACTTTTCAATAATTTCTGCTTCATTCTCAGTTGCCGAAATATCTTTCAAAATTCTTTTTTGTGAAGTTTCATCAAAAGGAATTAATTTAATTAAATCTTTGATCAAAGCTTCATACATTTCATCAGAAAAACCTTCTGCTGTTCTGTTTGCTACAATTGTCTCTACTTCAGTATCAAGATACTCCAAAATTTGAGATCTCAAAATTTCAGCATCTTCAGCTTCAGCAGCTTCTAACAATCTACGACGGCGACCATAAAGAATTTCACGATGCTTGTTCATCACATCATCAAATTCAACTAATCTTTTTCTTTGATCAAAGAAAAATCCTTCAACTTTTACTTGAGCAGATTCGATTGATTTACTCACCATTGAGTGTTCAATAGGCTGATCTTCTTCAATCTTCAAAAAGTCCATCACTTTGGCGATTTGCTCACCACCAAAAATACGCATCACATCATCAGCTAACGAAACAAAAAATTGAGAAGAGCCTGGATCTCCTTGTCTGCCAGCCCGACCTCTTAGCTGGTTATCAATACGACGTGATTCATGACGCTCAGTACCAATAATATGTAAACCACCCAAGTCAATTACTTCCTGATGAGCTGCTTCCCATTTTTTTAAAGCAGCAGCATATTCTTTGAGCTTGTAATTAGCAGGATTAATATTAGTTGGTAAACGAAGGTCAGCAAACTCTTTGGTAAGTTTAACTTTTTCCTTAGTCAATTTCTTTTTTCTAAATTCTTTTAATTCTGGAGGAGCTCCACCAAGCACAATATCAACACCACGACCAGCAATGTTAGTAGCAACGGTGATGGCCCCTTTTTTACCAGCATCAGCAATAATAAAAGCTTCCTTTTCATTATTTTTTGCATTCAACACCTGGTGAGTAATCTTTTTTCTTTGTAAGAATTGAGAAATAATTTGATTATGATCAATTGACCTAGTACCAATCAAAATTGGTCGACCTTCTGCATGAAGTTGTTCCACTTCACGAGCAATGGCAGAATATTTGGCCGCAGTAGTTTTGTAAACTACATCAGCTCGATCATCACGAACCACTGGTTTATTAGTCGGAATAACCAAAACATTAACACCATAAATAGTATTGAACTCTTCAGCTTCTGTCGAAGCTGTCCCAGTCATACCAGATAGTTTTTCATAAAGTCTAAAGTAATTTTGTAAGGAAATTGTCGCTAAAGTCCGAGACTCTTGTTGAATAGGCACGTTTTCTTTGGCCTCAATTGATTGATGCAAACCATCTGAATAACGGCGTCCATACATCAACCGACCAGTATGCTCATCAACAATTACCACTTGGTTATCTCGTACAATGTATTCTTTATCGCGGTGATAAAGAGTCATCGCTTTCAAAGCAGATTCAACATGATGAATCGTATCGAAGCTTTCTTCATAAAGATTTTTAACTCCAAGTTTTTGTTCAATTCTCTTGACACCAAGATCAGTCAAAGTAACCGTTCTAGCTTTTTCATCAACCGAGAAATCTTGATCTTTAACCAAAGATTTCACCATGTGAGCAGCATCATAATATTTCTTGGTTGGCTCAGTATCTGGTGCAGAAATGATTAATGGCGTTCTAGCTTCGTCAATCAGAATAGAGTCAGCCTCATCAACAATCACAAAGTGATGGGGATAATCTTCTCTTTGTACCATCCCAGCAAGATTTTGCACCATATTGTCTCGAAGATAGTCAAAACCGAATTCATTATTGGTTCCATAAGTAATATCAGCTAAATAAGCTTCTTTTCTGGAAATCTCTACAAAATGTTCCAGTCTTTCGTCACCTCGATCTTCACTATCAACTGTCGGATCAAAAAGTCTAGCATGATCATGCACAATTACCGCAGTTTTCATGCCCAAAAAGTGGTAAATATGCCCCATCCAACCCACACCAATCTCAGCCAAGTAATCATTAACAGTAATTAAGTGTGAACCCTTACCAAGTAGGGCATTCAGGTAGAGTGGAGCAGTCACAGTAAGAGTTTTACCTTCACCAGTTCTTTGTTCGGTAATATTTTTTTTGTGTAAAGCAATTCCAGCTAATAATTGAACGTCATAGTGTCTCATTCCTAAAACACGGCTAGAGACTTCACGAACAGTAGCAAAAACTTCAGGTAAAATCTCATCCAAGATGTTCTCTTCAGCGATTCTCATCGCTTGTTCATCACCTGGAACAACCTGAGCTCTAACTTTTTCAATTAGTTGTTGAAACTTTTTAGTCTGAGCAGCTAACTTAGTATCAGACAATTTTTTAATCTCTGGTTCTAATTGGTTGATCTGATCAACAATTTTTTGGTAGTTATCCAAAGACTTTTTATTTTCATCAAAAAGGGAAGTTAAAAACTTAAACATAAGGCTTTCATTATAGATCAAAGGTTAGTTTTTTTCAGAGGAAAAACACCAATAAATCTATCTAAAAATGGTATTTTATATGTTTCACTATATTGTCTAATGTCACCATTTTCTATCCAAGTATACTCAAAAAAACCAAAGCTTAAAGAACCAGTGTTAATAAAAAAATCATCATGTTCCATTAAATGAGTGTGGCCAGTTATTAAGTACTTTCCAGGGAACTCTTGTTTTTGAATCTTTTTTAAACGATCATTCTCAAACTGATATATTTTCCAAAATCTTCTTCTTAAAACCAACATTAATAGATAATAAGCAAGATACAAGCTTCCCAATAAAAACTTAACTTTAATTAGAGCTGAAGTTTTGGACGGACTTTCAATATATTGGTGACCATGTAAACAAATAAAATCTTTGCCTCCAGAAGAAAACTCATATTTATCAGTGATCAAATCAGCAAACTGATAAGCCCTGTCATCAACAGCTTTTTCCGGATCATGATTGCCATAAAGATAGATTGTTTTTTTCTCTTTTAGTAAGGGAAATAATTGGTTCCATTTTGAGTTTAAAAAATCATCAAACTTGAAAAAATACCCTTCCCAAAGATCACCGTTAATGATCACTTGATCAGCTTGTTCAATTAATTTTTTTAGCTTAGAAAAGGAATCCTGATTAAATCTAGGCGTAAAATGAGCATCAGAAAAGATTAAGATTTTTGACATTAACTAACCAATCCTAACTGATAACTTTTTTGCCACCCATATATTTTTGTAAAACTTCAGGAACTTTGATCGTACCATCGGCTTGTTGGTAATTTTCCACTACAGCCGCTAGCAATCGAGGAGAAGCCGCAACAGTATTATTGAGAGTATAAACATACTTTAAGGTACCGTCTTTAGCTTGGTAACGAATGTTTAGACGTCTTGATTGAAAGTCATTAAAGTAACTAGCTGAATGAGTTTCACGATATTTTTGTTGTGATGGAAACCAAGTTTCGATATCAAACTTCTTCCTTTGGCCTGCCCCCATATCGCCAGTACACATTAGTAAAACTTGGTAGGCAAGCCCTAAACCCTTAAGCAACTCCTCTGAAAACCCCAACATTTTGTTATGCCATTCTCTGGTTTCAGTCTCATCAGCCACGGTATAAACCACTTGTTCAACTTTGTTAAATTGGTGAACTCTAATAATCCCTTTAGTATCTTTACCATAAGAACCAACTTCACGTCTAAAACATGGAGAAATACCCACCATTTTAATAGGTAAATCTTTTTCTGACAAAGTTTCGTCCATATGGTAAGCAGTCAAAGCCACTTCAGCTGTACCAGCCAAGATAGCGTCATCTTGAGTGCGGTAATGATCTTCATTCCCCCAAGGAAAATAACCTGTACCAACCATCGCTTCTTTTTTAACCAAAACTGGAGCGCTCATTGGCTTAAAACCATGCTTAATCATGATATCTAAAGCATAATCAAGCAAAGCTCTTTCTAACAACAACCCATCACCCTTTAAGAAATAACCTCTAAAACCAGCAATCTTAACTGCTTTTTTTGTATCTAAAATATCTAGTTTTTCCATAATTTCTTGGTGATCTTTAACCTCAAAATCATATGCTGGCACCTTGCCTTCAATTCTAGTTATTTGATTACCAGTTTCATCTTCACCAACTAGCACATCAGCTGCTGGCACGTTGGGTACTTGTAACATTAACTCTAAAAACTCACCCTCAACTAGCTTGAGTTCAGGCTCAATTTGCTTGAGTTGAGCCTTGAGTTGTTTGCCTTTTTCAATCAAAGCCACTTCTGGCTTACCTTGTTCAGTAACTTGTTTTTTGACTAAATCAGCATTTTTGTTAGCCTCAGTTCGCAAGTCTTGAGCTTGAGCGATTAAACTTCGTCTCTTTTCATCAATAGCTAATAAACTATCAATAATAGTTTCATCTAGATTTTTTACCTGGCAAGCTTTCTTTATTTCTAGTGGATTTTCTCTAATGTAATTAATGTCCAACATAACTAGTTCTCCTTCTTAAAAACTTGTATCAAAAAGGCAATGTGTTCCTCTGGTGTTTTCTCAATCAACTCAAAGCCTAATTTAATATCTTCACGGCTAACATTCGCCGCAAAAGATTTATCTTTGATTTTTTTCTTAACTGACTTGACTTCCATGTCAGCAAAGCCATTTGGTCTCATCAAAGAAACTGCATTCATTAAACCAGATATTTCATCACAAGCAAATAAATATTTTTCAATTCTAGTAACAGGCTGTTTACCAGTTCTTCCTGGTGCATGTGCCTTAATTGCCTCAACCAGCTCAAACGGATAATCAGCTAGTAATTCATTAACTGCCTTATTTGGATGTTCATC
This sequence comes from uncultured Pseudomonadales bacterium, assembly GCA_964412775.1. Taxonomy (GTDB): domain Bacteria; phylum Patescibacteriota; class Microgenomatia; order UBA1400; family PJMF01; genus CG2-30-36-39. The sequence continues at coordinate 10,967 of CAYPPX010000004.1, read as the reverse complement.
TGGAAACATTTCCCAATCTAAATCATGGAGCAAACCAGCTTGATACCACAATTCTTGATCTTCACCCAACAATTGAGCATAAGCTTCCATAGCTTTAGCCACCATATAACAATGATTTAACAGAGCCTCAGTTTTAACATATTTTTTGAGTAATTCTCTAGATTCTTGTCTAGTTTTCATGGTTATTCCTTGATTGCTAAATCTTTTAAGTGTTGTCTTCTAGCCTCAGTTGAAATCGCTAGTAAAAACCAGCCAGCTCTTGGTCCTGAGTTCTTACCTAGAAAAGCCTGATAAATAGCCTGAAAAGCCTTTTTAGCTCCTAAAGTGTCTTTTGCTAAATCAAACAAAGCTTGTTGTAACTCAGCTGGTTCCCAAGTTTTACGAGCTAACATTTCATCTACTTTTAATAAGTATTCCTTTTGTTCTTCAGTAAGATTTTTAGCAGTTTCAGCAATAACTCCTGGTCTGAAACTCAGTTGGTATTCTTCTGGAGCATAACGTTCAACCCAAATTTTGGCATAATGTTTTCTATCTGCTAAAAGAGCTAATTCTTCTGTAGTCAGCTCACTACCTTTAACTTCAACAAACTTTGCTACCAAATCAAGCTCTGGGTGTTGCATCCAAGTAGCAATATCTCTAAAACGAGGTAGAAACATTGCTTGGGGAGCTTTGTTTTTTATCTGAGATAGTTCAAAAGCTCGACCCATTCTAGTATCACCAGCTTCTTGACCCCAGTAAATTCTAGCTGCTTGATCATACTCATCAAAAAGGTCTGGAATAGCCATAGTATTAGGATCAAAGTCAATTACCTGATTGTAGTTTTTACTGACAAACAAGTAACGACCGACTTCAGCAGGGAAAAGTTCAACAAATTCTCGAGCAGAGGTACCAACCCCTTTACTTGAACTCATTTTAGCTCCACGAATTAAAATCCATTCATAGGGGATATCAAATGGGGTTTGAGTTTTAAAAACCTTAGCCATCAATTGGTCAGCCATATCTCTAGAACCGCCAGCTGAAGTATGATCTTTACCAGCCCCTTCAATCGTTATCCCCATACCTGTCCAATGAGCTGGCCAATCAACTTTCCACAGTAATTTGCCAGTCCCACCAAAAGGACTAATTTTCCCAGTATAACCACAACCTTTTGCCCAAGTAACTTTATGAGGTTGGCACTCAAAGCTCACTTCTTGACCATCCCAAGCAGTAGTTAAAGTCGTCCCAACTTTGCCACATTCCGGACAAATTACTTGGAATGGATACCAGTTGGCTGGTAAATCATAGTCGGCCACTTCTTTATAGATTTTTCTTATTTCAGCAACATTATCTAATGCAGTTTTAATTAACTCATCCATCTTACCAGCTTGGTAAAGTTCGTGACTCCATACAATTTCTTGCTCGCAACCAAGTTTTCTAAAGGCATCGATAAAATCCATCGCATAAAACTCACCAAAACTTTTGGCATTTTCAAAACGAGTTTTTTCTTCGATAGAAACTTTACTAACATCCAAACCTGATTCAGCTAACTTTGGGGCTGGGATTTTAAACATTGGTTTGCCCATGTGTTGATCATACTCAGCTGCTGGTAAATAACTTGGTAAACCATCCATTGGGTCCATATCATTAAAAACATAAGTACTGACCACTTCTTGGTCAGTCTTTTCAGTCAAAACTTTGGCCACTGCGTCATGAAGAAGTACTCCTCTCAAAGAACCAGTATGAACACGACCCGATGGCGTCTTCATATCATCAACATGTAAACCCACACCAGTCTTTTCTTGCCAGCGCAAAATACCGGTAGCTAGTTTATCTAACCAATGAATTGATTGTTGTTGTGACATTGTAATTTCTCCTTGTTTGACTTGACTATTGTATAACGAAAATCCCCCGTCTTGGCGGGGGATTCTGATTACTTGGTTATTTTTTATTGAACATTTTCTATTTGATAAGTAACCTCTCCCGCCGGAGCCTTAACTGTGGCTGACTCACCCTTTTTCTTACCTAGGAGAGCCTTGCCAATTGGAGAAACGGAGGAAATCTTACCTTCTTCAGGATCAGCCTCAAACTCTCCAACAATTTCATAAGTAAAAGTTTTACCTGCCTTACCTTTGACTGCTACTTCAACCCTAGAACCAATCGAAACTTTTGATTTATCTTTGCCATTTTTGGCAACCTCAGCTCTAGAAATGATATCTTCAATTTCTGAGATTCTGGTTTCAACAAAATTTTGTTCTTCTTTGGCACTATGGTAATCAGCATTCTCTGACAAATCTCCTTGTTCACGAGCAGCTGCGACACGAGCAATAACTTTAGGCAGTTTTTTATCTTTGAGTTCTCGAAGCTCTGACTTGAGTTCTTCAAGACCTTCTAGAGTTAACTGGATTTTAGCGTTTACCATAATGTGCCTAGTATAGTGACTTTTTTACTGATGACAAGTGGAATATTTAAGCTTATTAATTGGTAGTTTTTCTGGTTTTTTGGGCTACTTTGATTTCCATCATAGCTTGCCTAAGTGAAGCCTCTGCCATTAAAAGTTCTCGTTGGTCTTGGGTCTTTTCCATGGTTTCATGAGCTGCTTTGACCGCGGCTTGAGCTTTTTCAAGACTAATATCACGAGCTAACACACCACTATCAACCATAACAATCACTCCGTTGTCTGGAGTAACATTCACAAAACCCTCAGAAACCACTACAATTTTCTCTTCATCTTTAACCCGATAAATCAGTTGACCTGTCTTTAGAGGTGCAAATAAAGGAATATGTTTATATAGAACTGTAATTTCACCCTCAATTGTTGGCAAAGAAACAGACTCTACCTCAATCGAGAGCAGTTCTTTTTCCTGAGAAACAATATGAAGTGGAAATTTTTTCATAAACTAAATCTTTTTAGCCTTCTCTAATACTTCATCAATGGTACCAACCATATAAAAAGCTTGTTCTGGAATGGAGTCATGTTTACCAGCCAAAATTTCAGCAAAACCTCTAATAGTCTCTGCTACTGAAACATAAGCTCCTGGTACATTAGTAAATTGTTCAGCCACAAACATTGGCTGAGTCAAGAAACGTTGAATCTTGCGTGCACGGGAGACTACTAATTTATCTTCATCAGATAACTCATCAATGCCCAAAATAGCAATAATATCTTGTAGTTCCTTATATCTTTGTAAAACCTCTTGCACACCACGAGCAACTCGATAATGTTCTTCACCAACAACTGTCGGATTTAGAATCTTTGAACTCGATGCTAAAGGATCAACAGCAGGGAATAGAGCCTGCTCGGCTAAACGGCGGTCAAGGTTGATTGTGGAATCAATATGCGCAAAAGTTGTCGCTGGGGCTGGATCAGTATAGTCATCAGCTGGGACATAAATAGCTTGAATCGAAGTAATAGAACCATCTTTGGTAGAAGCAATTCTTTCCTGCAAAGCAGCCATTTCTGTGGCTAAATTTGGTTGGTAACCCACAGCTGAAGGAATACGACCCAACAAAGCTGAAACCTCACTCCCAGCTTGTGAGAAACGGAAAATATTATCAATAAAGAACAATACATCCTCTTTATTCTCATCACGGAAATACTCAGCCATAGTCAGAGCAGTCAAAGCAATTCTCAAACGATTGCCTGGTGGCTCATTCATCTGACCAAAACACATCACCGTACTAGCCAAAACACCAGAATCTTTCATCTCATTATAAAGGTCATTGCCCTCACGAGTACGCTCTCCCACACCAGCAAACACTGAGTGACCTTGATGCTCTTCAGCAATGTTACGAATTAATTCTTGAATAATAACAGTCTTACCGACACCAGCTCCACCAAAAGCACCAACTTTTCCACCTTTGGAGAAAGGGGAAATCAAGTCGATCACTTTAATACCAGTCTCAAGCATTTCTGCTTTGGTTTCATAATCAACTAATTTCGGTGCTAATTTATGAATTGGAGCAACTGCTTTATTCTTGACTACACCCAAGCCATCAATTGCCTCACCAACCACATTAAACACACGCCCCAAAGTAGCCTCTCCAACTGGCACAGAAATTGGCGCACCAGTATCAACTAGCAACGTGCCTCTAACTAATCCATCAGTTGGCCCAAGAGCAATACATTTAACTTTAGTTTGATCAATTTGTTGTTCAACCTCAAAATAAAGTTTTTTGTTATCTGGTAAATCTAAGACTAAAGCATTGTAAATTTCTGGTAATTTACCAGTGAACTCAACTTCAACCACTGGGCCAATGATACTAACTATTTTACCTGTATTTTCTTTTGCCATATAATTTTTCCTTTTTCTTTTTCTAACTTAGCGCCATCGTGGCAGAAATAATATCTAATAATTCAGTGGTAATGGCTTGTTGACGAGTCTTGTTATAAACGAGTTTCAATTCTTCAACCAACTCACCAGCATTCTCACTGGCATTCTTCATTGCCACCATTCTAGCGGAATGTTCACTAGCCTTGGCCTCCAAAAAAGAATGATAAATTGTATTTTCCAAATAAAATGGAAGTAAACGATCTAAAATTTGTCTTGGATTTGGCTCAAAAGCATATTCTTTAGTTTGAATCTTTTCATCAACTTTACGTTCAACTACATCTGGTTTAAAAGCCTTAGAAATGGGTAAAAGCACAGCTTGTTTTGGTTTTTGAGAAAGCGTATTAATAAAATCTGTATACAAAACATCAACTGATTTAAATTTCTTTTCAGCAAAACCATTTAACACCAAAGTTGTTACTGGAATAATATCAACAGTAGTCAAATATTCTGGTAATTGAGTAAATTGAGCATGAACCACCATCCCCAAAACTCTGGTTGCTAAAACAGCTCTTTTACCCACAGCTACAACTTCACCGGTGGGATGATTTTTTTTCCAAGCAGATAAAACCTTAAGTAAGTTCCCATTCAAAGCTCCACACAAACCTTTATCAGTTCCAATCACGAGAATAACAGGAATTCCTTCGTCATGATTTGAGAGTAGAGGATGCTCAGAAATTGTGGCTGCTTGAGAGATTGTAATAATTGAATCGTACAAAGCCTGAGCATATGGTCTAGCTGCTAAAGCCTGATCTTGGGCTTTTTTCATTTTACTAGCAGCAACCATTTCCATTGCTTTTGTAATCTTGGAAATGTTTTGAGCGGTACCAATACGGCGTTTAACCTGTCTTTGATTGGCCATAAGCTTTATTTAGTTTCTTCTTTTACCATCATGAACTCTTTATGTAAGTCATTAAAAGTTCCGACAACATCTTTTAGTTTTTCAATCATTTGGTCAGAAAGTTTTTGTTCTTTCATAATCTCATCCAATAAACTTTGGTGAGCAGTATGAAGGTAATCTAAATAAGCCACTTCCCATTCTTTGGTAGCATCTTCTTTGACCATATCTAAAAAACCATTAACAGCAGCAAAAATAACTGCTACTTGCTCCGCCACACTCAAAGGTTGATCCCAACCTTGTTTGAGCACCCCATTGACCCTTACCCCACGGTCTAAAGTTTTTTTGGTTCTCTCATCAAGATCTGAACTAAACTGAGCAAAAGCCTGGAGTTCTCTAAACTGAGCTAAATCAAGCTTCATCGTACCAGCCACTTGTTTCATCGCTTTTAATTGAGCTGAGCTACCAACACGAGAAACTGATAAACCAACATTAATAGCTGGTTTCATACCAGAATTAAATAGGTCTGCTTCCAAATAAATCTGACCGTCAGTAATAGAAATCACGTTAGTTGGAATATAAGCTGACACATCATTAGCTTGAGTTTCGATAATTGGTAAAGCAGTAATCGAACCACCACCATAGTTTTCATTTAAACGACAAGCTCTCTCCAGAAGTCTTGAGTGAAGATAAAAAACATCACCAGGATAAGCTTCACGACCACTTGGTCTTCTAAGCAATAAAGAAATCTCACGATAGGCTTGAGCGTGTTTTGATAAATCATCATAAACAATTAACACATCTTTACCTTGATCCAAAAAATATTCAGCAATAGCTAAACCAGTATATGGAGATAAAAATTGCTCAGCAGCACTATCAGAAGCAGTGGCAGAAACAATAATCGTATAGGCCATTGCTTCATGCTCTTCCAAAATTTGAATGGTTTGAGCTACAGCAGCTCTTTTTTGACCAGTAGCAACATAAACACAAATCACATCTTCTTGTTTTTGGTTAATAATCGTACCTAAGGCTACTGCAGTTTTACCAGTTGATCTATCACCAATAATCAGCTCTCTTTGACCACGACCCACTGGAATCATGGCGTCAACAGCTTTAATACCAGTCTGGAGTGGTACGGAGACTGATTTACGACTCATGACACCTGGAGCTACCTTTTCCAAAGGCATATATCTAGTTACATTTAGTGGCCCTTTACCATCAATAGGCTCACCCAAACTATTAACTACTCTGCCCAGAATACTGTCACTAACACCAACAGATAAAATTCTGCCAGTTCTAGCCACACTATCACCAACCACTATCCCCATTGGATCACCCATAACGACAATACCAACTTCTTTTTCAGTTAAGTTCAAAGCTAAACCAAGTTTTTTACCGGCAAGCTCAACAATTTCACCTGCTTGAACTTCATCTAGACCTGAAGCCTTAACTACACCGTCAGAGTAAGAAGTAACCTCTCCAACAGATTCAACTGTTAATTTTGGTTCAACATTTTTAAATAACCCTTTTAGGTCAAAGCTAGAAGTCGCTACATTGGTAGAAGATTTTTTATTGGTTGGCATATTTATTTTCTCTATAATTAACTTAGATTTTATCCATTACTTGCTTCTCAATTTGAGAAAGCTTGGCTTTAATAGTCATATCAACTGCTTTAGAGCCAATCACTAATTTGACACCTCCAATCACGGCTGGATCAATTTTAAGCTCAAATTCAAGATCTTTACCGTATTTGGCAATCAAAGACTTTTTAATTGTTTCCAAATTAGCTTTAGAAAGCTCATTGGCAGTAATCACAGTGACTTTTTTCATAACAAATTAAATATCCTTAAGGATTTTTTCTAAATTTTGAGCAATAAACTTATCATCAGTTTTAGGATCAAGTTTTTTACCCAAGACCAAAGAACTAACTTCAATGACAGCATCAACCATTTGTTTCTTGGAATCAGCCAAAAGTTGTTTCTTTTCTTCTTTCCAAGCTGTTTGAGCTTTCTTCATTTCATCTTGAAGAGCTTCTTTAGTTTTATCTACTAATTCTTTCTTACTTTTATCAGCAGTTTTTTTGGCATTTTCAAGAATTGTGGCTGCTTCTTTGTCAGCATCTCTTTTAGCTTTGGCTCTTAAAGAACTCATTTTTTCTTGTTCTTCTTCGATTTTTTCTGCTTCAGCTAGACTGTCTTCAATTCTCTTAGCACGATCATCAAGGATCTTTTGCACTGGCTTATATAACAAATAAGTTACTGCACCAAAAACAACACCGAAATTAACCAACTGATAAATAATCTGTGGTAATTGAATGTCCATTTTTTCTCCTTTTTATACAAACTTCAAAATAAGGGCTACAACTAAAGCGTAAATAGCGATAGCTTCAGTGAAAGCCATACCAAGAATCATGTTAGTTTGAATCTTGCCAGTAGCCTCTGGATTTCTACCAATAGCTTCTAAGCCTTTACCGACTAGTAAGCCTAAACCAATACCTGGACCAATCATGCCGAAAGACATAATCAAACCAATTGCTAATTCTGAGTACATAATATTTCCTCCTTTTAATTTTTATTATGTTCTTACTAATTAATGTTCATCGTGACTTAAGGTCGCGATGTTAAAGAATACTAATGATAGAAGAGAGAAGACCAAAGCCTGGATAAAGCCAACAAAAATTTCTAAGCCATAAAATGGCATTGGCACTATCACTGGGATTAGGGCACTCATTACTACCAGTAGTACTTCTCCAGCAAAAATATTTCCAAACAAACGAAAAGCGTATGATAAAACCTTAGAAAATTCTGACACCAGCTCCAAAACACCAACAAACATCATAATTGGGTCTTTAAAATTAAAGAATTTCTTAAAGTAAGAAAAACCCAAATACTTTACACCAACTATTTGAGCCATAACTTGAGAAAATAAACCTAAAGCCAAAGTGGTATTAAGATCTGCTGTTCCAGCTCTAAGATAGGGCACAAAAACACTTTTTTCTTCAGGAGTTTTTTCAGCAACTTCTTCAGCGTTTTCTTCAACAACGCCAGCTTCTTCACCAGTTTCCTCTAAAAGAACTGCCTCTGAGGCATGAACCTCACTTACTGGAACTTTTAGTTCACTTTCCAACAAAACAGCATGCTCTGTACCACTACTGGTTTCTTTAAAACCAACTGTGCCAACACCAGGAAGCAAACCAAACCAATTATTGAATAAAACAAAAAAGAAAAATGACATGAAAAAAGGCATAAAAAAACGGGTCTTTTTGTGATCACCCGTTACACCTTGAACCATGTTGTAAAAGCCTTCAATAATAAACTCTGCCAAATTTTGCAAACCCCTAGGACCTTTTTTACTAGTCAAACTTCGGTTAATAGCTACAAAAAAAGCCACCATTAAAACAGTGACTATTGTGCTAGTAAACAAAGAATTTGAGTAATTAAGAGCTCCGAACTTGGTAATTGTTTCGGCTGAAATAGAAATATGCAGATTTGCTGCCATTGCGTCTTTCCAGGTATCTACTAATTTATATCAACAAAAACAAAAACACGAACCCGATTATACCTTTAGTAATAAAAACTACAAGGGTAATTTTAGACTACTCAGCTAATACTATTACAAAATCATACTTATCGGCTGAATCTTCAACTTCTTTATCAGCCAAGAAACTAAAGGTTAGATCTGTATCACTAGCCAAGGTTTTGAGCAACTCAGCCTCCTCGGTATTAGCTAAAACAAAATTCCCCTCATCGTAGTCACCTTTGGCGTTGGCTGCCGTAACATCTTCAAAGCCAGCTTCTTCCAAAACAGTTGCAATCTCTCCAGCATAACCAGCCTTAGTTGTTGCATTAACCACTAAAACTGAATATTTGGTTCTATCTATTGGCTCACTAGTGGGTTCTGTGGTTGGCTCCGCAGTTGGCGAGACCTCAGCAACTGGTGTTTGAGGGGCGTTATTGTTGGCTTGTTGATTATTAGTAAAAGTCAAAAAGCCCAGCCCAATACCCAGCCCAATTCCTACGGTAATAAAAAAGCTCACTAAAGCAACAAACACCATTTTGACCATGTTGTTAATCCCAGTATCATTCTTGATGACTTGTTTTTTAGACTGTTCTGCCACTTTTTCTACCACCGCTGTTTCTTTAACCTCAGCTTTTGGTTCTGTAGTTTCTTCACTCATAAACTGCCTCAAATCAACCTCTTTGACCTCAGAAGTTTGTTTGTCTTCAGTCTTTAAAATAGCTGTTTTTTCTTTAACCTCAGTAGTTGTTTCAGCTACAGTTTCTAGTTCTGTTTTAGTAGGTTCTTTGTCTTCAATTTTCATAGTTTCTTTTTCTGTGGCAACTTCGGTCGATGCTACTACAGTAGGCTCTTCTTCGGTTTTAGTTTCTGCCACTTCATTACTACTAGCTTCAACTTCTTTTGTTTTTTCAGGCTCAGTGTCTAACTCTTCATTAACTATGGTTAAGTCCTCGTTAGCAGTCGTACCAAGCTCAGTTGGAGGGGGTAGCACCACTTCGTCTTTAACATCATCAGTAGTTAGTTTTTCTTTGGTTAAAGTTTCACCAATAACTTCGGCAGTCCCATCAACGCCTGAAAAAATAAAAGATGGGATCTGATATTCTTTAATATCAATTGATTTAACTGCAGCTTCGGCAACTTGTTTGATATATGATGGCATTTCTGATTCTTCATCATCTTTAGCCAATTGTTGGACCGGTAAAGTCCCTTTCAAACCATCACCCAATTTACTTTCCACTAAAGCATTAGCCAATAAATAAACAGTTTGGATGCTTGGCTCGGCTCCTTTGAGGGTTTTAATTGACTCAATTAGTTTATCAACATCTTCAATCTCGGCATCATTTGCTTGGTCAATCCCAATATAATGCTGAGCCATATAAAGCTTGGCGCCCATTTGCACCACACTGATTGATGGTTCCAGAGAGATTAGAGATTTAGTCACCCAACTCAAAGGATAAACATTATTTATTTTTAGCTCGCCACTCTCTGGAAAAACATCAGTGAGTGGTTTCAAAACAGTTTTCTCTAGAGCTGATAGTTGTACTCTGGCTTGGCCTTTGAACTCATTCAATACAAAAACTTTTAACTCATGGGTTTTTTCAGAAATACCTAGATCAGGAATAATCTCCCTATTAACATACTCCAAAACTTTTTCTGTGCCTGTTTCTTTAACATTAACCATAGTGTTAGTAAAAAGAAAATCAGGTAAAACTAACTCATAATCCTTTGGTTGAATTCTAGTAGACAGTTTTTTGATACTTTCAGCCAAGATGTCATTTTCGTCCATGAAGTTTCCATTGATTTGCAGGTAATCACGAACCTTAAAAAGATCACTATCCTTGACTTTTACTAACTCCACAACATAGGCAACATCAGGTAAGAGGTAGATAAAGTTTCTAGAAGTCTCTGCCATAAAAATATCCTTGCAAATTAATAACTGAAAGTTTTCTTGAGAGTATTATGGATGAAAATAACTAGAGAATCAACCGATGCTCTAAACAAAGCAAAAGACCGGCCAAAAAGCACCGGTCTAAAACTTGTGGTTAGTAACGCTTTCTGGTTCGTTTACAACCAAGCAATACTAACAACTGATGAAACCATCTTCTCAATGATCTCACCTCCTTATGGTATCTCTAAAATTTGGGAGGCCATCTTCCCAGAGAAATACCTAGTCATATTATAGCAAAAACATTATAAGTGAAATTAATTCCGATAAAAAAAATCCTCATAATGAGGATTTTTTTATCAAGTGAGCTCACTGTCTCACAGGTGGAACCCTTATTCGACAGTGTTATAAGGACGTA
>CAYPPX010000003.1:0-146573 GCA_964412775.1 uncultured Pseudomonadales bacterium | reverse complement strand
ACGAGAGTAAATAATCTTTGTGAATCTAATTTAGAAAGTTTAAATCTTTTGGCTAGTTTAGCTGCGACTCTGGAACCGACAATCTCATGGTTATAAAAGGTAATATTTCCGTCTTTTTCATTAAAGGTTAAAGGCTTACCAATATCATGGATTAAAGTTGCCAAACGGACAATTGGGTCTGAACTAGGGCAGCTAGCTAAAGCATCTAGTGAATGAACCCAGACATCAGTAGTGTGGTGGCCTCCTTGTTTAACATCTTTCATTAATAATAGCTCTGGTAAAACCAGCTCAAGAATCTTTGTTTCCTCTAGTAAAAGAATCGCTTTTTTGGGGTTATTACTAGCTAGCATTTTCAAAAACTCATCTCTGATTCTTTCCCAGCTAACATGTTGGATGAGTAGGGCGTGTTGTTTAAGAGCCTTGAGAGTGTTATTGCCAATATCAATCCCTAGCTGAACTGAAAAACGAATGGCTCTCAGCATTCTTAAAGCATCTTCTCTGAAGCGAAGGTTGGGATCACCTACAGCTTCAATAATGCCTTGGGCTAAATCTTTAATGCCTTCATGTGGGTCTACTAATTCAAAATCTTTAACTGCAAGTAAATAGTTAGTGGTTAATGTTTTTTGCTTAAAAATCGTGGTCAGATATTCTTGGTTAATCTTAATAGCCATGGCATTAATAGTAAAATCTCTGCGGTCCAGATCTTCCTCAATAGTTTTACCCCAGGTAACATTGTCAGGACGGCGATGATCTTGATAGGTGCCGTCAGTGCGATAAGTAGTGATTTCAAACGGTTTAACTTTTTTTTCGGCAGAAGGTAGAGTTGGCTCATTGGTGGCTAGGGATTCATGGATTTTTTTAGCTTTAGCTAAATCAATGATAGTTTTTTTAGTAGTTTTATTTTTGGCTAAGTCAGCCAAGTTTTTTGCAGGCAGTTGATTAGTAGTTGTCAGTAAAGCTAATAAATCTTCATGAGTAATACTGACTGTACCAAAGTTGTTTTCATAAAAACTTTCTGGAAAAATCTTCATGATTTCCTCTGGTTTAGCATTAGTGGTGAAGTCGTAATCAGTAATTGCTAGATGTTGGTGGTAATAACTATCAGTAGCCTGAAGAATTAAGTCGCGGATTGCTCCACCAACCAGATAAGCATCATAGCCATTTTTTTGGAGGGTATGACAGACAAACAGCACTTCAAATGGTAACTCAAGTTTCATAACTTCATTATAAATGATTTTAATAATTATTTCTCTTGAGCCGATATGTTACGCTGTTACTGTTATGTTATGGAATTTTTTGACGAATAATGTGCCAAAGTCAGTAACTGATTTGACTGAGATTTTATTGAAAAATAGAAAAATTCTTGATCAAGAGTTATTTTTTAACCCACCAGATCCACTAGCCATCTCAGTTGAAGAGCTAGGTTTAGAGATTGATGCTTTACAACAGGCCAAGGAGAGAGTCTTATTAGCCATTAAAAATAAGCAAAAAATCTTAGTTTTTGGTGATTATGATGCTGATGGGGTGAGTGCTACGGCAATCATGTGGCAAAGTTTATACGAGTTAGGAGCTGAAGTATTGCCTTTTATTCCACATCGAGAAAAACATGGTTATGGTTTGACGGAAAGGTCCTTGGCTGAGATTTACCAGCAACCATTACCAGCTCTGTTGATTACGGTTGATACTGGCATTGTTGCTCATCAAGCAATTGCTGAGTTACAAGCCCGTGGGGTAGATGTAATTATTACTGATCACCACCAACCTGATGAAGAGTTACCAAAGGCTTTAGCGGTTGTTCATAGTACCAAAATTTGTGGAACAGCTGTAGCTTGGGCATTTATTAGAGAGTTGAGTGAGGAGCTAGCCAAAAATAATCTTGACCTAGTGGCTCTAGCTACAGTAACGGATTTGATGAGTTTAAAGGGAGTGAACCGGGCATTAGTAGTAGCTGGTTTAAAAGCAATTAACCAGCAACCTCGAATAGGTTTAAAAACTTTAATTGAAGTGGCTGGCTTGACTAATCAGCAAATTACTTCAATTCATTTGGGTTATGTTTTGGGTCCCAGAATCAATGCCATGGGTCGATTATCTAGTGCCACTGATGCCTTGAGGTTGATTTGCACTAATAATGCCAAAAGAGCTAATCAACTGGCTCAAATTGTGAATAATACTAACTTTGACCGTCAACAACTAACTGCTGATTTATATCAGTTCGCTCAAGATCAAGCTGAGTTGCAGAGTGCTGAAAAAATTATTGTTGTTCACTCTAGTGATTTTCATGAGGGAATTATCGGTTTGATTGCTGGAAAATTGACTGAACGTTATGCTAAACCAGCAATTGTGATTAGTACTAAAGGAAAAACTGCTAAAGCTTCAGCTCGGTCAGTACCAGGAGTTAATATTACTGAAATCATCAGAACTGCTCATGAGTTACTACTAGAGTTTGGTGGTCATCCAATGGCGGCTGGTTTTGGTTTTGAACCAGATAAATTAACCGCTGTGGTGGATTATTTATTAAATTATGGTCGGGAAAATATTAGTTCAGATTTACTCCAAAAAAGCTTAGAGATTGATTGTTTATTACCAGTGGAATTAATTGATTTGCAGGTCATTGATTTAATTGCCAAATTTGCTCCATTTGGTCAAGGTAATCATCTGCCATTATTTGCTTTGGCAGATATGAGAGTAACAGAAATCAAGATATTGGGTAAGCAAGCTGAGCATCTTAAACTAACTTTAACTAGTGCTGGCAATCAGAACAAAGTAGTCTCTCTTTTTTGGGGCAAGGCTGAGTTAGCAGAGAGTTTAACAATCGGCTCTTTGGTTGATGTGGCTGGAGTATTAGATATTAATGAATGGCAGGGAGTTAAAACTCCCCAATTAATCGGCAAAGATTTAAAACTAAAGTAAGCTTTTTATATTATTGATAGTTTGTTGATTATTGTGGTGAGTGATAGCCATAAATCCTGCTTTTTGGGCTGTTTGGGTATAGAGTTGTTTATCATCAATAAACAGGCAATTTTGTGGTTTAGCTTTAGTATTTTGGGCTAATAACTCATAAGCTTGTTTATTATGTTTTGAGAAACCAAGTAGAACAGTTGAGTAGAGTTGGTCAAATGTTTTAAAATATTTTTGACTAATTTCACTTTGTTTGTTAGTTAGGTAATAAGCTGAAGTAAAAACGTTTAGTGAAAGCTGGTGGTTTTGTTTTAGAGCTAAATAGAAATTTAATAGTTCTGTATTAAGCAGTAAATCGGTTGAGATTTCTTCATAATTAACTAGTTTTTGTTTATTTATTGAGTTATTCTCGAAAACTAAGACATCGAACAGGTCAGAAAAAAGGTGTGTAAGCATAAAAACCCCCTCTATATTTATCCTAACATAGAGGGGGTTAATTTTTTTATCTATAAAATATTATTTGATATATTTGTCGATAATAGATTTAACTTGAGCGTATGGTAAAGCTCCAGAAATAATCTCTTGAGGACCATCTTTGGTTACCACGATGGTTCCTGGTGTACCAGAAATGCCGGCAGCAGCCCCACCGACCTGGTCAGCATCAACAGCATCAGCTGTTTCTTCACTGGTTAGACAACTTTGAATGTTGACGCCTACTTTACTAGCAGCAGCAACTAATTTGTCTTCGGTTAAGGCTTCGCCACCATCTACAGCAGCAGCTTCATAGAGGCTGTCAGCAAATGTCCAGAATTTATCATTGTCACCATATTTGGCAACACATTCTGCAGCTTGAGCACTAATATGAGCTTGTGGGTGGAAGCTAAGTGGGTAGTGTCTATAAACCCAAGCAACTTTATCACCATACTCCTCCATGACTTTAGTCATAGTTGGGTGGAATTTGTTACAGAAAGGACACTCAAAGTCAGAATATTCAACTAAAATGACTTGAGCATCTTTGTTACCGCGAAGATGATCTTCTGCAGTGATTTCTGGCATTTCGTCTACAGTAGTGGCTACTGGAGCATTATTGCCAGCAGCAGTTGGATTATTACCAGCCAATTGGGCGGTACCAGCAGTGCCTGATTTTAGTAATTGATTCTCTGTCCACAAAGAACCAGCCACAAAACCAGCAATAAAAGCCACTGCGCCGATCATGATCTGGGTTAGGGTTTTATTATTCATGGATAAATTAACCTTTCTATAATTTATAATCAACCTAATTTGGTCGTCTTTTGAATTTATATCAAAATATGACGAAGGTCAATCCTAACAGGAAAGAAAAAAAATGCCAGTGAGATTACTTACACCTTTTGAAAAAAATCATTTATTAAAATTTGGTGTTAATCCAGAAAAGATTATTGATTATGGTGAAATGCCAGTTGAGTACATTACAGGTCAAGCTCAGTTTCTAAATGATTATTTTGTAGTTAATCAAAATGTTTTAATTCCCAGAGTAGAAACGGAAGAGTTGGTGGAGAAAATTATTGAGATTTATCAAACAAAAAAAGAAATTAGGTTTCTAGAAATAGGGACTGGTAGTGGCGCAATTGGTTTGAGTTTATTTAATAAATTTTTATCATTTGGTATAAAAGTGAGTTGTGTTTTAACTGATGTATCAAACTCTGCTTTGGAAGTGGCTAAAACTAATCTAAATAATTTAGTAGATCAAAAACAACAAACTAAAATTCAGTTGCTCCAATCTGATTTATTAGCAAACATTCAGGAAGTTAATTTTGATTTTTGTGTAGCGAATTTACCTTACATCCCATCAGTTAGATTAGAGTCATTGGCTGGCTCTGTAAAAGATTTTGAACCACACTTAGCCCTTGATGGTGGGGTTGATGGTTTAGCTGTGATTAAAAGATTAGTTACTGAGCTAAAAGAACGAGGTTTTCAGGGTGATGTTTTTTTGGAGGTTGATGATAGCCATACTCAGGAAAAATTAGGTGATTTAACAGTGATAATTCAAGATGTTTGGCTAGATAGTTTTGCTAAAAATCGGTTCGTGCGATTAATGATCTAAAAACTTGACAGCAAGCCCCAAAAGGATCAAGCTAGTTATATGGTAAAAGTGGAGTTTAGCTTTTGGCGATTGTTGGTTTTTTTATTAGTTACTGCTTTTATTTTGGCTCTAGTTTCAATTTTTTTGTATCTAAATAATCTTGGTGTTACTGAGCTTGAGCAGGTTGTTTTAAAAATATAATTAGACCTACCAACATTACTCCAGCCGAAGCATAGAGCATGGTGGCTGGGTAGGCTGTAGACAGCAGTAAACCACCCAAAATTGGCCCAATAATTTGGCTTAGACTACCTAAAGAGTTGGCGACCCCCATGACTGCACCTTGTTCATTAGCTGAGGCTTTATTAGAGATAGCCCCGGTGAGCAATGGTCGACTGATGCCAGTCCCAAAAGAGAAAAAAGTCATTAAAGCAAAAAATGGGGCAATAGAGTGAAAAAAAGGCGCCATGATTAGACCGAAGATAATTGAGATCATCCCGAAAAAAATTAATTTTTCTTCACTATAAAGGTCAATTAATTTGGGAATAATTCTCATTCGTAAAATAATACTGATTAAACCGATATAAGCGAGGATGTAACCGGTAATTTGGGCATTTAGACCAAGCTTCATTTCTCCATAAACCGCAAAATTAGTAGTCCAGGTAACATGGGCCAGTGAATACAAAAAAAACTGAATTAAACTTGAACCAATATTTTTATCTAAAAGATATTTTTTAAATGGAGTTGCATCTAGGATTCTGACTTGTTTAAACGAAAACTTTTCTGTAGATTTTTTGACTGTTTCTGGTAAATAAAGGTAAGTAAAAACAATACTAATAAACGACACAATCGCTGCCACAAAGGCTGGAATAGCATAACTAAATTGTGACAAGTAGCCACCGATCGCTGGGCCAATCAAGAAGCCAATGCCAAAAGCGGCTCCACTTAGGCCAAAAGCCTTACTTCTATCTTTGGGTTCAGTAATATCACTAATATATGCTTGGGCGATAGTAAAGTTACTACCCAAAATGCCATCAATTGCTCTAGATAAAAAAATCATCCACAATGAGTTGGATAAAGCTAAGACCAGAAAACTAATGGCTGTTGATAACTGGGACAGTAACAATAATGGTCTTCGACCATAACTATCGCTGAGTTTACCCATGATTGGACTAGATAAAAATTGAAATAAAGAAAAGAATGTTAAGATCAAACCAATAGTAAAAGGACTAGCTCCGTAGGTTTGAGCATAAAACGGTAAAAACGGCAAAATCAAGGAAAAACCCAAGACTTCGGTAATTTGAATAATAAAAATAATAGCTAGACGTTTATCCATTGTTTTCATAAAGTAAATTTAGAGAATGACGCTTTCTTCGGAAATATCTTTGCCCTGAGGCATAATATAGATGTCTTGATTATAACCACCAACTCCCACAAATTCAGCTTCACCTTTAATGATTTTTTCAAATGGGCGACAAGCAAAACAACCATTTTCACCTTCTGGACAACGGAAACGATTGAGTTGTCTAGCTAGTTTGATTTCTTTGGCTATTTTTAAAATCTTTTCATAAGCTTCTTGCTCTGCTGGTAAAGCCACTTCTTCAGGCTCATCACTTTGGCCTAAATACCAGTAGCTGATTTTGGCAACTTGTCTTTTTTGGGTATTACTTACGAGTAATAAGTAGATAGGTAGCTGTAAAGAATCTGCTTTTTCTTTATTTTTGCTAGTCTTGAAATCAACAATATGAACAGTATCAGTATCTGGTAGATATTGGAGCCAGTCAATTTTGCCACACAAAATAATGCCATCTTCTTCTGATAACCAATAGTGGGGTAAATCTTCTTTAATTTTGACTGTAAGTTGTGAAACAGGACCCGGGTTATTCATCACTCTACGTAACATTTCTTCACCTCGTTGTTTAAATTTTTGCTCGGTTGTTTCATCCCAAAAACCACCTTTTTTGCCACTGACTTTGGGCCAAACCTTAGCAAATTTTTCAATTAAAGACTCTTTTAGGCGTTGATCTGTGGGTAAATTGGATAGGGACTCAATTACCTCATGTACAGCTTGGCCTAAAGCTAAGGCTGGTGCCATGATTTGAATTTTATGACCAGAATCTGGGTTTTTATAAACATTTTTTAGATAGTAAGCTCTGGGGCACTGTTGAAAGTCAGAAATAGATGAATGGGAAACCCAGACTGCGGAATATTTATCAGGCATGGGGTTACTTTAACATAAAACTAGTCAATAAAAAATTGGTTGTAGTTAGCATTAATAATTTTTTTTAAAAATGATTTATTGAAATATTTTTAGTGATATTTTATTTTATATTTTTATACTTATTGACCTATTTGTGATAAAATACTCATCTAAGATGGTAGAAAAAAGACCAATTAGAATTTTTGCGGTTGAGGATGATGTTCAAACCTGGCAAAGACTAATTAAAAGCGTTGTTAAAAGTTTAGAGGCAGAATTAGTTGTACCGATTGTTGCTGATTTTGAGGCTGCTATGCAATTAGTAGCAAAATTAGCAGAACTTAAAGTAGATATTGCTATTCTTGATGGCAATATTACTCCAGATAAGCATGATGGTCTAGAAGGTTTGGCTTTATTGAAAAAAATTAAAGAGTTATTTCCTGAAATTAAAGTAATTGGTTTTTCTTCATATGTTCAAGGATTTAAAAATGCAGGGGCTGATGCAGTTGTTGATAAGGTTCAGTCAGAAGAGCTTAAACCAACAATTTTAAAATTAGTTCAACAACAAACCTAATATGATAGATAACACTAGTCGAGAAAAATTTAGAGTGTTTTTAGCTGAAGATAACCAAGATTGGATTACTGAGTTAAGTAAAATGATTGATGAAATTGGTGGTGTTTTAGTTAAGACAGCCACAACTTTGGAATCAGCTATAGAAATAATGTCTAAAATTGAAGAATTAAAAATTGATTTGATTATTTTAGGCGGGAGTTTGGATGAAAGTTATCAACCGGGGGGACCTGATTCTTTAGCTATTTTAATTTTGTTGCTTAGAGAGCAAATTAAAAATCCCAGGCTAAATAAAATAAAAACAGTTGCTTTTTCTGGTGATGCCCAAAGTAGATTGGGTGAATATGTTGATAAAGATATTCCAAAATGGCGTTACCAAGATTTAGCTCCAGCAATTTTAGCTTTGATGGCTGGGGAAGAAGTTTAGTATGTCTAACCAAGAGTTAAACCAAATTAAGATTTTATTAGCTGAAGATAATCTAGATTGGCATGGAGCAGTTAAAGATGTAGTTACAGAAATTGGGGCAACTTTGAGTATTACTACTTCTTTTGAGCAAGCTGCTAAGTTATTGATGACTGGAGTTTATGATATTGCTATTTTAGATGGCAGTTTAAAACGTAAAAAAGGAAGAATAGCTGGTGAACATAATCAAGATGCCAAAGAGTTAATTAAACTAATCAAAGAAAAAAAATTAAAAACTAAAACTATTGGTTTTGGGGGAACAGCAATTGTAGAAGCAGATGAGGATGTGGGTAAAGATCACTATGACCTATTGGCTGTGGCCATAATGACATTACTGATAAAAATAGGTGCAGCAAGAATAGCTTCGATGGATGAGAAGCCCAAATGGTTAGATGATTTAAGATCAATTTTTGATTTAAAAAAATAACAAATTTTATTTTTAAATATTGTTTTAAGTTCAATAAACTATCTATACTTAGGTGGTTATGGTTGAAATTTTAAATTTACCAGAAGGTTTTAATGCAAGAAAATCTAGGAATGAACGTTTATTGAAATCTGCTATAGATAACCTTGCAGAGGCAGAAAGAAGGCTTCAAGAATTAGAATCAGAACAAGGTTCTAGATTTAATTATGTTCTTCAACAAGGAATAGAAAATGCCAAAAGTGATGTTGCTAAATTGGCTCAATTAAGATATTTGTTAGAAGCAGAAAAAATACTTTTAAGAAAAGAAGTAAGAGGAGATGTTGATTATCGGAAAAGATTAGTTACGGAGTTTTTGGTTGATGTAAGAAAAATTGATAAAAGGATTAAATTTCATGGAACATCACTATTACACGTTATAGAAATTTTAAAATCTGGACAACTTGTTTCTTCACAAGAGCAAGGCTTGGGTAGAACTAGCTATGATATGTCAGGACATATTTCTGTAACTGATAAAGAGTCTATAGGAGTCAGTATTAGAGATTATATTAATATTAAGGATAAATTTTTACCATTAGGGTGTATTTTTGTTATTGATCCCGGATCTAATGTATATGATGGGGCTCCTACAATTCCTAGTTTAAGTTTAAATGATCAGCAGTTAATAAATATTTTATGTTCACCAGAGGTTATGCCAATTTTAAAAAGGCAGTTGAGAAAGTTTGGTTATTCTGAAAATTTAGCTGTCGATTTTTTTGAGTTTCTAGAAGAATGATGTTAGCTATTTGAGTATAAAAACCCCTCGAGAGTGTCGCAAGATACTCGAGGGGTTTTGGTTAACTTAACACGCTATTACGGGGCAATGATGTAGATTGACCCGCGGACGACATCCTCAAAGGTAGAGGAGTAGTCCATTTCCAACTGTCCACCACCACCAGAACCAGATAGACCACCCATACCCAGAAACATCCAGCCACTGATACGAATATCATTGCGTGTGGCTGAAATATGAGCAACGGAGGTTTGTCCACTGCTCATCATGCCTTTAATTGTCATGAAGGCAGGCTTGCCTTCTTCGACTGCGGCAACTTCTAGAGCGCGCATGATTACTCCCTTGATTTCTTGACGTCCCTCAAAATCTGCAAAATTGAGGTTGACTTGTGCTACTTCTCGGTAGGCATCAGTGGTCAAGCTGTCGAGGAGGGCTGTTGCATAGGCTTCCTCATCAAGGGTAGTCTTTGGGTCGGTGAATTCAGGATTAAATTCGAATGCAGGGCCATTAGCAAAGGCGGCCCAAACAATCTGGTCAATCCAAGGTGTGGGGTAGCTATAACTTACTTGGCTACCACCTGGGGTTGTAACCTTGACGTAGGTTACCGTACTTGTTTTTGTGATGTTGGTGCAGTAGTCGTCAACTACTTCTTCACAGTTTTGTCGTGGATACTGAACATAGAGTTCTGTCCATTTGATATCGTCGTAGTTGTTCTTGCTTAAGTCTACGTTCGGGCTGTCAGAGTCTGGACAGGTAGTTTCTGCGAATGAGTCGTATCCAGAATAGTAGCCATAGTCGGCATTGTAGAAATACGGCCCATCAATTAGTTCGTTATCTACGTAAATTTTGCCCAACATCGCTTCAGCCTCAGCGATATCAGCATTGATGGGATCAAAAAAAGCATCCCAATCTTCAACATTCACCTTTTCCCACTGCCAGTTTTGTTCTTCATAGTTCCAGGCCCAGCGGGAATGAAGCTCTGGACTTACATATTTCTGAACCAGATTGTTTGCTGAGTCAGAAACTGCGTACACGATGGTTTGTGTACATTCTCTTACTTGAGTGATATTTTCTTGCTCACCGTCACTGCCACCACAGGCGGCTATGAGGATAGCAATAGTGATAATCACTGGTATGAGTCTTTTCATAGTTATCACCAATTGGTTGCGACACCAGTCATTGCTCAAAAAAATAAACAATGATTGGTGTCGCAAAGATACTGCGTGTTAAGGTGCTATTATTTTTCTGCGAAATAAATGAAAAATGTTTCATTCTTCCAGAGAAGAAATAACCCTTAATTATAGCATATTTAGTCTAATAAGTATATATTATAGGTTGTTTTTTATTTTTAATAAAAATGAGTTTAGGTTATAATTCGAGGTTTTTCTTGCTGGAAAATTTAATTATCATTAGATGTATTAACCAAGTTTGGCTAATTATTTTTTTGATCCCGGGCTAGGATTCGAACCTAGGATAACAGGGTCAGAACCTGTGGTGATGCCACTTCACTACCCGGGATTTCAGCTTTTTTTCAGCTTTATGTTTTAAGCTTACTATGTAAAGAGCAAGTACATAGTATACCAGAGGAATCACGATGATAAAAATCCTTATTTTGGAAGATAACCAAGAGTTAGCCAATACGCTAATTAAGGCTTTAAAGGCCAAAGGTAGAAAGATTTTTTGGTTTAGTGATATTAAGAGTTGTTGTGGTTTTATTGAAAAACAAAAAGTTGATTTATGTATTTTAGATCGAATGTTACCAGATGGAGACTCATTAGAATTACTTGATTATTTGCTTGATTTATTACCAGATTGTCATTACCTTTTTTTGACCCAACAAAAAAAACTTCTTGAAAAAATTGCTTGTTTAGAAAAAGGGGCCATTGATTATTTAACTAAACCATTTTCTTTGGCAGAATTAAGAGTTAAGGTAAAAAATATCTTGAAATTAACTCAGTTACAAACCAATGATCAACAGTTTGAGCTAGGTAAGATCAATTTTTTTCCTGAAAAAGGTTTATTGGTTACTCCTGATGGTGAGATCAGTCTGAGAAAAAAAGAAACTGAGTTAGTCCTGCATTTGTTTAGAGCGGCTGGCAGTATTGTTTCAAAACAAGCTTTAATTACTAAACTTTGGCAACCAGAAAGTGAAACTAAGATTAATACTATTGATGTCTATATCAAAAGATTGAGAAAAAAATTAGGCAGGTATCATTCAATTATCAAAACTAGACGGGGTTTTGGTTATCAGTTAGTTATAGAACGGAATTTTTAGTTCAATTGTAGTGCCTTTATTTTTTATTGAGTTGATCAGGATTTTTCCGGCAAACTCTTTTTCAATGGTTTGTTTAACAAAAAATAAACCCAGGCCAGAGTGATGTGGCTTTTTTGAAGAAAAAGGTAGCTGAGCTAAATTTTTTTCCCACCAGGACATACCTTTACCAGCATCAACAATTGAGATAGCACAGCAATCATTTTTACTGATGGCGCTAAGAAAAACTAGCTTGTTTTTAATATTTTTTTGATAACTTTCATAAGCATTATTAATTAAACAAACGATTACTTCTTGAAAAAGGAGTTTATTACCCAATAAGTGTTTTTTTAAAGGGAGAGATATTCGACTAACTAGGCTTTGCTTTAACTTACTACCGTCATTCATCATAATAATCTCAGCGATAGCTTTTTCTGGAGAAAAAATATAAGTTTGTTTTTTTTCACTGAGGTATAAAACCGATTTGATATATTCGGCATTGAGTTTGACACTATTAATCTCGTTTTTTGGACAATAATGGTGTTGTTTATTGAGATTTTCTATGGCTAATTCTGAGTTAAAAATAATATTAGTTAAAGGGGTGGCCAAACTATGTTTAATAATTGGAGTAGTAGAGAACAACTTTGTTTGCATATATCACTAATATAGTGACCAAAGCTGAAAAAAAACTGAAATTTTATTTATTTGGTAAATCGTTTTTGATGGTGGTAATATCCCACAACTCTAAACAAGGTGCATTTTTGATTCTACAAAACTCTGCTTTTAGCAGGTTTGGGTGGTTTTCTTTAAGCTTGAGTTCTTGGCGATGTGAATTAACTAATAACCAGGTTTGTTCATAATTATTTGATTTGTTCAGAAACTCTGTTTCTAGTTTGTAGATTGGTTGTCCAATACCTTCAACCAAGAGATTATTGACATTTTTGTTGTGCAAATACATTAAAACACCATCAGGTAAAGTGCCGAAGTGCCCTTCAGTAGCAACAGCTACAGAGTGGCCTTTGTTTATTTCGGCAAGCATTAGTTCTGTGCTTTCTTTAATGCCATTACCAGCTCCCCAATCTGCTAGATATTGGTAAGTATCGATTGGTACAAGTGGCAAATAATTAGGGTTTTTCCAAGAGATTAAGGTAAAGGTAACTGCCATTTGAACGATACTGGTGAGGATAACGATAATGGCAGTAGTTTGTAAGAAAAAAGTCAGTGGTTTGTTAATGTTTGCTTGAGCTTTCTGAATGATGTATTCCAGTGATAAGACAGCAGATAGGGTTAAAGGCAGAATACTGGGTAAAATATATCTGGGGTAGATAGTTTTACCCAGTAATAAAATTGGCAAGGTAAAACCTAAGAAGCTAAGGATTAGTACTGTATGAGTTTTTCTAAGTTTTTCTTGGAATAAGCCAAAAAATGGCAATAGCATGATTGGCCATGATAGATAACTAAATAGACCTTGAAAAATTCTTTGGCTATTAGCCCAAAATATTGTAAAAATGCCTTTTTCTAATAGCTCTGGAATTGAGTAGAGAAAATCACCACCTCTGCTAAAAAGCTGAGGGAAAGTTGGGCTAAGTTTTAATGTAGCAAACAAGCTAATTCCTAAAATAATGACTAAGCCACTCAGTTGTAATTTTTTAGCTAAAGGAGTTTTTTTGTTGGGTAACAAAGTTGCCAAAATAATTGTTGGGAAAAATAAGATAGCGGGAATTTTGGTCCATAATGATAGGCCTAAAAACACACCAGCTAAGAGTAAATCTTTCGGTTTTTTACTGGTAAAGCTGGTTAATAAATAATAAAGTGAAGTAGATAAAAGTAAGGTTAAAAAACTATCCATTAAAGCCATCCGATGATGAAAGTACCAATATGGTAAAAACATTACGGAAAAAATAGCTAAAGTTTTTGCGACCAAACCACCACCAAGTTTTTTGACTAATTTTAAAGTGACAAATAATTGAGCTAAGCCAGCTAGGACAGAGACCATTCTACCGGCGTAAAGTGGGTCATCCCAAAGTTTTAAAGCGATATTTAGTAACCAAATAAACAGGGGAGTTTTACCATCATTCATTGAGAAAAATAAGTATCTTTGCCAATCATCAATAATCAGTTGCGCCCAACGAATATAAATAGCTTCATCAGCAAAAACTGGTAATAAAGTTAAAGCAGTTATGTGAGTTAAAAAATAAATCCCAACGACCAAGAAAATCATGATTTTCCAGAAGCTATTATTTATTTTTTTCTCCATCATCAATTATTGTAACTAGTGAGCAGCTTTTGTGCTAGTTTTTGTTTTAAAAAAAGAACCAAGCTGAATAATAAAAAAGATAATTAAGCCTCCACCAAAAGTAATTAGTTTTTGGTTTTGAATCACACTGCCCTCAAAACCGCCTGTTTGTAGCCAAGGTAGATATCTAAGTAGCGAAGTAAAACTTAAAGCTATAAGCCAATGTTTCCAATCAGATCTTTTAATCACTACTAACCAAATCATTGACCAAGTCAGGTACCAAGGAAGAAATTGTTGTGATCTACTAGTGAGTAGGGGTAAAAACAAGCCAATTGAGATTAATAAAGGTAGGTACTTTTCGAGTGGTTCAAAAATTTTAAATAATTTATGCTGGTTCAAAAATAATTTAATAAACCAATAAAACCAAAAAGGAACCAAGACAATTGTGGCTAACTTGGTAGTAATCGAAAAGGCTAGTAACAAAAGTGAAAGAATAATTGTTGAAACCAGAAATTTTTTTGGTTTTTTAATAATTAAGTTTAATGAAACCACTGCTGGTACTAGCATCCATAAATCATTATGTAGATTAGAAAGGATTTCAATAATTATTAATGGATTAGCGAAAATTAACCATGCAGTACGGTTAGTAAGTTGTTTATTAGTGATTTTTAAAACTAGACTTTTAGTTGCTAGAAAGAGTAAATAATAGCTCAACCAAGCTAGTAATTTGAAGATAATCCAGGTTGGTAGAAACTTATGGAAACCGAGTAAATAAGGAAAAACAGAAAAAATAGTCCAACCATAACCATATGGGGCTGGTGTATGGGTGTTATGCATAAATCTTGTCCAGTCGTCGTAGTAAAAATCTAGAGCAGTCTTGATATGTGGATCAGCTTGAAATAAGGTGACCATTTTGGCATTAAACATATAATTAAAAACATCGTGAGACAAGGCATTGTAGCTAAAAAACAACGGTGAAACCGACAAAATAACTTTAAAAATAAAATCTTTACTGATTTCGCCATTAATTTTATTGAGACCAATTAAATAGATTGTAAAAAATAAACTAATAATAGCTAAGAAGGAGTAACTGAGTAGTTGAGCATTATTAAAAAAGGTTTGCCACATCCATAGCTGAAACGACCAGTATGGTTTCCAAGAGCTAATAATTAAATTTGGGTCAGTTAAAGAGTAGGAAAAGATAGTATAAAGAGCACTTACCAAAAACAGCAAAACAAAAGGAAAGTTGGACAAAGAGTTGTTTTTTTTCATTTAGCTAGTGATACTTACCAGTTAGATAAGCAAGCCTAATTTTTAGGATGTCTCTCAACATTCTTAATGAGTCTTTAATTGGGCTGACTCGGTCGGTTTTATGATGTTTCCAAAGAATTGGGACTTCTTTGTAGGGAATTTTAAATTTTCGGGCCAAGAATAGTAATTCGACGTCAAAAGCGCCAGTAAAAGCATCGGTTCTAATTTCATTTCCACCGTAAACATAAAGGTTATTAAATAGTTTTTCGGTTGTTTCTGCCGAGAACATTTTGAAGCCACATTGAGTATCTTTAACTCCACGAACTGCCAAGATTTGTACTAATAAGTTAAAGCCTCTGCCCATTAAGTGACGATAAAAAGGTTCTTTATCTCTTCTAGCTCCAGCAATTTCTCTTGAACCAAAGATGACTTGATACTGATTTGTGTATTTAAGGAGTTTGGTTACTTCAGTTAGCGGAGTAGATTGGTCAAAGTCAGTAAATAATCTCCATTCACCAGTGGCTGCTAACATTCCAGCTTTTACGGTAGGTCCTTTGCCAGCATGTTTATTAGCTAAAACTTTAATTTGTGTTGATTTTTTAGCAAAATTTTTTAATTCATCAACTGTGCCATCAGTACTACCATCATCACTCAAAATAATCTCCCAAACAAAATCTTGATTATTGAGGAAATCCAAGACTTCATCTAAAACATTTCTTTCAAGGTTACTTTTTTCATTATATGAGGGAATGACGACTGATAAATATGGCTTATTCATAAATATTTTTCTATTCTAAACCTTCTGGAGGTGGTTGTGTAGTTCTCCTTAGAATAGTTATTTCTGGTCCGTTAGCAATAGTAAAAAATTCAGCAATGTGTTTATTAGGGAAGGTTGCAATCTCATAAATTGGTGAATTGCTGACAACATCAACAAGTTTTTTTTCTTCATTAATGATTACTAAGGTATCAACATTACCTCGTTCTTCAGTAAATACTGGACGAGTATGACCGGTGGTTAAGAAATAGCGATAGTTTTGACCATCAATATCCCTACTTTCTGAGAGTAAAACTAAGTTATATTTTTCTCCTGGTTGAAGATGTTTAAGAATTTCTTCACTGGTAAGTTTAATATCATTAACTGTCCAACCCATGGTTTTAATTGGCATTTTCTGCCAGTTATAAGGGAAAAAATAGCTAGTAAAGGCAATTAAACCAATTATTCCCAAAAATTTTGGTCTAAGGTTACTAAAAACTAAACCATAAATTAAAGCAGTTATCGGGAAAAGGTAAGAAATATAGTGGTCAAAAATAGTGTGTTCATAAAGTGAAGTACCGACAATGCCAACTACAAGGTAAATCAAGATTACAGTTAGTGGAGCTAGATTTTGTTTTTGCTTTTTTTTCCAGATTACTAATCCAGTAAGAAAAAAGAGAGTAAAGTAGAGGAGAGTAATATTGAGAGTTCGATTTTTTCCAATCATAGTTTCAAATAAAATATGTAAGCTTCTCCCCTCATTTTCTTTAATCGTTGAAAAAAACTTAGTCACAATTGATTCTTGAGGGGCATACTTAAAGTTGTCTTCGTTACCAACTAGGTTTTGGAAAGCCATTAAATTGTTACCATTATGTTTTAGGTCAAAAAGGACTAATGGTGTTAGTGATAATAGAAAGATACCAATAGCCATGAAACTAGGGGTCAACAGTGGTGATAGTTTTTGCCAGAGGTTTTTTTTGTGATCATTTTTACTGTTTTGCCATTGATCTCTATAAGCTAATAACCAGATTAAACCAGCAGCTGGTAAAGTGAGGAGAGTAAGATAATGGAGCTGGATTAATAAGCTAAAACACCCAGCTACCAATAGCCAGTGTTTGGGATTTTTTTTCCAAGCTGTGTAAGAAAAGTAAAGCATTAGTAGCGACAATAATGGTGCAGGATTAGGATTCCAACTAAATCTTGTGTTTTGGCTGACTACTGCTGAAAGAGCATAAAAAAAGCTAGCAATAATTGCTCCATTTTCACCAATTAGTTTTTTACCCAAATAGTAAACTAGGTAAACAGTAATAAAGCCGAGAATTGCTACAGCATAAACTGGACCCATTGGACTTGGATAACTGAGCCATAAAAATGGCAACATAAAATAATAGTAGAAAGGTCCCAAATACATATTTCCGACACTAGTAACCGGACCGATAAAAACTAGGTCTTTTAGGCGAAAAATGTCAGCAACAATAATGGCATCTCTTCCCTGGTCACCTTGAAATTGTAATGAACCTTCCAAGTTATAGAAGCGAAAAAATAGAGCAATTGCTAAGATTACAACTAACAATACCTTTTTGAGGGGATTGGCAGGTAATAAGCTCATATTTATTTATTTTTTCTTTTTCCAAATAAAAGTATTGTAGGCAAAAAAATTCCAGAACATGCCGATCAAAATACCAGCAACAGCATACATCATGCCGGTATCAATAGTCAGCTTGATGATTGGGAGAGTAAATAGAGCAAATAAACCGACAAAATTCTCACCCAAAAAAGCCACTAATTGCTGAATAATAATTGAGCCAGATGAGGCCAAGTTAAATTGAATAAACTTAGCAGGATATTGAGTGGGTTTGAGTTTTCTATCAGCAAAAGTCCACAAATTACTAAGGGTAAAGTTCATTAAGACGGCACATTCAATAGCCAAGAAAAAGGCTAGCTGATAAGGAAATATGGCTCGCCAAAGTTGCAAAGTAGTTAATTGGGTTAAAGCGCCAATTCCACCAACTATAGCAAATCTAAAAATTCTATTTTTTAATAAATCTTTGATTCGTACTTTCATAATGTATTCAAGAGTATTTTTGATGTACTCAGGTCCTATTTTACTTTTACCAAAAGTTCTGTCCTTAAAATGAAAAGGCACTTCTCCAATTTTAAACCCTTTTTGCACAGCTTTGTGAAGGAAGCCAATTTGAAAAGTATAACCAGAGAATCTTTCACTATTTAGCTCCTCATGGACTGATTGCCAAACTTTTTTAGTAATCGCTCTATAACCAGTAGTCCAGTCTCTGATTGAAAAATTAGTTAGGATAATCATGATTACGATGTTGCCGACAACACTCAAAAATTTGCGGTGGATACCCCAATCAGCTGGAATACTACCACCTGGAATATATCTAGAGCCAAGCACCATATCTTTACCAGCGTCAATTTGGTTGAAAAATAACGGCAATTTTTCTGGATCGTGGGATAGGTCAGCATCAAACTCAAAAACTAAATCAGCTTTGAGCTGGTTAAAAGCATAGTCCATGCCTTTCAGATAAGCACCTCCCAGGCCTGCTTTATTTTTATTGATCAAAAGTTCTAGGTTTTTAAATTTTTGCTGAAGATTTTTGACCAACTCATAGGTTTTATCTGGAGAAGTATCATCAACTACTAAAACACCAGTGTGCCAATCTTTCACTTTAGCTAGGTTCTCAAAAACATGGGTCAGGGTTTTTTCGATATTATCCCGTTCATTGTAAGTTGGGATAATCACGAAAGCTTTTTTTTGAGTCATTGTTAGTCTTTGATTTTACTTTCTTCCTCAAGTTCAGATTGAACCATAATTTTTACTAGTTCTTCGAAATCAATTGATGGCTCCCAACCAAGTTTTTCTTTGGCTTTGCTTGGGTCACCAATCAGCAAATCAACTTCAGCTGGCCGATCATAAAGTGGGTTATGTTTATAAACAGCTTCCCAATCTGGTAAATTTGCAGCTTTACAAGCCAGTTGTAAAAACTCTCTAACAGAGTGGGTTTCTCCAGTAGCGACTACGAAGTCATCTGGCTCAGTTTGTTGGAGCATCAACCACATTGCCTTAACATAATCCTTAGCATACCCCCAGTCGCGTTTGGCATCTAAATTACCAAGCTCAATATGTGGTTGTTTGCCAAGTTTAACCCTGGCAACACCGTTAGCAATTTTTCTAGTAACAAATTCTAAACCTCTGCGGGGTGACTCGTGATTAAATAAAATACCAGAAACAGCAAACATGTCATAAGATTCACGATAATTAACGGTGATCCAATGGCCATAAACTTTAGCGACACCATATGGTGATCTTGGATAGAACGGAGTCATTTCTGTTTGGGGTGTTTCTCTAACTTTACCAAACATTTCACTCGAGCTAGCTTGGTAGAACTTGGCATTTGGTGCGGCAAGTCTCATGGCTTCTAACATTCTGGTGACACCCAGACCAGTAAATTCACCAGTTAAAACCGGTTGTTCCCAAGAAGCCTGAACAAATGATTGAGCAGCTAAGTTATAAATTTCATCTGGTTGGATTTCTTTTAAAGCAAAAGTAAGTGAGTGTTGGTCAACTAAATCACCAGAAATCAATTTGAGATTAGGGTCATGAACAATGTGTTTAATTCTAGAAAAAGTTTGGGTACTAGTTCTTCTAGTTAAACCGTAGACTTGATAACCTTTTTCGAGTAATAACTCAGCCAAGTAAGAGCCATCTTGGCCAGTAATACCAGTAATAAAAGCTTTTTTCATAAAAATACCTCTCTATTTTTCTCTCCACCACTTTACTATTCTTTCTAGGGTGATGTCGAGTGGGATTGTTGGTTCCCAGCCTAGTTGTTTAATTTTGGAAATATCAGCCACACTTAGATCATTTTCATTTTTTCGTTTTTTACTATCATCAATATTAATTTGAAACTCTACCGTTGAAAGGTCTTGAAGTTTTTTTAAAAGTTCTAAAATTGAGATATCTTTACCGCTACCTAGATTGTAGATTTCTCCAGATTTAGCTACCTTCATTAACAATATATAACCTTTAACAATATCAATAACATCAGTGAAATCTCTTCTAACATCAAGGTTACCAACGTTGATGTTATCTTTTAGACCTTTTTCTATTTCTTGAGTAATTTGGTAGGCAAAATCGGCCACAACAAAACCTCTTTCTTGGTATTCTCCAATATGGTTAAACGGTCTAACTCTGACAATGTCTAAACCTTGAGCAGCATAACTACCAGCCAACATATCTTGAGTAACTTTAGAAATAGCATAAGGATTACTCGGGCCAAGTGGGTCAGTTTCTTTGAGTGGCTTGTTTGATGGAGCGTATTCAGTGCCACTGCCAATTGAAAGGAGTCTTGAGTTCGGGGTAAAGGCAACCATAGCTTCTAAAGCATTAAGTTGAATCATGGTGTTGACTGATAAAGTTAAACTTTTTTTTTCTAAACTAGCTCCTTGAGAAGAAAACCCAGCCAAGTTATAAATAAATGCAGGACGAAGTGAGTTGAATAAATTCATTACGACATCAGATTTAGTTAGATCAGCTTCATGAAAATTAGAGTTTGGAATTAAATTACCCAAATAATGAGGAGCGCTTTTTTTCAAAGTCGTAACGTGAATTTGTTTGGGGTCAGTGCCTTGATTAATAAGTTCTTTGACTAAATGAGTTCCAACAAAACCCGTGCCACCAGTAATTAAAATGTTTTCTGTCACTTTTAAATCCTTTTTAATTTAATTTTCCAATGCCTAAATATCGATATTTTTGTTGTTTGAGTGTTTTTTCAGAGAATTGGTTTCTTGCATCAATAAACCATTGCATTTTATCAGTCTCTTTAGTCTTTGAGAAATCAAACTGAGTAATTTCTGGCCATTCAATTAAAGAGATAATCACATCTGCTTCTTTGACTGCAGTTTCGATTGATTTAACTTGAGTATGATTTTCTTCTAAAGTTTCTAGTCTAAAGAATTCTTGCCAGGAGGCCATGGGATCATAACTATTAACAATGGCTCCTTTACTCAATAAAATTGGAATAATTTTAGTAGCAGGGGCTTCTCTCATATCATCAGTATTTGGTTTAAAAGCAATGCCCAAGACCGCAATTTTTTTGTTTTCCCAACCACCGACTTTTTCTTCAAATTTTCTAAGAAGTTTAGGAATTCTATTTTCATTGAGCTCATTAACTTTATTAAACAAATTATCACTTTCACCTACAGCTCTGGAGTAAGCGGCTAGTTCTTTAACGTCTTTAGGAAAGCATGAGCCACCATAGCCTAAACCTGGATACCAGTAATGTTGGCCAATTCTTTTATCAAAGCCAATTGCTTTGACAATATCATTAACATCAGCACCATTTTTTTCACATAAGTCAGCAATTTGGTTGATAAAAGTAATTCTGGTGGCCAGATAAGCATTAGCTGAATATTTAGCCATTTGAGCAGATTCTGGCTTAACCTTGATGATTGGAGCATTGAGTGGTTGGTGTAGTTCTTCTAGTTTAGTAAAGACTTCAAGTTCTGTAGCTCCAATCACAATTCTGTCTGGATGCAAAGTATCATGAACCGCGCTACCTTCTTTCAAAAATTCTGGTACTGAAGCTGTAAAAAATTTAGTGGTTGTTTCCTCTTTAATAATTGCCTCAACTTTGGCTAAAGTTCCAGGTGGGACAGTGGATTTAATAGCCACAATGGTATTTTTCTTGAGATATGGAGCTAATGATTTAGCGCTAGCAAAGACATATTTAAGGTCAGCCTGACCATCTGGAGCAGATGGAGTGCCGACAGCAATCATAATTACTTCAGCATTGCCAATAGCTTGTTTGTAATCAGTTGTAAAAGTTAAATTGCCATTTTTTTGTTGAGCTTTGAGGAGTTCTTCTAGGCCAGGTTCAAAAAAAGGCACTTTGCTGTTTTTTAGTAAAGCAATTTTTTTCTCATCAACATCTAAACCAATTACTTCATTACCAAAAGAAGCGTAAACGGCAGCACTAACAACGCCGACAAAACCTGTTCCAATAAAAGTCACATTCATGATATTTTTCCTAAAAAATTTATATCTTACTTGGCAAGTATATCATTATATAATTGCATTATGGAGATTGTTATTTTTACTTTATTCCCGGAATTTTTTAAAGGTCCATTTGAGGCTTCTATTTTGGGAAAAGCCAATACTGAAAAACAACTGCTTAAAGTAGTAAATATTCGTGATTTTGCAACTGATAAGCATAAAGTTACTGATGATCGACCATATGGTGGAGGTCCAGGTATGGTGATGAAAGTTGAGCCAATTGATTTGGCATTATCTGCACATAGTTTTAAAAAGGGGACTGTTGATGAAAAAATTATTCTAACTTCGGCTCAAGGTGGTGTTTATACTCAGGAAACTGCTAAAAATTTTGCTCAGTTGAAGCGAATGGCGATTATTTGTGGCCATTATGAAGGGGTAGATGAGCGAATTACTGATTACTTAATCGATGAAGAGTTAAGAATTGGTGATTATGTAATGACCGGCGGTGAACCAGCTGCCGTGGTTATCGCTGACAGTGTCGCTAGATTATTACCTGGTGTGTTGGGTAATGAAGCTAGTAATCAAGGCGAATCACACAACCAACCAGGTCAATTAGGTTTTCCTCAGTATACTCGGCCTGAAGTTTACAAAAATTGGTCTGTGCCAGAAGTTTTACTCACAGGTGACCATAAAAAAATTGTAGCTTGGAGAGAAACCAATCGAAAAAAATCTACTTAGATTTTTATTTCACTTAAAGCTTGTTTAATGGTTTTTGGCTCAAAATCTAAGATGGCTAAGAGCTTTTGATTGCTCATGGCTGTATTTCTTTGGTATGGACGAGCAGAACTGGCCAAATATGCTTCTAAGTCACCTTTACCAATCTCAGCTCCCAAATTAAGGGCTTCATTGATCGCAACAGCGAAGTCATAATCAGTCCATGATTCACCACTGGAAGCATGGTAAATACCAGTTGGGCTAGTTCTCACAGTAAAGTCTAATACTTTAGCGAAGTCATCAACGAAGGTTGGGCCAAAATAGTGATTGGTAAATTGTGGATATAAAGAACCAGCCTTGATACCATTAATAATTCTATGTGCTGTATCAACTTTTTCAAACTCATCAGAACGGAAAGGTTGATCAATTCTCAAGATAGTCCATGGACATTGCGCTTTTTTGACTATTTCTTCAGCTAAAAACTTGGTTTTACCATACCATTCAATTGGGTTTGGACTATCTGTTTCAGTGTAGTGTTCTTTTTTCTCACCATCAAAAACATATGCTGTGGAGACATAGATTAAATGTTTACCAGTTGCTTCAGCGGCTTTAACAACATTTTCAGTTCCAATGACATTAACTTGATAGGCAATACCATTAGTATCGTCAGTTTGTTGCCAAGCTCCAGTGACATCAGTATAGGCAGCTAAATGAATTGTGTGAGTGGCATCAGACTGTTGGAATTTAGCTAATACCTGATCATATTTAGTTATGTCGGTTGGTTGACTGGGATCACGTAAGTCAAGGTTATCAAATTGATAACTATTTTTAAAATCTTCAGCAAACTTAGAACCAACTAAGCCATTTAATCCAGTAGTAAGTAATGTTTTCATGCAAGTCTTTCTTTATTTTTTGTATTGTTCTGAAAAGTATGCTTGTTGATTATTTTTGAGGGTTTGCCACCAAGCTTGATTATTTTTATACCAATCAATTGTTTTTTGGATACCTTCTTCTAATGAGACACTAGGTTCCCAGCCAAGCTCTTGATTGATTTTGGTCCAGTCAACAGCATAGCGTCGATCATGACCAGGACGATCTTGGACATATTCAATGCTATCTTCTGATTTACCCATTAGTTTAATAATCATTTTAGAAATTTCTAAGTTAGAAACATCTTCAGTCAAGCCACCAATTAGGTAAGTTTCTTTTAACTTACCATCAGTCAAAACTTTATCAATGGCAGTACAGTGATCTTGGACATAAAGCCAGTCACGGACATAAAGACCATCGCCATAAACTGGGATAGTTTTATTTTCCAGCAGATTAGTAATAGTTAATGGTAAGAACTTTTCTGGAAATTGATATTCACCATAATTGTTTGAACAGTTGGTAATGGTGTATGGTAAGCCATAAGTGGTGCCGTAAGCTCTCACTAAATGATCAGAAGCAGCTTTGCTAGCAGAGTATGGGCTATGAGGATTGTAAGCGGTATCATGAGAGAATTTTTCTTTAGTATTTAATTCCAAAGCACCAAAAACCTCATCAGTAGAAATATGGTGAAATCTTTCAATTTTATTTTTGAGAGCTGAATCAAGTAAAACTTGAGTACCAATGATATTTGTTTCCAAAAATAATTCTGGATTCTTAATTGAACGATCAACATGAGATTCAGCCGCGAAGTGAACCACCACATCAACGTCATCCATGATTTTATCAACTAATTCTTTATCACCAATGTCGCCTCTAATAAAAGTGTAATTGGGTTGGTTTTCAACTGTAGTTAGGTTGGCTAAGTTGCCAGCATAGGTGAGCTTATCGAGGTTAATGATCTTATCTTCTGGATGGTTTTTCAACCAATAAAGTACAAAGTTAGAGCCAATAAAACCAGCTCCACCAGTGACTAACAAAGTTTTTGCCATATTCTTTCCTTAACTTAATAATTATCAACTATTTCGCAATTGTATTGGTTATTTTCTAAGTTGTCTATTTTTTTATTTTGTAACTGCCATAGAGAGTGGTAGTAACCAGCCAAATAAGCCAAACCAATAATTACCACCAGCAGTACCCGAATAATAACTTTAGGGGAGAGTGGTTGTGGCAGAGTTTGGGTAAAGATTTTTTTCATAGTTTAATATTTAAAGTATAAACTAACTTTTATAAAATTCCGATTTTTTTGTCAGCTGAAGTCTCACCACTTAAGAGTAAAACTTGGGAAAGTTTTACTCCATAGTAGTTAGCCAACATGGTTAAAAGTTGTTTATTTGCTTTACCTTGCTCTGGTGATTTGGTTAGGTAGACGACTAATAAGCCATGAACTTCTTTGATTTCATTTTTTCGGCTATTTGGTTTGACTTTTACAAAGATAGTTTTCATTGGAACAACATTTCTTGAACTGCTAACTTAAAATTGGCTTCATTTTTGATGGTATAAACCCATTGATTTTGGTACAGATAAGATGGCCTGGGATTGTCTAGTAAGCCATTGGTTGGGTCTTCTTTGGTAGTAGAAAATTGATGACTTTGAAGCTCAATTTGATCTCTAACTGGTAAAAGTTTTTTAGCTGTGGCGATAGCTTCTTCTAAAGAAAAAGCGGAAGCAAAGTTTTCATCATAAAACTTGTAAAGCTCTCCAGCTAGTTCTGGTTGTTTGAGGTATTGATCAAAATTCATAAGCTGAGCAACTAGAGCTTTAATTACTAGTTGTTGTCTTGCTCCACGAGAGATGTCTGTACCCTCATCACCTTCACTATGACGACTTCTAATATATTGTAAGGCTCTTTCTCCAGACAGAGTTTGGTTACCAGGTTCAAAAGTAACGGTTTGGTAAAGAATTTTAGGATCTCTTTCTATAGTGACATCAATGTTTGGCCGAGGAAATTCATCATCTGTAAAACCAACTGGAATATCGATAGTCACTCCACCGACAGTATCAATTAATTCTTCTAGTTTATCTAGCGAAACGACTAGAGTGTGGTGAATCTCTATACCAGTCAATTCTTCTAAAGTTTCTTCGGTAAATTGTTCTGGTTTATTGGGAAAACGCTCTTGACCATAAAAATAGAGGGCATTAATCTTGGTTTGGTATTTTTCTGACCATAAATCTCTAGGGAAAGGTAAAGTATTAACTTGACCAGTTTTTAAATTAATAGTTAATAACATCATAGTATCGGTCAATGGTGGGACATTACCTCGGCCAGTCAGTGAATCAACACCGAGTAGTAGAATATTTTTATAACCATTGGTGGCCATAGGTTCTTGGGTCCAGCCTTTTTCTAGAGTTTTTCTTAGTTCGATGATATTTATTTCTGCAGTATTAGCAAATCTTTGATATTTGCTATATCCCCAGATACCAATGGCAATAGCAGTCATAAATAACATGATGCTGGCAAAAAATAAGGCTAACAGGTTGGTTTTTAGAAATAAATAAAATAAATTACTCGAGTAGTCTGATTTTTGTTCAGCTGTTTCATCAGCGATTAACTCCGGTTTTATTTCTTTGTTTAATGGTTTTTTCTTTTTCATGAACATCAGCTATTGTATACGATTTTTTTTAAAGAGAAAAATTGTAGGCATTTCTCTAATCTTAAGCTACAATAAGCTTGTGCAGAGATTCAAACAGTGGTTTGTATTATCTTTTTTGTTGTTAATTTTTTTGGCCTCTTCCTGGTCTTTATTAGTGACCAATCAATTTTTCAGGGTGCATGATTTTACTCAAGCAGGTAGGATTGCTGAAATGGCTAGAGCTCTCCAAGATGGCCATTTCCCGGTTAGATGGACAGCAAACTTTGGTTATGGTTATGGGATGCCTCTTTTTGAGTTTTATGGCCCATTACCATTTTATCTGGGAGCAATAGTCTTTATCATTTCAAATAATGTCATTATTAGTATTAAATTTCTCTATTTGCTCACTAACCTTGGCACCATGCTTGGTGGCTATTTTTTGGGTAAAAAGTTTTTTGGCCAGGCTGGTGGATTATTGGTAGCAGCTTTTCTAACCTTAGCTCCATATCGGGCAATGAATTTATTTGCTAGGGGTGCTTTAAATGAAGCTTGGGGAATTATGTTTTTACCATGGATTCTTTTGGGATTAATTAAACTTTTTCATCAAGAAAAAGCTGGTTGGCAGATTTTTTTCTTGTCTTTAGTGGGACTGTTCTTGTCACACAATATTACAACAATGATCTTTTTACCAGTTTTGTTGGTATTTGCTGGTAGTTATGGTTTATGGATGGTTTGGCAACAGGCTCCAGAACTTTTTAGAAAAGGGAGATTTAGATTGAGGAACTTGATAAGAATTGGTTGGCAAATAGCTAGTAGTGGTTTGTTGGCTGTTGGCGCTGCTAGTTTTTATTTATTACCAGCCTTTTTAGAAAAAAATTATACTCAAGTGGAAAAAATCATCTTGACCCCATATTTTGATTATCACTTGCACTTTTTATATATTCGTCAATTTTTTATTCCGAACTGGGGTTATGGTGGAAGTGGTTGGGGGACAGAAGATCAAATTTCTTTTTTCTTTGGTTGGGGGCAGCTTTTAGCTTTGGTAGTTTTAGTTTTGCTTTGGTTGATGTCTATATTGCGAAAATTTTTCAACCAAGCTCAACCAATTACTCAACAAAAATTCTTTTTTACTAGTTTATTTGCTGGCTTATTTTTAACTACCAGCTTAATGAGTTTACTAAAAACTCAGTTTTTGTGGGATAAGATTGAGTTATTCAAGTTTATTCAGTTTCCTTGGAGATGGTTAGGGATAACCATTGTTTTTTTGGCATTACTACTGGCTAGTTTAGTGTGGCTAGTTAAAAACAAAATTGTTAGAGTATGGTTAACTGGTTTATTAGTGGTAATTACTGTTTTTGGCTCAGCTATTTATTTTAGACCAGAAAAATATTTAGTTGATTCAACTGATTTTTATTACACTGACTCATTAAAAATTCGTCACCAATTAAGCAGTATTTTGCCAGATTACATTTCTGCAGATATGCTTGAAAAGCCAACCGTGATACCTGAAAAATTAGTGATGAATATAAATAATGACACTGATAGTTTTGAAGTTTTGGTAGACCGGACTCAAGAAAAACTGATTAAAACTAATTTTGCTGAGACTACTGATTTAGAGTTAGCAGTTGCAACTTATCCTGGTTGGAGAGCAGAGATTGATGGTCAGTGGTGGAATAAGGACAAAGCTGAAAATGGTAATATTTTATTGGCAGTACCAGCGGGTAGTCATTTGATTAGTTTAAGGTTTGAAGGGACTAATTTAAGAACAATCGCTGATTACCTTAGCTTGTTAAGTTGGTTAATTTTTATTTATTTGATCTTCCCTAAAAAAATAGTTACTAAGCAACCAAGAGAACAATATGATTAATCAAACAGTAGCCGATACAACCGATGAGCTTGAAGAACTAATGACTGATGAAGTAGCAGAAATAAAAAGAAAATCTGTTTCTGGAGTTATTTCATATTTTTTTAGAACTGCTTTTTTACAAGGAATTGGGTTAGTTGCTGCTTTTATTTTGAGTGCATTTTTTTCACCAAGTGATTTTGGTGTTTATGGTTATGTGACGCAAATTATTGGTTTATTGATTTTTTTCTCTGATATTGGTTTAGCAGCCTCACTCGTTCAGCAAAAAAATGATCCTAAAAATGAAGAATATCGAGTTGCTTTTACTTTACAGTGGTTATTGTCTTGGGTGATTGTGGCAGTAATCTTGAGCTTATTAAGTTTTGGTTTTATTCAAGCCAAAGTAGGTCAAGCTGGTGTTTGGGTTTTATTAAGTTTGGCGATTTCTTTTCCTCTAGCTACCCTAAAAACTGTTTCTTCAATCAAATTGGAGAGAAAATTATTGTTTCAAAGGCTAGTTATTCCCCAAATTTTTGAACAAATTGTTTTTTATGGTTTGTTGATTGTTTTAGCTTTAAAAGGTTTTGGGGTGATGGCTTATGCTTATGCAATTATTGCTAGATCGTTAATTGGTGTAGTGGTAATGTGGCTGATTGAACCTTGGAAAGAGATTGGCTTTTTTTGGAGTAGTAATGTTTTAAAATCAATGTTGAACTTCGGTTTAAAATTTCAGTTAAACGATTTTTTAGCCAGGATAAAAGATCAACTTTTTTATCTGGGTTTGGGTGCATTTTTACCATTAGATCAATTCGGTTATATTCAATGGGCAAAAAATTGGTCTATGTATCCATATAATTTAACTGTGCAAAATGTTATGGCTATTACTTTCCCAACTTATTCTAGATTGCAAAATCACCAAGATTTACTAAAAAAAGCGATTGAAAAATCAATTTTCTTTATTTCTTTAGCAATTTTTCCGATCCTAGCAGGAATGAGTATCTTTATTTGGCCACTTACTCAAGTTGTCGATAAATATGCCAAGTGGGAACCAGCCATTTTTAGTTTTATTTTCTTTGCCTTGAGCATTGGTTGGGCAGCTTTATCAACGCCACTAGTTAATACTCTCAATGCGATTGGTCATATTAATCAAACTTTAAAATTGATGGTGATGTGGACTGTTTTGACTTGGATTTTGACCCCAATCATGATGTGGTGGCTAGGTTTCAACGGTGTAGCTTTGGCAGCTTTTTTGATTTCTTTTACTTCAATTTTTTCGGTGCAAATGGTTAAAAAATATATTCCATTAGAAATCTTACCTCAAATTAAGGAAGCAACAGTTGGAGTAGCGATGATGACCTTGGTTGGTTGCTGGCAACTAAATTATTGGGCAACTAGTTTGAGAACAATGTTGCTTGGCATGTTTGTAACCTCTTTTGTTTATTTGGTGGTAATTTTGTTAGTAGGGCACCAACGAATTTTCAGAGAAGTAAAAAATTTACTTAATAAATGAAGAAAATAGCTATTTTTTTATTGTTGGTAATCATAGGATTTTTAATTAGAGTTTATAATTATTATCACTTTCCTGTTTTTGGTGAAACAGCTGATGAATGGGCTTGGACGATGCTTGGTGCTTCGTTAATTCAAGAAAAAGTTCCTGCCTCTTGGTCATATTTTACTGATTATGAAGATAAATACATTTACAAAACTGGAGTTTATGATGCACCAGTTGTTAGACCAGCTTTTGATCATCCACCATTGTTTTCTTTGTTACCAGGATTAGCTCAAAGTTTAAAAGCTCATTGGTTAGATTTTCCTTCGGCTAAATTAGTTCGTTTCCCGATGATTTTATTGGGAGCACTAAATGTTGGTTTATTTTGGTTAGTGGTTGATAAATTTTTTAGCAAGAAAAGATTTTCTTTATTAGCAACGACTTTGTTTATCACTATTCCAACATTGGTTTTTGGTAGCCGGTTAGTGGTGGCTGAAAATTTATTAGTTACTTGGACAATTTTAGCCTATTGTGCAGTGTTTAATTTAGACAAAAAATGGTCGATTAAATTAGTTTTTATCTTAAGTTTGCTAGCAGTTTTGACAAAAGTTGCTGGTTTAGTGATTCCAGTTTCAATTTTGGCTTATGCTTTTTTAGAAAAAAATTGGAAATTATTCAAAGCAAGTTTATTTGGTTTACTGGTAGGCATTAGTTTATTTTTTATTTATGGAGCAATTTATGATTTTTCATTATTTTTGAAGTTACTTTCAAGTCAATCTACCAGGGATTTAAGTTTTGTAACCCTCCAAAATCGGCTATTTATTCATCCGGTGGTGATCAGACACTTATTATTTGATGGTTGGAAAATTTTAGGTTTTTTTGCTTCAATTCTTATGCTTGCTAACAAAGATAAAAAATATTTATTTTTAAATATTACATTTTTAATTAACTTAGTTTTTATCTTGTTTTCTGTAGGAGGGACAACTTATCATGGCTGGTATGATTATTTATTGTGGCCAACTTTAATTATCAATCTGGTTGAGTTAATTAAATTAATTCAAGAAAAAAGGCTTTGGTTACTGGCTGGAATGACATGGTTATTATTGTTACCGCTATTCAATTTAGCTTTTTTGAAACTAAACTTACTAGAATCTTTATCTATTTGGTCAATGAGAGGCATTTTTTCAGTTGGTTTTTTACCAGTTTTGTTTGAGAGCCTAAATCTAAAGAAAATAAGTAAATTTATTTATTTTTTAATTTTGTTATTACTAATTGTCACCAACATTTTTGTAGCTTTAACCATGGACGCAACTACTTATTGGAATCAGGCTGCTTTTTTTGATGTGAATAACCCACTTAGATAAATTTTTTTGTATTTAATAATTTCAATTAAAGCAATGATCAAGATGCTGATGATTGAACTTAAAGTTAATAAATTACCAATTTTTCTAATTAAAGTATCTTG
This sequence comes from uncultured Pseudomonadales bacterium, assembly GCA_964412775.1. Lineage (GTDB taxonomy): Bacteria > Patescibacteriota > Microgenomatia > UBA1400 > PJMF01 > CG2-30-36-39. The sequence goes on along the minus strand of CAYPPX010000003.1, from coordinate 115,676 downwards.
AAACGTTAGCTTAATAAAGTTGGTATTTTCAGGTACTTCAATTTTGATAATACCCAGATTATCGACCGGTTTAATAGTTAGGTTTTTTTCAAAAGTTTTAGCTTGCCAGCCAGGATAAAAGTAACGATCAACTTCCAAAGTACCACTTTTACCGTTGGTTTCAATTTCAACTTCTAGATTGTTGGAATTAAACCTTGAATTAGTCACCTCAATTTCTCCAGTGTTTACTCTGATTTCTTGTTTAGGTGAGTTCAAAGTAGCACAGTTAGTGGCCCATTTTGGCAAGTATTCTGCTTGCCAGGTTGTAGTGGCACAAAGATCTGCTGCTTCAAAGTTACCAGCAAAGTAGTAGCCACTAGGTTGATAGAAAATTTTATTACCATAAAAACTACTAAGTAGAATCACTAAGCCAAAAATTATTTTTAGAAAATTATTTTTAACTAAATTTAAGGTTATGATAATGAAGAGAACACTTAAAAAAGTTAGCAAAATCATGAATCTATAGGGAAATTGAGTCATTTGTAAGAGAGGATTGTTTTCCCAAATAAAACTACTTGGCTTAAGCAAAATAAAGCTAGTAATAACTATTAGTATTAAATTAGTAGTAAACTCGTTTTTTAGTTTTAGTTGTGATTTTTTTACTAGTTTATAAAAAACAATGATTATGGAGATCAAGGTTGAGATGGCTAAAGTTTTACCGAGAGTAATAGGAATAATTTTCGGATCAGCGTTTTTACTCAAGCCAATTAGTTCATTGAAGTTTACAAAACCAGTTTTAAAACCACTGACTACAAACTCAACATTTGAGTAGATAACTTGGTTTTTTTCGAAAATAACTGGCAGTAAGTAGCTAGCACTCAGAGCAAAACCAATAATCGAACTCAAAAAGTACCTTTTAAAAATCTCTTTACTTATTTGTTTAGTTATTTGCCATTCGATCAAAAATTTGACTAATAATAAAGGAATGGCAATAAAAGCGCTGATGGCATGAACGTAAAACATCAAGCTGGCTATAACTGAGAAGAGAACAATTGCTAAATTACTTTTGTGTTTTTTAATTAATTCATAAGCAAGAAATAGCCAAGGGATTAAGGCAAAGCCCCAAACTTCTGCAAGAGCACCTCTAGTGTAGATATTGTAATTAAAGTAGGGGCTACTAATCAGTAGGATACTGCCTAAAATTGGCAAAAACCATTTTTTGGGAAAATAGTGTTTTAGTAACAAGAACATGCCACTTCCAGCAATTAGATAGCTAAGCTGAAAAACATTTTTAACTGCATTGAGTGGTGATTTACCAATGAAAACTAAAGCACTAGTCAAGTAATAAACTAAGGGAGAATAAAAATTAAATAACAGGTAGCCCCTTTTAAAGGCTAGATTTCCTAGATAACGAACTGGGAATTGACCATTTTTTAGTTCATTAACCATTTCATTAGTTCTAACGGTATGAACATCATCAAAGATATACCACATGCCTTGGTTTATCTTGGTTGGAATAATTAATCTTGAAATTACCACCAAAATTACTCCGAAACTTAGTAGCCAAGGAATTAGTTTAGTTACTTTTTTTAGCATACTTTATTCCAGCAAGACTAATTAACCAGAATGGCATTAATTGTAATAAATATCTTCCATAAACTGCTGAACCAAATAAAAAGATAATCATTAAGGCTAATGAAAATATTAAAACAATTGTTTTTTTTAGGTCATATTTTTGTTTAAAAAGGCTGACGAGATAGGAAGCAAATAGAACTGGCCAGGAGATATTCCAATCGCCATCACGCATCATTGTTCCAGATTTTTCCCACCAGGCGGGGTATTGACCAGTAAAGAGGGTATTTAAAATAATAAATTTAGGAATGGTTCTATTGCCCGTCCACCATTTGAATCTATACCATTCGAACTTAATAAAATCTACCAAGTTATGGTTGGTAAAAAAAACAACGTATCCTAGTAAATAAATAATTAACATCAATAAAGATGCGACACTGGCTTTAATAAGTGTTTTTTTCTTGAAACTCCAAATAAAAAGCGTTAGTAGATAGAGAAAAATTATTGGGAAAAAGTATTTAGTACTAATAAATAAACCCAAGGTTAAACCAATAGCTAAATATTTGGCCCAACTTTCTTTGTTGCTAAATAGTAGGACAAAGTAAAGTAATGACCAAAAAAGAGTTTGTAAATCAAGTAGAGAGGTAAACAAATGATTTTTGAGTGAACTAAAAATAGCAAAATAAGTGATAAATAAATATTGCAGTGGAGCAGAAACTGAGAATTTATTCATCAATAAAACTAATAACAATAAAATTCCATAAAAAAATAGCAGATTAATAATTAATGGGTTACCAGTAATGACTGTAGATAGCCCAAAAAAATATTTTCCCAAGGGTGGATGTTCAAAATTAATAGTAGTTGGGTCCTCCCCTCTAAGATAAGCGATTCCAGCATATTGATAAAGGGTGGCGTCATCAATTTTATTAATGGCACTATCACCAAGAATATATTGAGATTGGCTATATAAATCGGCTACAGAAGTTTGATCCAAGCTGGTAAAAATCTTATCTTTATAAATAATTGCTAAAATAAGAGTAAGCAATAGTCCAAAAATCAACTTACTTTTAAGAGTATTTATTGTGGCAAGTCCAGCTTGATTCATTGTTAGCTTATAAGAACAAGAATAGTAATGCTCCAGCACCTAATGCACCAAGACCAATTGATAGGTTTCTTAGCCAGTCAGCTGGGCCTGTCTCTGGCAGCTGAGAAGGCAATGGTGGCTGAGTTGGAGCAGTGGTAGCTGCTACAGCGGTGGTAGGGGCTGTTGTTGGAGCAACGGTCGGGGCTGTAGTTGCTGAAGTAGTAGGCGCAGTCGTTGGAGCAGTCGTTGGAGAGGTTGTTGGGGCAGTAGTAGGTGCAGTGGTTGGAGCAGAAGTAGGCTCTGTTGTGGGGGTTGGCTCTGCTTGACAGGTACAAACATCTTTATCGTCAGCACCTTTAGTGCCATCGGTTGTACATTCACCAGCACCGTTATTACAATAATCACCTGGGTCAAGAGAACGACAGTCAGCTACAGAGTCACTAGAACATAAACCAGGTATTTCTGTTGGACTTGGTTCTGGGGTTGGGGTAGCACAAGCAGTCATATTGGTTGTCCAAGCACCACCTGGAGAAGGACAACAATACTCTCTGCCACCACACGACTCAACTCTACCTTTGACATTACAAGTACTATCTTGGGATGACCCATCTGATTCTGGTGGAGTACAGTTTCTTAGAACTCCATCATTACCTGGACATTGCTCTTGACACTGGGTGGCTTGTTGACGAATTTCTTGAGGTTGTTGAACCAAGAACATACTGGCAAGACCACCAATAGCTAAAATAGCCAAGATAATTCCACCAATTAGTAGAAAATTACTTTTCTTTTTTTCTGAAGGCAAGGGTGGTTGAGGTTGTTGAGCTGAAGCTTCTTGTACAGGAGGGGCGCTCATCATTGGTTGTTGTGGAGGGACACTAGTAGTACTAGTTGGTGGTTGGTTAGTAGCAATATTAATCATAATTAAAAACTTTCGCTTTAGATAGAATAATACGTCAGGTTGCTTCTTGTAAACTATTGTTTTTAGATCTTGGTATAATTCATTTTTCCATGAAGGAAAAAAAGTCTCTTAGTCGAACCCCATTAGAAAAGAGAACTGAAGATCAGTTAATTAATGAATATGGTCGAGAAGGCCTATTAACTATTTTATTAAAATCACTGCTTAGACATGATAGTGATCGCCATCTTAGAAGAAGAGAAAAAAGCGAAAAAGCTGAAAAGAAAAAAGCAAAACTTAAAAATGATTAATATTCAGTAACAAATGTTGTTTTACTCAAATAATTGTCACCATTTCTGATAACAGGTACAATGTAACTGTAATGTCAAAATTATCTGTTTTAATTCATACCAAGAACGTTGCTGAAACTTTGGCCAAAACTCTCAAATCTGTTCAATTTGCTGATGAAGTGATTGTGGTGGATATGGCAAGCACTGATGAAACTTTAGCGATTGCCAAAAAATATAAAACTAAAATCTATCACTATGAGGATTTGGGTTATGCTGATCCGGCACGGAATTTTGCAATCTCAAAGGCTCAGTATGACTGGATTTTGGTGGTTGATGCTGATGAGGTTGTAAAGGCTGAACTTAAAGAAATAATCCTGAAGACGATCAATGATGACCATAGTGCTGATATTTACCATTTGCCAAGAAAAAATTATGTTTTTGGTAAATGGATCATGAAAACTGGCTGGTGGCCTGATTATCAACCAAGACTTTTTAAAAAAGGGGCTGTATCATGGCAAGTTGGAGTTCACCGTTTACCTGATATGGTTGGAACTCAGGCAAAATTTCCTGCAGAAGAAAAATATGCTTTGGAACATGCTAACTATACTGATATCGCTCATTTTTTAACTAAATTGAACCACTACACGTCTATTCAGGCTAAAGAGCGTTTGGCAAGTTCACCTAAAGATGATTTTTCCTCTAGTGAATTATTTGAAGTTTTTGCTAATGAATTAGCTAAAAGATCTTTGATGATGAATGGTTTTGAAGAAGGTTTGCATGGAGTTTCTTTATCACTTTTACAAGCTAACTATGAAGCAGTAATTTATCTTAAGCAGTGGGGTGAATTAGGTTATAAAGAAACCAAGCCAGAGGATTTTGCTAAAATACTTGATAAGATGCAACAAATTTGGCGTTATTGGTGGGCTGATTACCAGGTTAGGCATAATAGGGGTTTAAGCAAAATTTATTGGCAAATCAGAAGAAAGTTAAAAGTTTAAATGAAACAGAAACTTTTTTATTTTGTAGTCTTGTTGGCATTTTTTTTAAGATTTTTTAAATTAGGTTTAGCGCCTGCAGAGATGAATCGTGATGAAGCTTCATTAGGTTACACTGCTTACTCAATTTTATTGACTGGTCATGAAGAACATGGTCAATATTGGCCGATTCAAATTGAGTCTTTTGGTGATTGGAAATTACCCTTATATGTTTATAGTTTAATTCCATTTATTAAGGTATTTGGTTTGGAAATATGGGTGGTGAGATTGCCTTCAATGTTGGCTGGAGTGGGTATTGTTTGGTTGGTTTATTTTTTGGTTAAAGAGTTATTCAAAAAATACAAATTGGTTGATAATTTGGCTTTGACTACAGCTTTATTTGTCGCTGTTTCGCCATGGTCAATCCATTTTTCTCATATTGCTTATGAAGCACACCTGTCAATGTTTTTCTTTCTACTGGGTTTGTTGGGGTTGTTAAAAGTTAAGACTTTATTTTTAGAACAAAAACTTAAAAAAATTGGTTTACTAATTGCCTCAATTTCTAGCTTATTAATTACCATGCTTGGTTACCATGCTTATCAAGTTTTTATACCTTTATTTTTACTTGGTTTTGCTTGGTTATACAAAGATTTTTGGCTAAAGTTTTTTTCTGGAAAAAATTTAAGGAAAGAATTAGTTTTAGTAGCGATCCCATTTATGATAACTGGTATTGTTTTAATTTTGAGTGGCGTTAGTGGAGCAAACTCAACTAAATTTAGTGGTTTGTCGATTTTTAGTCTTGAAGCTTATGTCCAACCAATCGCCAAAAAACGCTTTATTTTGTCTGATCCAAATAATTTTTTTGTGACATTATCTTTAAATAAATTTACTGGCTTTATCGATCAAGTTACCAGTAATTTTTTCTTGATGATTTCTCCTGAGTTTTTATTTATGAAAGGTGGTGATAATGGTGCCCACAATATTACAGGTTTCGGAAATTTTTATCCTCTAGTATTTTTTGGTCTGGTAGTTGGTCTTGTACAAATATTTATGGGTTTTGGAAACTTAAATTTGTTAGGAATATGGTTGTTAGTGGCTATGGTAGCCCCAATGATTACTTTTCAAGCTAATCACACGATTAGATTTTCTCCAGCTTTTATTGCCATTGAAATATTATCGGCCTATGGTTGGTTTGAAATTTTTAGTTATTTAAAGCAAAAAATATCTAGAAAAATATTTTTAGCAATATTATTAATTATAGCTATAGGCTTTTTTTATTTTATTTATAAATTTTTATTCCATTACTATTTTATTTTTCCGAGTCTGGATGCTAAGCGTTGGTCATGGCAAATGAAGCCATTGGCTTTTCAAGTAGATTTTTTGAAAGATAATTATGATAAAGTTATCGTTGAGGGAGAACAATCTTCACCCTATATCTATTTCCTATTTCATTTAAAGATTGATCCAGCTACTTTGGCTAATAGACTTGAATATTACCCAGCTGATAAGGAAGGTTTTAGACATGTTAAAAGGTTGGATAACATTTATTTTGAAAGGGTTAATTGGAATATTGATGATTATCTAGATGAAGATCGGTTGTTTGTAGTTAGTAGTGGTGAAATTCCTAGTTACAATCAAACTCATGCAAGATTTAAATTATTAAACAAATTAGCAAATGACCAGGTTGATCAACAAATTGAGTTTTGGCAATACGAGCATTTTTAGCAAATTATTCGGGGTATAATGGAGTTACTATGGAACACGTTACAACACTTATTGTTAATTACAACACACAAAAGGAAACTGAGTTAGCGATTAGATCAGCTGTGAATGCTAAGGCTAATGGTTTTAACCACCAAGTAATTGTGATTGATAATGGTTCTAAAGAACCTTTTAAGTTGGCTAAAGATTTGGAAAAAGCTGGAGTTGAGCTAATTCGTAGTGAAGCCAACCTGGGTTTTACTGGTGGTAACAATTTGGGGATGAGCCATGCGGTTAAGCATTATCATACTGATTATTTTTTTCTGTTAAATTCAGATGCTGAGGTAGAAAAAGATGGTATTCAAGCTCTTTATGATGCCATTAAAGACGATCCAAAAGCTGGGATTGCTGTTTCTAAGATTTATTTTACTCCAGGACTTGAGTTTCATCGTCGAAGTTATGCTAGAACTGAAAAAGGCAAAGTTTTGTGGTATGCCGGAGGAAGTGTTGATTTAGATAACTTGGTAGCTTATCACCGAGGTGTAGATGAGATTGATCGTGGTCAATTTGATCATCAAATAACTTGTGACTTTGCTACTGGTTGTGCCTTATTTGTCAAAAGAGTTGTCACTGAACACATTGGCATTCTAGATAAAAAGTTTTTTCTTTATTCAGAAGATGTTGATTTTAGTCTAAAAGCAAGAAAAGCTGGTTATAAGATTGTTTTTGTGCCAAAGTCAATTGTTTGGCATATGAATGGTGGTTCGGTCGCGGGGGGAGCTGGTTCCAAGTTACAACAGTACTATCAGACAAGAAATAGAATTTTAATCTCAATGCGTTACGGTAGTTTGAAAAATAAATTGACTGCCCTGAGATTCTCTGTGCAAACTTTTTTAAAGGGAAATGATGCTGAGCGCAAAGGGGTATTGGATTTTTATCTAATGCGTTTTGGCAAGCAACCGATTGCCTAATAATATGAATAAAAAAGCGCCAATTACTGCCGTAATTTTGACTAAAAATGAAGCCAATATGTTGGCTGGTTGTATTAATTCACTTTCTTGGTGTAATGAAATTTTACTAATTGATAATGGTTCAATTGATGACACAGTTACTGTGGCGGAAAACTTGGGTGCGAGAGTAATTAATTTTTCTCATCCGTCTTTTGCTCGTAAAAGGAATGAAGCTTTGAAACACGCCAAAAATGATTGGCTTTTTTACATTGATGCTGATGAACGAGTAACACCCACTTTTGCTAAAGAAGTAATGGTTCAACTAGAAACTAGTAATGCAAAAGTTTTGCAAGCTGATCGAGAAAATATTTGCTACGGTTTTGAGTTTAAATATGGAGGTTGGGAAAATGATTTGGTTACCAGGATTTTCCATAAAACTGCTCTAAAAGAGTGGATTGGTCAAATTCATGAAAGCCCAGTTTTTACTGGCGAAGTAATTAAATTACATTCACCACTGGTCCATTTAACTCATCGTAGTACTGAAGATAATCTCAGAAAATCTGCTGAATGGACTAAGTTAGAAGCAGAATTACTCTATAAAGCTGGTGAAAAACCAGTTACTTTGTTGACCCTTTTTAGGAAAGGGCTGATGGAGTTTTTCCGTCGAGCTATCAGTAAAAAGGGTTATAAAGATGGCATGGCTGGCTTGGTAGAAGCAGTGGTTCAAGCTATTAATCGAATGATTGTTTATATTCAGGTTTGGGAGTTGCAACAAAAACCGTCTTTGGTTGATCGTTATGCTAAAAAAGAAGAGGAACTTAAAAAACTTTGGAGTCAAGAAAAAGATTTATAAAATGAAAAAAATCTGTCTTTACTCTCCATATTTTCCAAAACACATCGGTGGTGGGGAAAAATATTTTTTGGATGTGGCGACTGAATTGGCTAAATATGGTGAAGTTTCTTTGGCAGTTCAAAAGGGTGAAAAAGATAGTTCTGAAGTGATTTATGATCGCTATAAGAAATTTCTTGGTCGAGAGATTAAAGATTTAAAACTAATTAAGTCTCCATTGGGGACAACCAGTAGTTTTACAGAAAAGCTACTTTGGACAAAACAATTTGATTTACTTTATGCTTTTACTGATGGGAGTTTTTTTCCAACTTTAGCTAAAAAAAACATTTTACATATTCAAACACCTTTAATGAGACAACCTGTCTCATTGATTGATCGTTTAAAGCTTTTTAATTGGGATTTTATTAATACTAATTCAAGTTTTACTAAGAAAATTGTTGAGAATTTTTGGCAAGTTAAAGTCGATGCAGTTCATCATCCGATGGTGGATGTAGCTGAGATTGAAATCTTACAACAAACAATTAAAAAAGAAAAAGTAATTTTGCATGTCGGTCGATTTTTTCGTCAGCTTCACAGTAAAAGACAAGATGTTTTAGTTGAATTTTTTGCTGATTTAATTAAAAGTTATCCAAAAGAAACTAAAGGTTGGCAACTGGTTCTAATTGGTTCAGTTGAAGATGAAAGTTATGCCAAAGAGGTGGCAAATAAGGCTAAGGGTTTACCAATTAACTTGATTCATAAAATTAGTCGCTCAGATTTAAACAATTGGTATGCCAAAGCTTCGATTTATTGGCATGCTACTGGTTTTGGTTTTGACCAATATCAGTATCCAGAAAGAATGGAACACTTTGGAATTTCTACTGGTGAAGCGATGGCTGGTGGAGCCGTTCCGGTTGTAATTAAGGCTGGTGGTCAACCAGAAGTTTTGGGTAAAGAATTGACCGAATGGTTATGGTTAGACAAAAAAGATTGCCTTGAAAAGACTGTTAGACTTATTAATAATGAGGGCTTAAGAAAGTCCGTAGCTTATCAAGCTACGAAAAAAATTCATGATTTTGATCAAGCTAATTTTTCCAAGAATATTAGCAAGATGTTGACCGAGATCAACTTTTAAGGAGGTAATTTATGAAAAGACCTGGTATCTCAGCAGTAATTCCAACTTACAATGGTAAAAGATTAATGGAAATGTATTTACCAGCTTTGTTTGATAATTTAGAGACAGGTGATGAGTTAGTGGTGGTTGAAGATACTGGACCAGATGACACAGTACCTTGGATGAGAAAAGAATTTTCCATGAAAAAAACTCAAGCGCCAATGGCTGGAGTAGATGCCTATCATGGTTACTTTTCTAAAGGTAAAAAGAAAATTGATGTGGTGTTGTTATACAACCATGAGAATCAACGTTTTGCAGAAAATTCTAATCGTGGAGTCAAAGTAGCCAAACATGATTTGATTTTTTTAATTAATAATGATGTAGCTCCACACAAAGAATGTGTCAACAATTTATTACCTCATTTTAAAGATAAAAACGTTTTTGCTGTTGGGCCTTTAGAAATAGAGCATGGTGAAAAAAAAGGTAAAAATAAGCTTTGGTTTGAACGAGGCATGTTTATTCATTCAGCGGGTGATGACCTCAAAACAGGGCCAACTGCTTGGGTTAGTGGTGGGAGTGGTTTATTTGATAAACAAAAATTTTTAGAGTTGGGTGGTTTTGATCATTTATATTATCCAGCTTATTGGGAAGATATTGATTTGTCTTTTCAAGCTAGAAAAAAAGGCTGGCAAGTTATTTTTGAAGAAAAGGCAGTAGTTGATCATAACCATGAGACCACCAATGTTTCAGTTTTTGGTAAGCGAAAAATGGAAAAAATGAGCTGGACTAATGCTAATAAGTTCGTTTGGAAAAATGCTAATTTCTGGCAAAAAGTGGCCCATATTTTATGGAAACCATACTGGTTATTAGTAATGAATTCATGAAAAAACTATTGAATTTTAATTTTTCTTTAACTAAACGCCAATTTTTTTGGAGTGTATTGATTATTTTATTGATTGCTACAGTATTGAGGTTTTATAAATTGGGAGTTGTGCCTCACGGTATGACTTGGGATGAGGCTGCTATTGGTTATAATGGTTATGCTATTTTTACTACACGTCGAGATGAATGGTTAAAAAAGTTGCCAATTTCTTTTTGGTCGTTTGGTGATTACAAAGCTCCTTTGGCCATTTATTTAAATGGTTTCTTCACTTTTATTTTTGGTCTAAATTTATTTGGAGTAAGATTTCCTTTTGCTTTCTTCGGGGTGTTAACAGTTTTAGGTCTGATGTTATTAGTTAAAGCTTTATTCAAAGAAGCGGGAGAAAAAGAGGAATTAGCTAATTTTTGGTCTGTTGTAGCTGGTGGTTTAATAACGTTATCTCCATGGCATTTACACTATTCTAGAACTGGTTTTGAATCTGGTTTGGCTTTGGGTTTTTTAATTTGGGGATTATTTTTTTGGTTAAAGTTTTGGGAGAATATTAAAACTAAGAAAAACTATTGGTTAATTCTTTTTATCTTTGCTTTCGTTGCTGCTATTTACAGTTATCACAGTGCTAAATTAGTAGTTCCGTTAGTTGGTTTATGGTTGGTTTGGCAGAGAAAGACAGAGTTATTAAAATATTGGCAAAGATTTATTACACCAATAATTTTAGGTTTAATTAGTTTAGCTCCTTTTGTTTATGATTCATTATTTGGTAAAGGTTTAGAACGTGCAGGTACACTAATTTTTTCTCAAAGTCTAAGTTTTTTTGAGTTGATTAGAGTAATTATTGTTCAAACTTTTGCTCATTTTACGCCACAGTTTTTATTTTTTGGCCAGACAACAACTTTACGACATGGTGATGGCCGTTGGGGGGTTTTATTTTTAACTACTGGTTTAGTGGCTTTAGTGGCTTTATTTAATTGGCTAAATAAACGCGATAAGTTGACTGGTTTTGCTTTAACTTTCATTATCTTGGGTTTATTGCCAGCTATTTTAGGTACTGAAGTACCACATAGTAATCGAGGAATTTTGGCTATACCTGGGTTTTTACTATTAGCAACCTTGGGCTTGAAACAGTTGTTAGCTAATTTTAAAGACAAAATAGTAGTGTTTTTAATGTTTATAGTTGCCCACTTAATCTTATTTAGTAGTTATTTGTTTAGTTATTACACTAATTTTGCTAAAGCTAGTGCAACAGATTTTCAAGATGGTTATTTAGCTGCATTTGAGTTTGTAATTCCCTATGAAAAAACTTTGGATAATAAAAAACCAGTTGATAAAATTATTTTTACTGCCGATTATGGACAACCATATATTTATGCACTATTTGCCAGAAAAACTAATCCAATTTGGTACCAGGGTGGTTCTTTAATTAAATATGAATTTAAAGATGAAGTAACGATTGGTGATTTGGAGAGAGAAAATACGATTGTCGTAGCAAGTGAAACTGATGATTTATTGAGTAAAAATGATCAGGCTGACAAAATTATTTATGGAAGTGATGGTAGTGAAAGGTTTAGAATTTATTTAAATTTAAGTAACTAGTACTATCTAAAAAATGTCAAAATTTAAATTTATTATTAGCATTATTTTGATTACAACCTTGGCTTTGGTTATTCGTGTTTATCAAGTAACTAGTTCCCCACCAGCTCCATACTGGGAAGAGGTGGCTCTAGGTTATGATGCTTATTCAATTTTAGAAACTGGTAAAGATCATCATGGTAATTCGTATCCATTAGTGGCTTTTGAGTCATTTGGTGATTGGAAGCCAGCTGGGTATTTTTATGCAATTGTGCCGTTTATAAAATTAGTTGGTCTGAATGTTTTAGCAGTCAGATTGCCTTCGGTAATTGCTGGGACTTTAATTGTTTTAGTGCTGGGTTGGTTGATTTATTTATTAACTGATTATTTACCTGAAAAAGCTAGACAAAAACTTTCTTTGATTGGTATGTTACTGGCAAGCATTTCTCCCTGGTTAATTCAATTTTCTAGAGCTGGTTGGGAGGTTAACTTGGCTACTTTTTTTATTTTATTGGGTGTGACTTTTGGTTGGAAAAGTTTTGATTTAAAAAATAAATACCATGATTTTAAAAGTCTTATTTGGAGTGTAATTTTTTTAGTTTTATCAATATATATTTATCACTCGGCCAGACTAATTGGCCCAATGTTGGGTTTATTTTTAGGTTTTAGGTATTTAATAACCTATCTAAATATTAACAAAACTTTAAAACCATTATTTTTTCAAATTGGTTTTATATTTTCAATTTTAATACTTTTATTGTTGCCATTTATTAAGGTTTTGGGTTCACCGGTGCTTGGCCAAAGAATAGCTGAAACCACGATTTTTTCTAATTTAGAAATTATTAGTGAAAGTAATTATTTCCAAAGTTTATACCATAATGATTGGTGGACAAGATTGGTTTTCCATCGTTATTGGTTTTTTGCTAAATTAATTATTAGCCAGTTTTTTGCTCATTTTTCAACTAATTTTTTGTTTATTAGTGGTGATGCTATTGCTCGTCATTCCTCACAATATTTTGGTTTGTTTTATCCATTTGAAGTGCTATTCTTGATTGTTGGTTCATGGGTATTATTGAAGAAGTTTTCTTTTGATAAAAAATTATTTATTTTATGGTGGTTAATTATTGGAATATTACCGGCTGCTATTTCTCAGCCAGTACCTCATGCCTTGAGAATTTTACCTACAGCTCCAGCTTTTATAATTTTATTAACTTATGGTTTATATGAAGTTTATGAATTTTTAGCAAGTAAGTTTTTTTGTTTTAATGAAAAAATAAGGAATTTAAGAAGCTACTTACTAGGTTTTGTTTTTATTGGTTTGTATTTAGTGGTTTTTAGTGGATTTTACAGACACTTGCTCAATGTTTATCCCAAGTTATATGATCATGAATGGCAAGTGGGTTATCAACAAATGGTTGAGGCAGTAACTAAACTTCAGCGTGATAATCCTGATTTACCAGTCTATATTACGAGAGAACAGGGTAGGCCAGCAATGTATTATTGGTTTTATACCAAGACAGACCCAGAAGAAGTTCAGGTCGCCAATCAAGTAGTTAAAAAAGATCAAGCTGAATTTTTAGAATTTAAAAACATTAAGTTTATTAATACTCTAAATGAAGTGACTAAAACTCCAGCTATTACGGCTAATTTTGCAAATGAAACTTGGTTGGTTAAAGTGACAGAATAAATTAAAGACCTGATAATTATTATCCTATAGTATTAAAATATACTGGCATTTTATCTAAAATGGTATAAAATATATATGTTTATAATATTAAGTCAATAGATAAGCTTGAAGATAAATTTATGACAGAAGCTAATAAAAAACCAACTAAACTAGATGCAATTATTGCAGCTCAATCAATTGCTAGAATTTTAGATGGTCGGAGTGATGTGCCAGTAAATCCAGAATACTTGCGTTGGCAAGTTGAATTTGCTGATACTGATGAACTAGTTCTAAGCTAAATGCATGCCATGCTTCAGCTTTTGAAGGATGGTTATGAAAGTTTACTTAGTGATTTGGGAATTTTTAAGAGTGTTGAAACCTTAATGCTATATTTAGAACTGATTAATGGTCGAATTCCAGAAGAAGTTAGTAAAGAATTAGAGGTTGTTTCTATTAAGTTAGTGCCGGTAGTTGAGGCTTTAGCCAAAGCTGGAAAAACAAGGGAATCGACCGAGATTTTAACTTGTCTAGAAGGTTTAATGACCAAAGCTTCTTATGATTTTGCCCATCGTTTATATCAGGTTCTGCAAATTACGCTTGAAATGGATGTAGTTAAAGATGAAATAGCTAAAGCTAATTTAGAAGAAACTTATAAGCTTTTTGCACAATTAGTTGCTGATGTTTTAGCAGAAGAAACATCAACAGCCAAAAAATAATCATGATTGAACCAAGAGAAAAGACTAGTTTAAGATTAAAAACAGAAAAGTTAGTTGCAGAACTACTTGATCGTCATTTGGCTGATAGTTTGACAACTTTTTTATGGTGGCTTGACTACAATGAAAATGTTTATTCTTTGCAAGAATTTATCAGTTTTTTGGAAATTGCTGAAGTGACTATCGTTCTACAAGAGATAGACGCTGATACTTATGCTGACTTAATGGCTGAATTGGCAAATAAGCTTAAACAGGCTGAAACAACCTGATTTTTATAAATTTTTTCAAAAATATACAACATTTTGTGTTTGGGGGTATAATTACTCAATATTAACCTGCCGAGAAAGAGCGTTTATGCCTGGAAGCGAACAAGGATTAAGAGCCGCAGCTGAAAAATTAGCTGGAGTCATGAAAGAAAAAGGGCTGAGTGCTCAATATGAATCACTCATGGCCATAGTTGATCGAGTTGAAGATTTAGATGATCCGGGAATGATTGTTTGTTTAAGCAATTTTTTTCTGAGAGAAGAATTAATTCCATTAAAAGAAGATAAAACTATTGAAAGCGATATGGCAGTATTATTAAGTATTATTGCTGCCATGATGAAAGAATTTGTTATTCATCCAGATGAACAAATTATTAAAGAATAATTATTGAAATAGTTTATAAAATATAGTCCAGTTGAAAAAGTTATAAGGACGCGATATAATGGAGGTTTCACTTACTCAAGTGGAGCCTTCTTTTTTTGCGGTTCTAATTTGGGGCAAGTGAAGTTCTTTAACAAGACGAGAAATAGTCAAGTCTTGCCAAGCTAGTCACTCCCAAAGGGTGGCTGGCATGGGCAGGACTTGTTCATGACTCAAACTTTGGAGAAAGAGGTGAACTATGTTCACAAACTACCCCAAAACCAGCATCTTCATCACGATTTTGTTGCTGGTTTGTCTGAGTGGCTGTCAACTTGGCGCTCAGACCCCAAGTCTGGCTACCAATACGCCAGAGCCTACTTCAACGCCAGATGTGGCAACACCGTTACCCACCAGAACGGAACAGGGGACGGTGGTCGCTTTGACAGCGACTGATTTGCCAACTGGAACTCCATCAGCAACTCCAACCAGCGCCATCAATACCTACAACTTCAATGACGTCTTGGGCCCCTATAATGCCTGGACGCTACTGAATGCTGGGGGAAAAACAGTCATTGTTGCGCCAAACTACCAGCTGGAAGCCCCAGCTATTAGCGAGGACAACAAATTGACTTTGGTGCAGTTGAAGCCTGGTGATGACCGTGGCGACGCTTTTGCAGCGGCAGCGGATTTATTTCCCAATGATTCGCTGTATTACTCACCATTGGAAATCAGCGGAATGTTGCCTGGAATGGTTAAGCGCGGCTTGCCTGAAGGATGGAGCTACTACACAGCCCCACTAGGAACCTGGACTGATGTTACTGCCAATGCAGATTGGTACCAGTCGACATTCGTCTCCCTCAAAGGCATGATCCTGGAGGCAGAAAAGGCCGAGACCCAGCCTGATGTTATCTGGCTGGATGAAGCGCAATTTGCTTCATTCATGATTACCTGTGAAAAGGGCAAGCCTGAGTACCCCGGTATCAAGGACCAACGCAGTGTGTTCCAGGTGTTCGTTAACCCCGGGCAGAAATTTAACTTCGCCGAGGTTTGTCCCGCAGGCATGGTCAATGGCTCTGGGTATGTCTACACTTCTCTTCGTGGCAGTAATGCCACCGAAAAAGAGGCTTGGGCAGTAAGTATGGCGAATGCCTACTTGGAACTGATGTTCAGCCGCCAAACCCTGCAGGGTAAACCATCCAGTCAGCTCTATCTGGACAATGAAAAGGGTGGAGCTAGCAACTTTGCCCGTATCTGGATTGGCGACCAAAGGTTTGCTCCTGCTGGTTTCAAGCCACCGCTGGCCATGTGGTTGACTGCTGAATAAGCAGTTCTTCCTGGCTAACAATTGAATAAAAACTGAAGGGGAGACACAACTGTTGTTTCCCCTTCACGTTTGCTTTACCAGGGTTTAAGAGTCTAAAAACAACTATTTCTCGTCTTAAACCTTTTTAACTTTAGATTTTTCCTACCATAAATTATGGTAAAAATTTAATTAAGTTTTTATCTTTACCCTTTCTTGTCGACCTCTTAGACGATATAATCTGAGTAGGTATGTTAGTTAATTCATTACATCAACAAATCAATGCTGTTTTAATAAACTTAGGGATTACTAATCCCAGAGTTAACTTAGAACATCCAGCCGATGAAAATCATGGTGATTGGAGCACTAATGTTGCTTTACAATATTGCAAGCAAATTGAAGGTTTTAATAATCCTCGAGCCCTAGCCGAAAAGATTGTTAGTGAATTGAAAAGTAATTTAGCTGAATTGCCTGAAGTTTGGCAGATTGAGATTGCTGGACCAGGTTTTATTAACTTTAAATTGGCTCATGAATATTTTCGCACCCAGACAATTAAACTAGCTGAAACTAAACCTCAAGCTTTATTTAAAGAATTAACCACAAAAAATAAAGCCAAGAAAGTAATCGTTGAGTATTCTTCACCCAACATTGCTAAGCCGTTTACGGTGGGTCATTTACGTTCGACAATTATTGGTGATGCGATCGCTAATCTTTATGAAGCGATTGGTTGGCAGGTTTTGAGAGATAACCATCTTGGTGATTGGGGTACTCAATTCGGTAAATTAATCTATGCAATTAAAACTTGGGGTAAACAAGCAGAAATTGCAAAGTCAGACCGACCAATTAAAGAGTTAGTTCAACTATATGTTAAATTTCATGATGAGGCTGAAAAAGAACCAGAAATTGAAAATGCTGGTCGAGCTTGGTTTAAAAAACTAGAAGAAGGTGATCCAGAAGCCAAAGCATTATGGCAATGGTGTATTGATTTATCTTGGCAAGAATTTCAACAAATTTATGGTGAATTAGGAGTATCTTTTTCAGAAAATAATGGTCGAGGTTACGGTGAGTCATTTTTTGAAGATAAAATGACTGAAGTAGTTAAATTGCTAGAGTCTAAGCTTACTCCAGAGGATGCAGTAACTAATGGAGCTCATTGTGCTGAAGGTGAAAATGGTGCAAAATTAATTTTCTTTGAAAATGATCAATATCCGCCACTAATGGTGTTGAAGCAAGATGGCGCTACTTTGTATTCCACTCGAGATTTTGCCACTGATTACTATAGGTTGAAAAAAGAAAAACCAGACTTAATTGTGAATGAAGTCGGTGCTGAACAAGCTTTATATTTTCAACAGATCTATGCCGTCGAACAAATCATGGGTTGGTATCAACCAGGCCAAAGAGTTCATGTAAAACATGGTTTATACCGCTTTAAAGACAAAAAAATGTCGACTAGAAAAGGTAATGTGATTTGGTTGGAAGATGTAATTGATGAAGCCAAAAAACGAGCTCGTTTAATGTCAAAACATACTTTAGAGTTTAAAGACACAGAAGTAATTTCTAGATCATCAAATAGACCAAAAACATTAAGACCTTCTTCATTAATGAGTTCTACCGATGCTGTGGCCATTGGTGCTTTGAAATGGAATGATCTCAAAAGTGAAACCAGTCGCGATATTATTTTTGATTGGGATGAAATTCTCAGTATGAAGGGTAATTCCGGCCCTTATGTTCAATACGCGGCTGTTAGAGCCAAAAGTGTGTTGAGAAAAGCCGCTCTAGAAGAGTTTTCACCAGCTTTTGGTGATGATTCTTGGAAATTAGATGCTGTTGAGCTAAATTTAGCTCGTCATTTAGATCGTTTTGTTGAGTTAGTAGAAAAAGCAGCCGCTGAGTTTGCCCCTCATCACTTAGCTGGTTACCTTTTTGAATTGGCTCAACGTTTTAATGCTTTTTATAATACTCACCAAATTATTAATGCTGAAAACTCTGATGCCAGAGAAAGAAGAACTGTTCTGACTCAAGCAACTGCTAATGTTTTGGAATATGGTTTGGGTTTACTGGGTGTGCAAACACCAGAGGAAATGTAACAAGTTTTTTGTTACGATAGTGTTATGAAAAAATGGCCGATTTTTCTGTCCGTAATTTTGCTATTAGTGGCTGTTTTCTTGAGATTTTACAAACTTGGAGTTGTACCAGTGGCTTTATATTGGGATGAAATGGCCATCTTGGTTGATGCTAAAGCTATCGCTGAGACTGGTCAGGATATGCATGGCAACTCGATGTGGCAGGCTATTTTTCCATCCTATGGCGACTATAAGCTGCCTGTTTATATTTGGTTAGCAAGTTTGAGCATCAAATTGTTTGGGATAAATGAATGGGCAGTTAGGTTACCAAGTGCCATTGCTGGTATCAGCACAATTTTATTAGCTGGTTCACTAATTAAGAAACTTTTTCCTCAATTCAAAAACCAAACTTGGTTACGTTTAGCAGTAATAACTGTTATTGCTGTTGCCCCCTGGTCAGTGATGTTTTCTAGAACTGCTTTTGAGGGGCATGTGGCTCAATTTTTAGTTTTGGTAAGTGTTGGGCTGATGCTCAAAAAACAAAAGTGGGGAGAGTGGAGTAGCTTAGCCGCGTTAGTTGGTGGTTTGGCTACTTATACTTATTTTTCGGTTAGATTTATTTGGCCAGTGCTACTGATAGCGGTAACTTTGTTATTAATTATTGATTTTAAAGTAAAAAGATCACTTTTAGATTATCTCAAGATAACCTGTGGCTTCTTAGTTTTACCCTTAATTATTTATTTAGTGAGTTTAAAACCAATGTACAACTCTCCTCTTTACGAAGTAAGTAATCAATTTCGCCTGAGTACTATTTCTGTCTTAAATAAAGAAAATTGGCCAGTAGTGAGTAACCAATACAAGTTACTTGCTGGCAATAATTTGTTAGATAAAATTACCTATCATCCTTATGTTTTAATTGCTCGTGAACTAGCGCAAAATTATGCTGATAACATGTCGGCTGATTTCCTATTTTTAGCTGGTGATCCTAATTTACGTCATGGTACCGGTCAACACGGTCTATTTTTATGGATCTTCTTACCTAGTTTTATTTATGGTTGGTATAAATTCTTTCCTAAATATTGGCGACAAGGTTTATTATTTTTAATTTGGTGGGTAATGGCTTTACTACCGGCTTCAGTGCCAGAAACAACTCCTCACGCGTTGAGAACTCTAAATGCTTTAGTGCCATTATCTTTAGTAATTGCTTGGGGTAGTTATTGGCTGATTACAGACTTAAATAATTGGCAATTTTTGAAAAAATTTAAGTTAGTTTTGAACCTAGGCTTAGTTTCTTTAGTGATTTTAGTAGTTAGTTTATTTGCTGATTACTTATTCAAAGTCTATCCAACAAACTCAGCGGCTAGCTGGCAAGCTGGTTATAAAGAATTGGCTGAGATTGTGGCTGAAAACAAAAATCAAGTTGATATGATTTGGATTGAACCTTTTGATAATGTCTGGTACCTCTGGTTAATGGGTTATCAAATCCCAGTTTCAGCATATCAAGACATAACTTTTAATAACTATAAACCGCAAGTGATCGATAATGTAAGATTACATGAGTTTGATTGGGCAAAAATTAAAACTGTTGAACCAAAAACAATTGTAGCTGGTAAAAAGGAATTGGTTGACAAACAACTTAGTCTTTCTCCAGTACAACCAACCTGGTATAAAACAATCACAACCGTTGATGGCGAAACGCCATTGGCGATTATATACTTTGAACAATGATGAAATTAATTAAACAACACTGGTTATTACTGTTAGCAATCATCATTGGTTTCGCTTTGAGATTTTACAAGCTAGAAAATTTACCAGTGATTTTGAATCGTGATGAAGCAGCTCTGGCTTACAATGCTTATTTACTTTCCGAAACTGGTAGAGATGAATGGGGCAGAGTTTGGCCACTGGCTTTGGAATCATTTGGTGACTACAAATTACCAGGATATTCTTGGATTTTGATCCCATTTTTCAAGGTTTTTGGCTTATCCGACTTGATCGTAAGATTACCTTCAGCTTTAGCTGGAACTTTATTAATTTTAGTTTTTTACTTATGGTTAAAAGCTTTAAAAATTACTGAAAAATTCTCACTAGTCGGAGCTTGGTTAATTGCCTTATTACCGGTCTCGATTTTTTACTCCAGAATGGCCTATGAAGCGAATATTGCCTTGACTTTGATGGTTACAACTTTATGGCTAATTACTTTACTGACTCAAAAATGGCAAGCAAAACTAGTCATGAGTTTAATTGTAGTTCTAACTCTAGCCGTTTTTACTTACAATACGCCTTGGTTGTTATTACCATTTCTATTAGTTTACCTTTATTTAATTTATCCGACTAAACCTAAAAAAAGAAATTCAGAAGCTTGGTGGCTGATGGTTAGTGTGGCAGTAATTTTTATTATTACCACCAAGATTTTTATTTCTCTAACTGGTCAAAAAAGTGGTATCGCAATTTTTACTGATGAAACTGTTTGGAGTAATTGGATTGCTTATCGCGAGAGTTTACAGCCTAATTTACTATGGTTACTAGGCAACAAATATGTTTATTGGTTGGGGTTGATGTGGACAAGATTCTGGCAATCTTTTAGTCCTTACTTTTTAGTTACTCATGGTGACAGTCATGCTTGGCATCGGTTACCTACCTGGGGACATTTGACTTTTATGGTTTATGGGTTTGGGTGGTTGGGTATTATTTTGACTATTAAACAACTTTGGCAAACTGGTTGGAAAAAAATTCTTAAATTTAAAGATTTAACAGAAACAACCAGGTTTAATTTGGCTAACATCTTTTTATTTATTGCTACCTTGGGGCCATCAGTGATTACAGTTGATTCGCCACATGCGACCAGAAGTTTATTATTTTTTATTTTTTGGGTGATGTGGGCAGTCAAAGGTATGAGTTGGTTATTTGAACAAAGTTTCTGGCCAAGTAAAAAAATTTTTTGGCTGATGTTTAGTTTATTAATCTGGATTGAAACTTTATGGCATTTACAGCAGTTATTTATTATTTATCCGAAGCATCAACTAACTTTTATGCCAGGTTTTAATGACATGATTCAGTTAATCGAAAAACAGAACCCACAGAAAACGGCAGTAGCGATTGTTGATCCAGACGGTTATCAATATGTTTTACTTGCTTGGTATTTGAAAATACCCGCTGAAGAATATTTTGCCACCAATATTCGCCAACTTCCAGATAAAATAGGTTTTAGATATGGTCAACAAGTAACCAATTATCATTTTATTGCCAAAAGTGGTGATCGAGTACCAGCGGAAAAAATCTTATTAGAATGGCGAATTAATGGTTGGAGGCTAACTGGTTTATGAAAAAAATCTCTGTTGTTTTAGCAACTTTTAATGAAGAAAAAAACATTGCCAGGTGTCTTGATTCGGTAAAAGACTTCGCAGATGAAATTATTGTAGTTGATGGTAGCTCCACCGATGCTACTCGTGAGATTGCTAAAAAAGATTATCAAGCCAAAGTCATTAAGACTACCAATAAACCTAATTTCCATATTAATAAACAGCTAGCCATGGATGAGGCGACAGGTGAACTAATTTTACAACTAGATGCAGATGAAGTAGCGGATAAAGATCTTAAAAAATTTATTTTAAAATTAGCAAAAACTACTGAAACCAAAGCAGTCGCTTGGTGGTTACCACGCAAAAACTTATTTTTAGGTAAATGGTTATCTAAAGGTGGTCAGTATCCTGACGCAGTGATTCGTTTATACCTAGCTGGGAAAGCTAAATTACCACAACAAGATGTTCACGAACAAATGCAAGTCGATGGTGAAATTGGTTGGGCAGAGGGTCATTTGTTACACTACTCTAACCCTAGTTTTACTGATTACATGCGTAAATTTAATACCTATACTTCTTTTAAAGCTCAACAATGGTTTGACCAAGGTAAAAGGGTTAATTTTCTAGCTTGTTGTTACTATATGGGTTGGTTACCGCTTTGGACTTTTGCCAAACTCTATTTCAGACACCGTGGTTATATTGATGGTTATCCAGGTTTTGTGTTCGCCTTGATGAGTGGTTTACATTTTACGGTGGCCTATCTTAAGCTGTGGGAGCTCCAGCAAAATTCATGACTAAAGTTTTGATTAATGTTCAACCATTATCTTCTGGCCATGCTGTTCGTGGGGTAGGAATGTATACTAGATTTTTAACCGAGGCGTTGGAAAAAAATCCAACAATAGAAGTGTTCCGTTCCGGTTTAGATGAAATTAAAAATCAAGATATTACTCATTATCCATTTTTTGATTTATTTTTTCCAACTCTCCCCTTCTTAAAGAGGGGAAAGACCGTTGTGACTATTCATGACGTAATTCCGCTACTTTTTCCCAAGCAGTATCCTCCAGGTAAACGAGGTACTTTGAATTTTATGAGACAAAAACTAGCTTTAAAAAAAGTTGATGCAATCATTACTGATTCTTTTGCCTCAAAAAAAGATATTATTTTTTATTTAGGCGTGCCAGCAGAAAAAATTCATGTGGTCTATCTGGCCGCTAATCCATTTTTAGAGCCAGTAACCGAACACCATGCTGATGAGGTACGTAAAGAGTTAAACTTACCCAAAACCTATGTTTTGTATGTAGGTGATATTAACTACAATAAAAATGTTCCCCAATTGATCAAGGCACTTAAATATTTACCTAGACACGTTCATTTGGTTTGTGTGGGGAAAAATTTTGTTGAACAAGAAATTCCAGAGTGGCAAGCCATTACTGCTCAGTTGGCGTTAAGTGATGTAACTGAGCGAGTTCATTTTGTACCAAATATTTTGACTGATGATTATGAAACTCTAGCTTCAATTTACTCTGGGGCTCTGGTTTATGTTCAACCATCTTTATATGAGGGTTTTGGCTTACCATTGCTAGAAGCAATGCGCTGTAAAACTCCAGTTATTTGCGGTAAAAATTCTTCTCTTAAAGAAGTTGGTAATGAATTTGTAATTTATAGTGGCACTAATGCTGAAGATTTTGCTGAAAACATTGAGACAGTGTTAGAAATGTCTGAAACTAAGAGAAATAAATTAATCTCAGCAGCTAGTAAATGGGAAAAAAACTTTACTTGGGAAAAAACAGCTACTGAAACTATTACGGTTTATGAAAGTCTAATGGTTAAATCATGAAAAAATCTCTACTAATTACCATTTTAATTTTATTTTGGCCAATCTATGCTTTGATTAAACCATATTTTCATGCCGGCATACCATATACCCATGATGGGGAGAACCACCTAGCTCGGTTTGCAAACTACAAAATTGCCCTAAAAGAGGGGCAATTCCCACCAAGATTTGCACCTAATTTGAATAACCACTACGGTTACCCTGTTTTTAACTACAACTATCCACTCGCCAATATTTTATCTGTTCCCTTTAGTATCTTGGGGATCTCTTATGAATTGACTTTTAAAGTCCTAATGATTAGTGCTGTATTGTTGGGTTGCTGGGGAATTTATCAGTGGTTAACAGTGTTGAAACTAGGTAATTGGCAGCTCAGATTACTGACGATAGTTAGTTGGTTGTTAGCACCATTTACAGTTAATTTGATTTATGTCAGGGGAAATATCGGCGAGTTATGGGCGATGGCATTATTTCCTTGGTTATTATGGCTAACTCATCAATTTCATGAAGATAAAAAAGTTCCTTATTGGTTGAGTAGTGGGGTAATGACTACATTTTTGTTATCACATAATATCTCGGTATTATTTGGTGGTAGTTTTTGGTTAATTTATAGTTTAGTTATTTTGGGTAAAAATAGAGTGGGCTGGAGAAGACTAATTTGGCGAGGAGTTTTATCTCTGGGGTTGAGTTTGTGGTTTTGGTTGCCAGCGCTGGCAGAGAAGAACCAAGTAATTTTGGACAATGCTGATCTAAGTGGACAATTTAGTCAACACTTCCCTACTTTGGCTCAATTAATTAGTGCCCCACTACAGTTCGGTTATTCGTTTCCCACTCCAGTAGATACTCTGAGCTTTGCGGTTGGTTTAAGTGGCTTAGTCGGTTTAATCTTGGGAACGATTTTAGTTATGAGAATCAGAAAGCCATCTTTAAAACGTAAATATTTATGGTTAAGTTTGATCATGGGTTGGTTATTATTTTTCTTGCAAACCAATTTTAGTTATCAATTTTGGAAAGCTTTACCACTAGTCCAGTTTATTCAATTCCCTTGGAGATTAAGTTTATATTTAGTAGTGATTATTTTACCCCTGATTACAGTTTTATTAGATCGAGCAGTTAGTTTACGTTATTTATTCATTGGTATTTTTATGCTGCAATTGGTGGCTGTTTTAAGATTTCAGCCGGCTGATTACTTTCATCGCAACACCATTGACTATGATTTGTTCAGCCAAAGTACCAGTACCGCGAATGAAAATATGCCGATTGGTTTTAGCTATGCGGTTACCCCAGTGACAGAACTGGTTGTTGATTGGTCCCCATCGCCTCGGGTTGCGACTGGTAGTGCAGAAATAACTGTTGAAAGTTGGACTGGCACAAAACGAAGCTATGCTTTAGTTGTCACAGAAAGATCGTTGATTTTTGAACCAACTTTCTACTTTGCTGGTTGGCAAACCACGGTCAATAATAAAGCTATTGAGTATGCGACGATGAGTGAAACTGAAGGCAGAATTGGTTATTGGTTAGAACCAGGTAGTTATGAAGTTCAGACAGAGTTTACCCAAAGAACTTGGCCGAGAATTTTAGGCAATACTCTGAGTGCTTTGGCTGGAGCAATTATTTTGTGGTTTGTTGTACACGAAGTAGCTAATTTAAAAATCAAAAAGTGAAAAATTTACCTTGGAAAAAACTACTTTACTTAGTCATCAGCTGGCGCTTGATTTTATTTTTAGTTGGTTTTTTTGCTGATCATTTTTTGAACTATGATCCTAGTTTCCCGTATAGCAGTGAAATTTTGGCAAAGTTAAATGTAGCTCGCTGGTTATATTCATGGGCGAATTTTGATGGTGTCCATTATTTGACCATTGCTGACAAAGGTTATCTGGGAACTGGCCTAATTCAGGCGTTTTTTCCAGTTTTTCCCTTGATATTGAGCTTGCTAAAAGCCATATTTGGGCAGTATTTTTTCTTGATGACCTTATTACTGCAATTTTTTACGACCTATTTATTAGTATTACTATTTTTTTATTTTGTAACAGTCATGCTAAAAAAGTCCACCAAAATTGGCTGGTTAACAATTACCTTATTATTAGTGTTTCCTAATAGTTTATTTTTGGCGGCACTATATAACGAGGGCTTATTTTTAGGTTTAATTTTAACCAGTTTCCTTTTTGCGAAAAAAAATAATTGGTGGTTGGCTGGGATATTTGGAGCATTAGCTTCAGCAACAAGAGTGGTGGGGATCGCTATTTGGCCAGCTCTACTAATTGAATGGTGGCAAAGTAAAAACCTCCAACTAAATCGGCAAAATTTAGTTAAAGAACTAAAAACTAACTGGCGTGAAGTAGTAGCTATTTCTAGCTCTACTTTGGGCTTGTTGACCTATATGCTTTATTTAAATCAATTTTTCCATGACCCTCTATACTTTTTTAAGGTGCAAAGTGAATTCGGTGCTGGTAGGCAAGAAGATTTAATTTTGCTACCACAAGTCATTTGGCGTTACCTCAAAATTTTTACCACGACACCGATCGATTGGAAGTTTTATGCCTATCTCCAAGAGTTTGTTTTTTCTCTTGGTGCGTTTGCCATACTGTTATTTAACTGGAAAAAAATTAGACTTGCTTATTTGCTTTTTGCTTTAACAGTGATTACTGTGCCTACTCTGACTGGCACATTTTCGAGTATGCCTAGATATATTATGGTAGCCTGGCCAATTTACTATTTATTAGCCGAGTGGATAAATGAAAATAAAGCTAAAAAACTTTCTCTGCTAGCCCTGAGCCTATTGTTGCTTATAATAAACACATTGCTGTTTATTCAAGGCTATTGGGTAGCTTGAGTACATAAGAAATGAAAGGAAGTTTATGAAAATTTTAGTGACAGGTGGAGCTGGCTTTATTGCCTCTCATGTAGTTGATGCTTATGTGGCAGCTGGTCATGAAGTGGTTGTAGTGGATAATCTATCTACCGGCAAAACTGAGTACGTGAATGATCAAGCTAAGTTTATCAAAGCCGACATTACTGATATGGCCAAGATTCAACAAATCGTTAGATCGGAAAAACCAGATGTAATTAATCATCATGCTGCTCATATTCAGGTGGGTTATTCAGTCAAAAATCCTCAATTTGATGCCGAAAATAACATCTTGGGTCTGCTTAACATTATGGAAGCGGCCAAAGATGTGGGTGTCAAAAAAATCATTATGGCTGCCACTGGTGGAGCGATGTATGGCAATAAGCAAACCCCTTTTGATGAAACCATGAAAGAACAGCCTTTATCTCCTTATGGTATTTCCAAAAGAGCCGGAGAGCTATATTTGAACTATTACTATGAACTTTATGGTATTCCATTTGTTTCCTTGAGATACTCCAATGTTTATGGCCCACGTCAAAATGCTCACGGTGAATCTGGAGTGGTGGCGATTTTTTCCGAGATGTTAATGGCTGGTAAAACGCCAGTGATCAATGGCGATGGCACTCATACTCGTGATTATGTTTATGTGGCTGATGTGGTTAAAGCTAATTTATTGGCTTTGGAAACTGAGTTTGTCGGTGAACTAAACATTGGGACTACTACGGAAATTAGTACTAATGAGGTGTTTGATGCTGTGGTCAAGGAACTTGGTCTATCAGTTGAAAAAGAATATGGTCCAGCCAGACCAGGTGAACAAGTAACTAGTTCTTTGAGCTATAAAAAAGCTCAAGAAAAACTCGGTTGGGAGCCAACGGTGAGTTTTGCAGAAGGCGTTAAAAAAGTAGCTGAGTGGTATAAAGCAAAAAATTAAGAAATAGAAATTAATAAATGTTAAAGTTGGTGCGACTTGATGAAAAATTGAGTGGTAAGTCTTTTAAGATGTTTTTGAGCTTAATTATTATTTTTGCCTTTGGCCTCAGACTACTAAATTTAACTAACAATCCGGTCGCGATTTCCCATGATGAACTAGATTATGTGCTCAATGGCAAAATGATTGCGTTGACTGGGTCTGATTTGACTCAGACTTGGCAACCAACTTCATTGTCACCGATAGCTACAGAAACTTTAACTTCTGAATTATTTCCAGTTTTACAAGCGTTCGTTTTCAAATTTTTGCCCTTGAATTTATTCAATGCCAGGATTCTATCGGTGCTTTTTAGTTCATTGACAGTTTTGATTATTGGTTTATTAGTTGAAAAAATCAGCAAGAACAAGGCTTTAGCTTTACTGAGTAGTTTGGTTTTCTCACTTAGTCCTTGGAGTATTTTGTTTGCTCATACCGCTTATGAAGCGCCCAATGCTTTAATGTTTTATCTTTTGGGTATTTATTGGTTAATAAGTTTAGCTGAAACGAAAAAAACTTCTCAGGCTATTTTACTGGCAATTGGTTCATTTTTTGCATATTTTGTCGGTTTTTACTCCTATCATGGTTATAAATTAATTATGCCATTATTAGTAGTGATCCCATTCGTTTGGCAATGGTGGCTTGCCGATAAAAAAACCAAGGTAAAACTTACCCAGCCATATTTAATCTTTGGTGGCTTAATGCTTCTATTGGTGATTAAGTTTTTAACTTCAATGAGTGGCTATGGTGATCGTCAAGCCGAGTTAATTTTTTTGGATCAAGAATTTTTGGCGGAACTAGTTAACTCTAGTCGTAAACTAGGCTTTTTGACACCAATGACTAGTTTATTAATCAATAAATATACCGTGTTAGCTAGAGAAATCGGTATTAGATATCTGGCTACTTTTAATCCCACTAATTTATTTATTACTGGTACTGATTCAACAGTTTTATTTTCTTTATTTCAAACTGGGTATGCTTATTTGATTGAATTACCACTGATTTTTATTGGTGGCTGGTTTTTACATCAAAAACATAAAAATACTTTTTATTTACTATTAACATTACTATTAGTTGCTCCACTGCCAGCAGCACTTCACCAAGGGACATCAACAGCTTTGAGAGCTGGTCTGATTTTCCCCTTATTAGCAATTTTTATCGCCACTGGTTGGTACCACTTATTTTCCCTGCAGGGTTTACTTGGCTCATTTTTGAAATTAATAACTGTTGGGAGTCTGTTGATTAATTTTGGTTACTTTTTTTATATTTTTCAAAATAATTACCCAGTCTATTCTGCCGATAATTACTTTTTTAAAGAAAGATTACTGGCTAAATACTTAAACCTAGCTCAAGAAAATCAAAAAATGGTGACAGTTTTAACTAAAAACCCTTATCCAGGTTTTAGAGCCTATTTGTTTTATCAAGATGAACTAAAATCAGAAAAACTAGCTGAGTTAGTGCCAGAATTTAAACAAGGTGTCTACAGTAATTACAACTTTGAAAACTTCTCTTGGACGAGTGATTGTAGTGTTTTGGAACAGAATATTGATGGTTACTTAGTGGTGGAAGAAGAACTCCTCAGTGAGTGTAGTAAAGAAAAAACAGCCAGTGATCGGTATGAAGAAATTTATCTAAAAACCCAAGTTTTGCCTCAGTTTATTGCTTCACCTATTGATAGTAGAAATTATTATGTAATATTTAATAGTGAGCTCTGTGCTAGTAGTGAGCTTAATAGCTATGTTTATAATAGTCAAAGATCAACTTTTGCTATAGAAAAATTAACTCGAAGTGAATTTTGTATTAAATGGGTGATAAGAGATGGTGGTTTAGAAACAAGATTGAATAAACTAAGTGTAATAAAATAAATTTGGAAATTAAATAAATATGACAAATTTTTGGCAAAATAAAACTATCTTGGTAACAGGTGGCAGTGGCTTTTTGGGCTCTCACTTGGTCAAGTTAATCGAAACCAAAAAACCTAAAAAAATCATTGTTCCTAGATCAAAAGACTATGATCTGAGAGAAAAATCAGTCTGTGCCAAATTAGTCAAAAATGTTGATATTGTGATTCACCTGGCTGCTAATGTCGGTGGGATTGGTTATAACCAAGAATTCCCTGGAACATTGTTTTATGACAACCTGATGATGGGTATTCATCTCATGGAAGAAGCGAGAAAAGCGAAAGTAAAAAAATTTGTTGGCATTGGTACTATCTGTGCCTACCCAAAATTTACGCCAGTCCCATTTAAAGAAGAAAATTTATGGAATGGCTATCCGGAAGAAACCAATGCTCCTTATGGCTTAGCCAAAAAAATGTTGTTAGTGCAATCTCAGGCATATAAACAACAGTATAACTTTAACTCTATTTACTTATTACCAGTTAATCTTTATGGCCCAGGTGATAATTTTGATCCCAAATCATCTCATGTCATTCCAGCTTTAATTAGAAAGTTTGTGGAAGCTAAAGATAAAAACTATCCCAGTGTAGAAATCTGGGGTACCGGTAAACCAACTCGAGAGTTTTTATATGTCGAAGACGCTGCTAGAGCGATTGTTTTGGCGACAGAAAAATACAACAATGCTGAGCCAGTAAATTTGGGTTCTAGCTTTGAAATCTCGATTAGAGAACTAGCACAAACAATCAAAAAAGTAGTCAGCTATAAAGGTAAAGTAGTCTTTAATACTGACAAACCTGACGGACAACCAAGAAGGAAACTAGATGTATCTAGAGCTAAAAAAGAATTTGGGTTTGAATCAAAAATTAATTTTGAAGATGGTTTGATAAAAACAGTTGAGTGGTATAAGGAAAATAAAAAATGACAATACTTTTAACTGGAGTCGCTGGCTTTATCGCTTCACACACTGCAGAAAGACTTTTAGCAACTGGTCACCAAGTTATTGGTCTGGATGAAATTAATGATTATTACAATATATCCTGGAAACAAGAAAACCTAGCTAGACTGGAAAAACATCCCAACTTTTCTTTTGTGAAAGCCGATCTGAGAGATCTAACTGCTCTAGAACCAATTTTTCAGCAAAATAAATTTGATGCCATTATGAATTTGGCTGGCAGAGCTGGAGTCAGACCATCGATTGCTGAGCCAGTGCTTTATGAAGAAGTTAATGCTAAAGGTACTTTAAATTTACTAGACTTAGCTAAAAAATACGCTGTAGCTAGGTTTATTTTAGCTTCATCTTCATCAGTTTATGGTAACCAAACTAAGGTACCGTTTACTGAAACAGATCCGGTTAACGAACCAATTAGCCCTTACGCTGCTTCTAAAAAATCAGCTGAGATGTATTGTCATGTTTATGCTCATTTATACGGTATTAAAACAGCTTGTCTGAGGTTTTTTACGGTCTATGGGCCCAATGGAAGACCAGATATGGCACCTTACTTATTTACTGAGGCAATCTTAACTGGTAAACCAATTAAAAAATTTGGCAATGGTGAAACTAAACGTGACTATACCTATATCGATGATATTGTTAGTGGAGTAATAGCCAGCCTGAAGCTTGAAAGTCAGTTTGAAGTCATTAATTTGGGTAACAATAGCCCGGTTTCACTCAATGAATTTATTCATACCTTGGAAGAAATTACTGGTTTAACCATGAAACTTGAACAACTACCCATGCAACCTGGAGATGTAGAAGTAACCTATGCTGATATCAGTAAAGCTCAAAAGTTACTGGGTTATCAGCCAAAAACCTCTTTTAAAGAGGGTATGACCAAGTTTGTAGCCTGGTACAAAGCTCAGAGAACCTAATTACCCTTCCTCAAGACAAGCAATTGGGTTACAATCGTAACACCTATGTATATTTCCTTTGTTGTACCGATTTTTAATGAAGAAGGCAATGTCAAAAAACTTCATGAAGAAATTCTTAAAGTAGCCAAAACTTTCAAAAAAGAGTTCGAGATTATTTTTATTGATGACGGCTCTAGAGATAGAACAGCAGCAGTTTTAAAAACCCTCAAGCCCCTAAAAATAATTACCCTACGGAGAAACTCTGGACAAACAGCGGCCCTAGATGCTGGCTTCAAAGCTAGCCAAGGTAAGTATGTGGTATCTCTGGATGGAGATCTCCAAAATGATCCAGCTAGTATCCCAGAGATGATTGCAAAATTGGAACAAGAAAAGCTGGATGTGGTTTGTGGTTGGCGCCAAAAAAGACAAGATAGTTGGGGCAAGAGATTTATTTCTAGAGGAGCAAAATTCCTTAGAGAAATATTGATTCGAGATCATGTTCATGATGCTGGTTGTACCCTGAGAGTTTACAAAAAAGAGTGTTTTACAGGCATGACTTTGAGAGGGGAAATGCATCGTTTTATCCCAGCTCTATTGGTGTGGCGTGGTTTTAAGATTGGTGAGATGCCAGTGAAACACAGACCTAGACTTTCTGGAGTGAGTAAATACAACCTGACTAGAACGATCAAAGGCTTCATGGATATGCTGACTTTGTGGTTTTTTCATAAGTTTGCTGCTAGACCACTTCATATGTTGGGGGCTCTAGGTATCTTTAGTTTTGGAGTTGGTTTCCTGATTGCTGTTTGGATGCTGATTGAAAAATTTATTTTATTTCATGGTATCGGTACAAGGATGTGGCCCTTAGTAGCAGTGTTTATGATGTTATTTGGTGTTCAAATCTTTGTTAGTGGTTTGATTATGGACCTAATTATTCGTGCCTATAATCCCAAGTTTTATGAAATCAAAGAAACCACAGACAACAACTGAGTTCAGTTGGTCTAAGTTACTACCTGAGTTGTTGCTAAGTTTAATAATTTTAACTATTTTTCTAGTTACGGTTGATGTTTTTCAGTATTTAACTACTGAGTATTGGTGGCTTTATGATAGCTTAAATTATAAATACACAACTATTTATCTTTTACTACTAATAGTTATATTTTCACTTGTTAGTATTAAAAATCAGCTAATAAAATGGCCAAAAATTAATTTTTTTATTGTTGGGTTATTCTTAATAACTCTATTTTTTCATAACCAATACACACATTTTTACAGTGATTTACAACAATACCCCAAAATCAAAAAACTCAGTAATGATTGGGGAATCCAGGGGAGTTTAGTGAGAATTACTGGTAAGAACTTTGGTGAGCCTCATGAGCCTGGAAAAGTGTATTTAGATGGTGCAGAAATGAATATAAAAAAATGGAGTGATAAAGAGGTGGTTTTTGAGGTACCGGTGATGGATAAAGGTAAAAAAGAATTATTTATAAAAAATAAAAAAGATAATAAACAAAAAAACCTGTTGTTTTTTGAAGTAAAATGAAAAAAAAATTACAACAAATAATTAAAATTTTAGTTTTTATTAGTTTATCTATTAGTTTTTTAAGTTTTTTTAAAATCAACTTTTATGTTGAAATAATATTTTTCAAATTAATTACATTTTTAGCACTAATAACAGTTACATTAATTTTTTCTGATAAATATTTTAAATATTTAATAGCTAATAAAAAAGAATCTACTATTGAACAATTTTTTTTAAAAAGAGAAAGAGTAATAAGTAATTTTTTACTTATTATTTTCTTTATATTTCTAACTATTTTTAGGGTTAAATTTTTTAATACACCATTTACTACTGACCACCCAATGAAATATGCCGCTTACGTAGAACCAGCTAACTATATTGTCAAAAGTAAAAATATTTTTAACTACCAAAAAAAGTATTATTTAAATAATGTTTCCAACTTGGAAGGTGAAAAATTAGATCTAAATCATTTTCCAATTTTTGAATGGTTGTTAGCTAGTACTTATTATTTTTTAAATATACCTATTGAACTGGCAACAAGGATATTTTTACACTTATTGTTAATAACAAATCTAACACTAATTTACATTTATTTATCTAAAAAAGTTTCTTATTTCACATCCGTGCTAGCAACTTCTGTTATAGCACTTAATCCAATTATAAATTTTTCTCATTACGTTACTGTTATAGATTCGCTTTTGATTACTTTTACTTTTTTATCATTAATTTTATTTGAAAAATATCAAAAAAATAGAAATGTTAAATATTTAATTTTATCTGCAATAACATTAGGAATAGGAACAATTACAAAAAGCTCAATTTTTATATGGACATATCCAATAGTGTTTATTAGTTCTTTTCTAAAGAATAATAAAAATTATAAAAAAACAATTATAGAAAACTTTATATTTCTATTTTTATCTTTAGGCCAATTTATACCTCTAGTTTTAGTGGTTTTTAATTATTCAAAAATAAGCCTATATCAAAATATTTTAAATAACTTCATATGGTTTATAACTATAATTTTGATTTACAAATTTACAAATGAATTTTTATTTAAAAAATTAAATAAACTACCTGTAAAAACTATATATTTCTTTTCTATATTTTTAATATCTATATCTTCAATTTCTTTATTTTTGTTAAAAGAAAAAATTTTCTTTTATGCAGACGATTTTCTTACTAGTAAAAACTTAATTTTTTACTTACCAATGTATGAAAAAATATTTAAAAATTTACTTGTTTTTATCGTTGAACCAATAATTTTTTATGTTTTTATTTTTTTTAGCTATTATTTCATTTACAAAAATAATAATAAGCAAAGAAATTAAACAAAAATCTGATATTTTTATAATTTCTATTTTAGGTTCTTTTTTATCCTATTTAGTAATAGCTTCTAAAGTAATTTATATACATAATTATTACAACATTTTTTTGATTATCCCTATTTTAATATCACTATACGTTTTAATAAATAAAATCCGTAAAGTTAGTTTCTATATTTATTTTATTGTTAGTATTATCATAACTACTTATTTTTTATTTATTTCGAAAATAAAAGTCCTAGAAATAATGTCATTTTATAGAATAAATTACATAGAAATAAAGGAGTACGTTAAGAATAATACTAATAGTTTTAATAGATGCATTTATAGTATAAATACATATTCTTATTACGCACCAATTATTGATTCAGAAGAAATTAATGGTAACCAGATCTTAGAATCAAAAGAATTTGTTTCAGATGTTAATATTTTAGGTTTAGAAAATACACTCAAAAAATATAATATTAACTGCTTTATTCAAGAAAAAAGTGAAAATAACTACAAGGACTTCTTCACTAATATTTATGGGACTAAAATTATTTTTAATAAATCAACCAGAGAAGAAATTATTAAGGGTAAAAAACAAAATTTAATAGATAATAAAAATTATATTGAACAATTAGAATTAAATATAAATTACAACTTAATAAAAGAAACTCAAAATTTTAAAATTTATTTACTAAATTAGTATGAAAAAAATTTTTAAATCAATAATAGATAACAAAGAATTTTTAAAAATTTTTAAAAATATTAATTGGTTAATACTAGAAAATATTTTAAAGGGTTTTATAGGAATATTTGTAATAAGCCAGGTTGCTAGGTATTTAGGTCCTGATGAATTTGGAAGTATGAATTATGCAATTTCATTAGTATCAATAGCAGCAGTGGTTGGATCTTTTGGTATAGATAATATATTAATAAGAGATTTTATTTATAAAAAAGGTAAAGAAAAATATTATTTAGGAAGTGCATTATTTATAAAAATTCTTAGTACAATAATAATGTCTTTCCTCCTAGTTATTCTTGTAAATTTCCTGAATATTGAAGAGTTAAAAATAAAAATATTTATATTTTTAATTTCTATAAGCTATTATTTTAAAATTTTTGATGTTATTGATTTTTGGTTTCAATCAAAAACAAAATCAAAATATCCAGTAATATCACGATTGATATCATTTTCCATAGTATCACTACTCAAATTTTATTTTATATTTATAAAATTAGACACTACAAGTTTTGTATTTACCATATTAATTGAGAATTTAATAACATTTCTACTTTTAATTTATTTTTATAAGAAAAAAGAAAAATTGAAAATAACTGAATGGAAAATAAATTTTAATATTTCAAAAGAAATTTTTTTTGATAGCTGGCCAATAATGTTATCTGCATTCTCTTCAATTATTTATATGAAAGTTGACCAAATATTAATAGGATCAATGATTGGTACAAAGGAAGTTGGGATTTATTATTCTGCTGTTAAACTTTCTGAGGCTTGGTATTTCATACCAACAATAATTGGATCTTCAATTTTTCCATATATATTATCAGCTAGAAAAAAAAGTAAAAAATTATACAAAGACAGATTGCAATTTTTATTTGATGTATCAACAATTGCTTCTTTATTTATAAGTATATTAATATTTATTTTTTCAAGACAAATAATAAATATTTTGTATGGTCATGAATATTCTTATGCTTCTACAATACTTTCTGTACACATTTGGTCAGGCGTTTTTGTTTTTCTAGGAATAATTGCTTCAAAATGGGTGGTAGCTGAAAATAAGACAATTAATGCCCTATTAAGAACTTCTATTGGTGCAGTAATAAATATTGTATTAAATTTAATATTCCTCAAAGAATATGGAATAATTGCAGCTGCTTTTTCAACTATATTTTCCTATTTTTTTGTTAATTTCTTTAGTTTGTACTTTTTTAAGTCGACAAGAGAATGCTTCTATATGCAATTAAAATCTTTTAATTTAATCAGGTCATTGAGATTATTTTACATAATTAAAAACATTTATTTGGAAATTTTAATAGTAAAAATAAAATTAGTAAATTTATTTAGTAATAAATCAGGAGTTAATAGTTCCAGTGATGTAATAATAAGCTTAACAACTTTTCCAAAAAGATTTAACAATATATATATTGTAATTGAGTCTATTTTAAATCAAAGTTATAAACCTAAAAAAGTTCGTCTATATCTTTCTAAGGAAGAATTTTCTGAAGACATAAATGATAAAAAAATAAAAAGATTAATTAAAAGAGGTCTAGAAATCATATATGTTAATGAGAATTTAAAATCTTATAAAAAATTATTATATAGTTTAAAAGAGTTTAATAATTATAAAATAATTACTATAGATGATGATGCAATATATAAAAAAGACTTTATAAAAAATTTAATTAATGAAAGCAATAAAAATCCAAATTTAATTATTGCAAATAGATGTGTCAAAATAACGAAAACTCATGATAATGATTTAGAAAAATACATCAATTGGAAACCAGCTAAAGTAAAATCTATATCATTTAATAATTTTGCTACAGGATTAGGTGGAATTTTATATCCTCCAGGTAGCTTGAATCTTGAAGTTTTTAATAAATATGAATTTACAAAAATATGTAAAGATGCTGATGATATATGGTTTAAAGCTATGAGCTTATTAAACAATACAAAAGTACTTTATACAGGTAGAAATGACTATTACTCTATAAAAAGATTTCAACTTAGCCCACTTTGGTTTGAAAACGTAACCAATGGGAAAAATGATGAAAAAATAAAAAAAACCTTTGAACATTATAAGTTAATTAGTAAAATTGAATAAATAAAATGATAAATAAAAAAGGTATTTTAGAGAAAAAATTAGAAACATACTATTCTGATGTTAATATTTATAGTTATTTAAATATATTAAATGAGGCAAAAATCAACTATAAAGGTAAGAGTTTCCAAAGAATATTAGATATAGGGAGTGGTGTTGGATCTTTTATTGAAGCTCTTAAAAATTACCCTTACAAGGTTTATGCCTTAGAAGGATCTAATTATGGTTATGCTACATTGCTCAAAAAGAAAGTTAATGTAAAAAAGTTTTTTTTAGAAAATAATAAAAAATTACCGTTTAAAGATAATTATTTTTCTTTTGTTTTAATGAATCAAGTTATAGAACATTTAGATAAAAAAACTGGTAAATTTTATGTAAAAGAAATTATTAGAGTACTAGAGCCAGGGGGTGTTGGAATTATTAAATCTCCTTCAAAGTATTCTGTTATTTGGAATACTGACCCACACCATGTTTATTGTTGGGAACCTAATGAGCTTTTTAATGAAATTAATAAATATTCAGACCAACTATTAGAAATGAGAAAACAAAGAGTAGTTTTAGAGCCATGGATGTTTACAAAATATAACGAAAAAATAATAAACATATGGCACAAAAAAAATAAATTTCCTTATGTTAAGAGATTTTTTTATTTAATATTTAAACTCTTAGATAAATTAATAAACATATTTATTAAAACAGATAGACTTTTGTCTGTAGCAAATGTAACTTTCGTAAAGAAAATAAAATGATTTCACCAATTGCTCTTTTTATCTATAACAGGCCGGAACACACCAAACAAACCTTAGCTTCTTTAGCCAAAAATACTTTAGCTAATCAAAGCACTTTATACGTTTTTGCCGATGGCCCTAAAAAAGATGTTAATTCAAAAAAAGTAATAAAAACAAGAGAAGTAGTTGATTCTTATAAAAGTAAATTTAAAAAAGT
This sequence comes from uncultured Pseudomonadales bacterium, assembly GCA_964412775.1. Taxonomy (GTDB): domain Bacteria; phylum Patescibacteriota; class Microgenomatia; order UBA1400; family PJMF01; genus CG2-30-36-39. The sequence continues at coordinate 78,165 of CAYPPX010000003.1, read as the reverse complement.
CATTATTAATAACCAAGGAACAAACATTGGCTTAGCCAATTCGATAATAACTGGAGTTTCTAAAGTCTTAGAAACCCATAAAACCGTCATTATTCTAGAAGATGACTTAGTTACTCATCCATCATTTCTTCAGTTCATGAATACCATGCTTCAACGATATGAAACTGAAGAAAACATTTTTTCCATTTCTGGATTTAGTTTCGATAATCAATTATTAAAAATTCCAACTAATTACCAATTTGATGTCTTTTTTACTTCCAGACCTAGCTCTTGGGGCTGGGCTACCTGGAAAAACAAGTGGAATAAGGTTGATTGGCAAGTTATAGATTTTGATAAATTTAAAAAAAATTCAACTGAAATCAAAAATTTTAATCAAGGGGGTAACGATTTATATAGTATGTTAGAAATGCAGATGCAAGGTTTGATAAATTCATGGGCGATTCGTTTTGCTTACCATTTGTTTAAAAATCATGGTTATTGTCTGTATCCAGTAAAGCCGTTAGTTGATAATATTGGTCAAGATGGGAGTGGAGAACACTCTAGTAAAAACAAAAAATATAGTAACAACTTAGATTATAAATTCACACAAAAAATGAGATTACCTGATAAAGTTATATTAAATGCAGAAATTTTAAATAATTTTAAGAAAATTTATAGAACTAGTTCTTGGGATATTTTTAAAGGAAAAATTAAAAGAAACCTAAAAAAATACTTATTCAATGACTAAAAAAAGAATTTTAATTATTACTACTAGCCCATACTACGGAGCCAAAGGCTCTACTTTGAGAATTCAAAGTATTGCTAATATCCTCTCCCAAAACCACCAGATTGATTTAATTTCATATAAAACCAAGTCAACAACTGAAAGTTTTAACAAAATAAACCTTTTTGAAGTAGGAGAAAATATTTTTTTAAATCAAGAAGCAGGAAAAATTACCCTAAAAAAAATCTATTTAGATTGTTTGATTTTAAAAAAAGCCTTAAGTTTACTAAAAAATAAAAAATATGATGTAATCCATTGTGAAGATTTTGAAGCAGCTAGTATTGGCTTATTTATTAGTTTTTTTTATCCCAAACTAATTTTTGTTTATGATTTACACAACAGAATTAAAGACAATTTGGAAATAAATAATTATAAAAATAATATTCTATTATATCTTATTAATTTTGTAGAAAAATTGATTGTTAAAAGATTTAATTTTTTTATTTTAAATTGGCCAATGTATAAGCAACAGAAGCTATTTGAAAATAAAAAAACAATTTTATTTCATGATCAAACAGACACTACTATACAAAAAATAGCTATTCCGACTAATAAACCATATTTAGCCTATAGTGGTAACTTTAAAAAATACCAAGGAATAGAAAATTTTATTAAAATTTATAGTCAGAAAACGAGAAAGTTTGACTTAGTACTGATTGGTAGAGCTGATAAAAAACTAATTGAAAAATATAAAAAAAATAGAAATATAATGTTTATAAGTGAACTTAGTTTAAAAAAATCAAATTACCTTTTGAGTCATGCATTAGCCTGCTTATCACCAAGAATTTCTGGTAAACAGCCCGGATTAAAAACGATTCATCACTTATTACTAAATAAAGTTACCATTGCTTCTGATCTGTCAGCTAATAAAGTTATTTTAGATGAAAAAACAAATATCTTCTACAAAAATGATCAAGACCTAGAAAAAATATTTGAATCTATAGAAAATAGTAAGATTGACTTTTCCAGTCTAGAAAAAAAGATTACTATTGAGAAAGAAAAGTTTTTAAAACAAAATTCTTTTTCTAATTTATTAGAAAGTTATGAGAAATACTTAAATAAATGAAACCACTAATTTCTGTTATCACTATAAACTTAAATAATGAAGTTGGTTTAAAAAAAACAATCGAAAGTATTATTAACCAGGAAAAAAAAGCAGAGTTTATCATTATTGATGGTAAATCCACTGATAACTCTCTAAAAATTATAAAGTCTTTTAGTAAAAAAATTGACTACTTTATAAGTGAAAAAGATTCTGGAATCTATAATGCCATGAATAAAGGTGTTGAGCTTGCTAGTGGTGAATATCTTTATTTTTTAAATTCTGGCGATTTATTTTTTAGCAATGATCTCATAAAAAAATTATCAAAATTAATTCAAAATTATAATCAACCTGATTTTATCTATGGTAATACTTTAGTTTCTTACACTAATGAAAAAAATAATTATGTTATCAAGAAAGAATTAAGTCTAAATAACTTAAAAAGAGGACAAAAAATACCCCAACAAGCATATTTTATTAAGAAAAAACTTATTGAAAAATTTATGTTTGATGAAAATTATACTTTAGCAGCAGATTTTGATTTGCTTTGTAAAATTTTTGCTGAAAAAAACCTAACAACTTTAAAAACAAATGAAATTATCTGTAATTTTAATGGCGAGGGGGCTAGTTCTAATTTGAAGAAATCATACTTTGAAACCTATCTTTCAATCTTAAATAATTTTGGCAAATTACCTGCGTTAAGATATTTTATCTTATTTAATAGTAAACTATTTGCTAACAAACTTATGGAAATAACAAAACTAAAAAAATATTTTTTAAACTATCGAGCCAAAATAAACCAATGAAAATATTATTCATCAGTACTCATGATTACAGGGGTGGAGCTGCTAAAATTGCTTATAATCTGTGTAATGAAATGAATAACCGTGGAATTAAAGCTTTTATGTATGTTAAATATAAAACTCAAAATAAACCATGGATTATTGAGTCAAAAACACCTTTTATTGTAAAAAAATTACAACATTTTTTGGATTATTTACCGAACTATTTATTATGGACAAAAGAACCAATTTCTTTTCAATTTTTTGGCGAAAGTTTAGAAAAAATAACCCAAAAAATAAAACCTGATATTATAAATTTCCACTGGACTGGTAAAGGTTTTGTTTCTTTCAAAGAAGTAAACAAAATTGCAAAATTAATTCCTACAGTTTGGACTCTTCATGATCAAGCTTTTTTTCAAAGTGGTTATTTTTTTGAAAATAATAACAAAAATCTTAATTTTTTTAATAAATTAATAGAAAAAAATAAAATAAAATACGCAAATCAGCAAATTTATTTTATTGCACCAAGCCTATATATGAAGAATTTATTTTCAAGAAATAAGTTTTTCAAAAAAAATAGTCTATTTTTAATAAATAATGGCCATAAAACGGTAAATAATCAAAAAAAAGAATTAATAAAAGCTAATTTAAATATTAATAAAAACAAAAAGGTTATTTTGTTTGGTGGGGTGAACTTTGTTAATGATAAAATTAAGGGTTTTAAATTCTTAAAAGCTTTACTCGAAAATGAATCAAAATTTATCGAAAAAAAAGATATCTTTTTTATTTCCTTTGGTAATGAGAATCCTTTTGAAAAACTTAAAATCTCAACACAATCTTATAAACATTTTGGATTTATTAGTAATGAAAAATTTATTAATCAACTCTTTGCTGCAGCAGACTTTTTTATCCTACCATCTGAAATAGAAAACTTTCCCACAGTGGCGATTGAGGCAATTAGCAATGGCACACCAGTATTAGCTTTTAATACTGGCGGAAACAAAGAAATTATTAAACATAAGAAAACAGGATATTTAGTAAAAACAAATGATATCAATGATTTTTCTTTCGGTTTTGAGTACCTTTTGACTAACAAAGTTAATATAGAAAAAGAAGAAAAGAACAGATTCAGCCTTAATAAGCAAACTGATGCTTATCTAGAGTTATTTAAAAAAATTATTGATAACTACAGAAGTTCATCTAATTAATATTTGTTATACTGACATAAGTGTCAAAAAAAACTATTTTAATCTTATTGTCTGCTTTATTATTACGATTGTTACTAATGCCTTGGTTTGCTCATGAGGATATTTTTAGTGACTATAGAAGAGCGGAACAAATGGCTTTTGCCAATCAATCAGTCTTTGGAGTTATCACCATTGTTCCTCATTTTATCGAAACTATAAATCTGAAAATTTTCTCTTTATTCTTTGGTAAAGACATTTTTAAAGTTGTTCACTTAGAGTTAATTGACCAAACAAGCATTAACTCTTTACTATTCATTTTTAAACTACCTTACCTAGTGGCAGAAATTTTAATCTGGTGCTTATTTATTAAGTTTTTCAAACCAACTACCAAAATTCTTTTACTCCTAGTTTTTAATCCAATCACTATTTATTCGGTTTATCTCTTTGGTAGATATGAGTCTTTTATTATGTTGTTTACTCTTTTAGTCATGCTGGCCATTAAACAAAATAAAAAACTATTAGCTGGCATGATTATGGCCATAAATTTATTGAGTAAAGTTTCTTTAGCTTTGGTTTTACCAGCTTTTATTTTTCTTAAATACTCCAAAAAAGAAATTTTTAAATTAATAATTTTAGCTCTCATTCCAACGATTTTATTTCAAAGTTGGTTAGTGCCTAGAGCTGTTACCTTGCTTAGTGGTCAACACTTTGGTTATTTACTAGCAAGTAACCTAAAAATAGGACAACTATCGATCAATTTATTTTCTTTGTTTTACTTAACTAGTTTATTAATAATGTATCGACTAAGCTTTAAAAATTCTCAACTAAAAGACTTAGAAAAGTTCTCATTAGCGACAGTCTTACTGCTATTTTCTTATTACATTACTTCTTTATTTCACCCTCATTACTTTACTTGGGTAATTATTCCGATGCTTTATTTAATGAATCAGATAGAAAAAAATCAAAATTTAGTAAATATTTTTGTTTTACTAAACCTATTTTTTTTTGGTTGGTTATTATATTGGGATGGTTTTACCAATATTGGCCTTTTATTCCCAATTTTTTCTAACTTCATCACTGTTGATCCTCAATCTTTAATAACTATTGATCTACAAGAAATCGCTTACTTAGCCAAAAATATTATGGCTATATTAATGATTGGTTTTAGCTTCTTTTTAATAAAACATTACAACAAATCTAAATGAAAAAAATAACTATTTTATTAGCTTTGGTTTTTTTACTACTGAGTAGCCAACCAGTCTTTGCCTCCAAAAAAATTATTGACCGTGGCTTTAGTGGTAATGAAGAACTCCCACTAAAAAACTATTTAACTTTAGATCATAGTCAAACTTACCAAAAAGAAATTTCAATCACTGAAAATAATTTTGGGATGCTTGATTTATTAATAAAAATGAAAAATAACCCCGAAGATGGTATTATTTTCAGGATTAAAGAAGAAAACCAAGAAAATTGGGTTTATGAACATTTTTATCAAGCTGAGTTCTTTTCCCATAGCTTATACTACTCATTTGGTTTTGAACCATTCCCAGATTCTGAAGAAAAAAGCTACATAATAGAAATTGAGCCGGTGGACAACAATCAAGACAACCAAATCAAACTATTTTTACTAAGTGAAGATGTGACTGATTGGACTTGGAGAGCAGCGATTGACCAAAACTTTGATACGACTTTAAAACAAGATTTTAGAAAAGAATTTTTTGAGAAACTAAAAAGGCAAAAACCCTTCTTTATTTTCTGGTTAACATTAATCTTTTTAAATATTTTTTCAATTTTGATTATAAAAATATACAATTCTACTTTTTTTGGTAAACATAGAAATCAGAGAATGATTCATTGACTTCATTAGTTTTAATAGAAAAAATATTTTTTTCTTTAGACAGCAACTTCCATCCAGGTATGTTCTTTTTAACATAGTCTGTAAACTTTCGATGTTTAACGTGAGTACCTTGTTTTTCTTTTTGATCGTTTTTATTTGATGAATAAATAATTACATATTTATTAGAAGATAAAAATAAATTTTTTAAATATTTTTCAAAGACTTTTCTTTCAACTAAATGAAATAAAACATCTAAAGAAATTGATAAATCAGAAGAAAAAATTCTACTATTATCACAAAAACCAAAAGTATCATAAACAAAAAATGACTTTGTTTTATCAACTTTAAATTTATCAATGCATTTATTTATTATTGTATGAGAAATATCTAAACCGATATATTTTCTAACCTTTAATAAAGATAGTTGATTACCATCTCCACAACCAAATTCGATACATGATTTAATTTTATTTTTTTTAATAAAATTATTCAAAAAGTCAGCTTTATAAGTAGCTAACCTTCCATATGATCCAAAACCAGAATTCCCTCCATCGACATACCTATTTTCCCAATAGCTTGAAGAACTAAAATTCATTTCTTTATATTTATTTAGAAAAAATCTTATTTTTTTTATTATCATAATTATGAAGAACATTCTAACATAGTTAATTTTTATTAAGTTGTGTCATAATCAACCAGCATGAAACTATTCGCTTCCACCGGCCTTCGTCAGTCTGCTTTTACCATTGTTGGTAACTTGATGGGGACAGCTTTATCTGCGATTGCGGTAATTCTTTTTATCCGTATCTTGGGCCCAGAAAAATATGGTGAGTTTAGTGTTGGCTTTGCAATTGTTCTCATCCTGACCAGAGTTGTTGACTTCGGTCTGAATACTGCGATTGTTAAATTTGCTGGTGAAGATAACAAACAAAGTGATAAAAATTTTATCTATAGTTACACCCTCAAGCTAAAACTCTTTATTACTGTTTTATTATTTCTAATTGGTTTAGTCAGTTACCAAACTATCGCTCAATTTTTAGGTTTAAGAGAACCATTAATTATTCTCTTGAGTTTTACTTTTGGTCTAGCCACTGGTTACTATGAATATCTAATTTCGATTCTCCAATCGTTACACTTGTTTGGTAAAGCTGTTTTTGTTAATGCTGTTCAAGCTATTGTCAAACTGATTGTGGCAATAACTTTACTGTGGTTGGGCACACACAATTTACTCCCCCCATATTTTTGGTATATTTTTGCGCCATTCATTCCTTTTACCCTTTTTAGGTTTTTATTACCTAAGTGGTTAAAATTAAATTTTTCTTTAAAAAATAAACCTTTAGCCAAAAAAATTCATCAGCTAGCTACTCATGCAAGTATCGGCCTAATTGCCGCCGGCGTTATTGAAAATATTGATATTCTTTTTGTCCAAAAATACCTGAATACCTATGAAACCGGCCTTTATGGTGGCGTCAGTAGAGTAGCCCTATTTTTCGCCATTGTGGCCTATTCCCTAGGTAATGTCTTGAATGCTAGAGTGGCAAGATATAAATCTCAAGAGCACCTTGCCAAATACCTCAAAAAAGCCTTAGTTTTGGCTTTGCTAATTATCCTTAGCTTCATTTTCTTTGTGCCATTAGCCAAACCAGTCATCTTACTCACTATTGGCGCTGAATATCTACAAGCCCAAAATATTTTACTAATTTTGACCGCTGCTTCATTTTTTGCTTTAGCTGCGATTCCTTTTATTGCTTTATTTTATGCTTTAGAAGCTGATTGGTACTTTTCAGTCAGTGGCATTTTACAGTTATTAATTGTTTTAGTTGGTAATTTTATTTATGTTCCAAATATGGGGCTTGAAGCTGCAGCTTGGACTAGATTTGTGGTCAGATTATTTTTACTGATATTTTCTATTGTCGTTGGTTACTTAGCTTTTAAGAGACAATATAAGCCCATAAAAACTTAGTTTTAGTTTCATAAAAAAGCTTGAATTTTCAATGTCTTTTTCTATATTTTCTAGAGAAAAATATATTTTAAAACTCTGAAATCAATCTTTTTTCTTACGACCCATAACTCCTACTTGTGATAAAGTTCACACCATGTTTAACTAGTATGACACCAAGCAACAGAAAGAATGTTTTTTGGCTGAAATCATCAAAATTCCCCCAGGTATGCACCTTGATTTTCGTCGTCACGATGATAATGGGGCCAATGTTGTTGAAGCTTATGTCGCAAGGTTAGGACCTTTGGGTGGTTATTTGGGCCAAAGATTCAAAGGCTATGAAACCAAGGCCGAACTCCATTTACTGACACTGAAATTCAAGAATTTATCAACTTTATTGCTCTTCATAAAAAATATCGTAATTTATCTTTAGTTGTGATTGATTTTTTTGGGACGGCAGAGTTCATTAATCTAAGATTTTTACCAGACAAAACAGTTAAAACCCATTCTTTAGCAGATCAACCGCTTGCCATCAATCAACCAGCCTACGAATCCAAGCCTAAAGGCAATCGAGCTAGAAGACAAGCCAGAAGAGAGAGAAGAATTGCAGAAAGGCAAAATCATGGAGAAAATCAAGATTCCCCCAGCCATGAAGCTGGAGATTAGACGACATGACGATCTTGGTTCTAACTTGATGGAGGCTAGAATTGAGGAAGATGGGCCAATTAATGGTTTTATGGACCAATTATTTCTGGGTTATGAGTCACAAAGTCGCAGACCATTTACTCTCAAAGATGTTCAAGATTTTGTCATGGGTTTATTTGCTCACAAAAAATTCAAGCCTCACGCCAAAATTGTCTTAGATATTTTTGGTACCACTGATTTTAGTGGTGTCACAGTCGCAGAACGAGTCAGTCCAGCTGATCACAGTAAAACTAAAAAAAAACATCTCAAAGCAGATCGGGATAGTCGTGGCAATCGTTATGGAGGGGGGAGAAGATAAAATTACTCTACCTCAGCATCGGCTGGATCATCGCCTTGTCGCCACCATGCCCAACGAGATAAAACATTAATTGCTTCTCGTAAAGACATATAAATCATTAATCTATCAGTAATTTTGGCTAAAGCACGAGTTTCTTGAAACATACCTTGATCTGCTGTTTTAGCTTTGGCTTGACGCCAAATTCTCTCCATCTGCCAAAATTTTTTTTCACCATTTTTTTCTGCCATATTAGTTGGTATTTTACCAGAGGTTAAAACTATCTCAAATTTATAAGTGAAATTATAAAAAATTATTGATCTTACCGAGCAAACCAAGCCACAGTTTTTCTTAAGCCCTCTTCGAAACTCACTTGTGGTTCCCAACCCAGTAGCTCACGAGCTTTGGTAATGTCTGGTTTTCTTCTGGTAGGGTCATCACCAGGTAATTCTTGAAAATCAATTTTAGCTACATCACCCTGTTCATAAACTGCTCGCCAAATAATCTCAGCAGTTTCACGAACAGTATATTCTTCTGGATTGCCAATATTAACTGTCTGACCCTCAGCCTCTGGGATCGTCGCCAACTTTAAAATACCTTCAATCAGATCACTGACATAACAATAAGATCTAGTTTGCGAACCATCACCAAAAACTTTCATTGATTGGTTCTTGAGGGCTGACATAATAAAACTCGGAATCACTCGACCATCTTCGGCACCAATTCGTGGTCCATAAGTATTAAAAATTCTAACAATTCTCGTATCAAGACCAAAGTTACGATAGAACACTCCACAAATAGTTTCACCTAGTCTCTTGGCCTCATCATAACAAGAGCGAACCCCATTTGGATTAACATTCCCCCAATAACTTTCTTTTTGAGGGTGTTCCAATGGATCACCATAAGCTTCGGAAGTACCAGCAAAAATAAAAGTACCAGCTGGATTAGTAGCCTGAAGATATTTAAGTAAATGATCAGTAGCTACAGTGTTAACTAAATAGGTCTCACGAGGGTATTTTTGATACCAAGGAGGAGAAGCGGGGGAGGCAAAGTGAAAAATATAATCAAAGACTTCACCATGTAAATAATTACCAGCCGGTTGAGTAACATCAGCTTCGACAAAGGCAAAGTGATCAGACTCAATCTGAGCTAAATTTTCTGGATTACCAGTAATAAAATTATCAACACCAATTACTAAAGCACCTTCATTGAGAAGTTTTTCTACCAGGTGAGAACCCAAAAATCCGGCCGCACCAGTAACCAACACTTTTTGTCCACTAAATCGATCTGACATAACAACATTGTAACAAACAATTTCTGACTGAGTGATCAGCAAAATTGTTAATACTTTACTTTTATATCTAGATCAAATACAATACAAAAAATCCACTGTAACTAGGATTTCACAAAGGATTGACTATGGCAGAAGCCAAACATCATCCTGCCCCAGAATATTTACTCAAACAAATCCGTGAATTCGTCACCGATCCAGCTAAACTTCAGAGAGTTGAAACTTTAACTGAAGAAGAGGCCAGACTAATTACTGCTCACATGATTAACACTGTTGAGCAATCAGAGATGTTAAAGAATGACCCAGAATTAGAGGTCTTAAGAATTATTGTTTTTCGCCGTTTAGTAGATTGGGCTTCTAATCAAGCAGAAAAAATTCAAGCAGAGATTTTTGAATTCATTAGTGATGAAACTTTTGTTAACTACCCAGATTTTTTAACTGATCCCACCATTACTGCTGCAATCAAGGAAGAACATATTAATAATCATGCTCTAAGAATGAGTACTTTTAGGGAATATGATCTAGAAATCCTTGGAGCCAGAATTAATGCTGATGGCCAAGTTGAGGTTTTAATTACTCATAGTCAAGCTTTAGCTTATTATGGTTCAGATGCACCCCAAGGGACTAGTATTCCTCTGCCAAAAAGTGATTTTGATTTACCACCAGAATTCAAAATTGGCTTATTGAAAAAAAATCCAGATTTTCCATTAAGAGATAAACCTAGAATTATCTATATGGGCATGGCTTCTCCAGCTCCAACTGGTTATGGCCGTTACATTGAACTGGTAATTGAAGAATAATAACCCAAATTATATATCCTATAAGTTTGACTAAAGACTTAAAACCAAGTATAATTAAGTCCGATTATTATTCTTTTACTAAAGCTGTAACTAGATTAATAATTGCACTTTAAATTACTCATACCAACTTACAAAGTAGTCGCCTAAACAGTTGTAACTAAACTGGTTAGGCATCCTACTTTGGAGTAAAAAAAATGAGTACAATCTTTCTCATTTTGCGAGCCGTATTCGGTCTATTGGCTGCTGCCATTTTCTTTTTTGGCACTGGCGCAAGAGTCAGACAAGAATCGACTTGGATGAAGGTTTTAGGCACATTGGTCTTTGGGATTTTGTGTGTCGCTCAGCCAGGTCCAATTATTTTCTGGTTCATGACCGTGGTAAATATCATCGGCCCACTGCTTGTTGAAAAACATGTCAGATGGACCCTGGTCCTAACCATTCCCATGGCTGTCGGAGCCTTCGCATTGGCTCTCTTTAGCCTTTAACTGCTCGCAAAACACAATAAAACTCCCCCAGCAATTGGGGGAGTTTGTCGGTAAAAAACCAAATTAATCCAAAAACTAATTATCCTATAAAAATTGATTATATCAGGATAATCTGTTATAATAACTCGATCAAAATTAGCTAGTTCTTTAACATCTGAGTTTGAAACCTCATCCATCACCCATGAGCTTCGCGCTCAACTTAGTGATGGCTGAAAATCAAACTCAAAGGAGGGTTCAACCAATGAATCCGACTGCAAGTATTGTGGCATACTTGCTGATGGTTGTATTGACCATACTGTCAGTACATCAAGCCATCCGTAACAATCTCAGAGTCTTACCTGGGAATGGAGACATTATCGTAATGGGATTTACCTTCGGCATATCATTTTTCTTCCCCGGCTACTGGCTGTGGGGAGTGAAGTTCTTTAAAAAGTTTAATCAACTAGTTTGGAAACCTGGCTATCTTGATGAGCCATGCGCTCAAATAAGGTAACTAGAGACCAAACTAAAAGGAGGCAACGAATGGATATTCTGTTGCTATTGGCAGGGATCGTTATCACGATTCTTGTGCTCGGACTCACCATTTTCTTGTGGGTGTACAACCTCACCAAGATTTACCAATGGATGCAGCCACGTCTGGATGCTGGTTTTCGAATCTTGTTTTTGGTGGCGCTGGGGATTCTCTCCGCCGTCGCTTTTCAAGGTTACGAAATAATCCAGACCATCGTCGGACTTTTTGTCATGGGAGCTGGCCTCTACCTTTCTTTCGAAAAAAGCAAAGGTCGAGGACTGTTAATCCTAGGACTCTATGTCCTGCGCTACGCATTGTCCTGGGCACTTCTAGCCATCTTGCTGGCAGCTGGTGTTGAAGCTTTCAACTTTAACTTCAGCTGGTAAAACCAGCAATTAACGAAATCCCTCGCTCAGGCGGGGGATTTTTTTACTTCACTACCAGAAAAACTCAGGTTATGATGGGATGGTGAAGAAATTCTTAAAAAATCCACTTTATTTAATTTTATTATTTGCTTTAGTTTTACGTTTACCATTACTAACTGGCTCTTTCTGGTTAGACGAAGCTGCCCAAGCATTAGAGAGTACTAGACCTTTCTCTCAACAACTGGATATCGTTCCAGACTTTCAACCTCCTTTATTACACTACCTTGTTCACTTTGCCCAATATTTTTCTCATCAAGAGTGGTGGTTAAGATTTTGGGGAGCGTTGCTACCAGGACTAATGACGATTTGGGCTAGTTATCAACTAGCCAAAAAACTTTATTCAGAAAAAGTAGCTTTCTGGTCTAGCTTACTGCTCGCCACCTCATCATTTCATATTTTTTATTCACAAGAACTAAGACCATATAGTCTACCTGCCATGTGGGGACTACTAGCTACTTTGGTTATTTTTAACCGACCATTCAAAACTTGGCAATTCTTTTTACTTTCGGTCGCCGGTCTTTATTCCTCCTACCTTTATCCATTTTTACTTTTAACCCATTTATTGCTTATCTGGCAAAAAAATACCTGGCAAAAACTCCTCCAAGTAACATTACCCATTGCTATAGCTTTCTTACCCTGGTTACCAATGTTTTTACGTCAGCTCCAAGCTGGCCAAAATTTACGCACCGAAATTCCAGGGTGGGAAACAGTGGTGAGTATTCCACAACTCAAAGCTCTTGCCTTAGTTCCACTTAAATTTATTTTTGGTGTGCTAAATATTGAGCTAACTTGGCCATTTGTTTTTTCACTAATAATGATCGGATTTTTTTGTGTAAAACTATTTTGGGTTTCACCAAAATTGCTGTGGAAAAATCTCTTAAAAAATCTTTCTCAACTCCCAAAACTGGCTAAAAATTATCACCCCAATTTTCAATTACTAATTTTACTAGTCACTCCACTGCTAACTTCATGGTTAATTTCCTTTGCTGTGCCAGTTGTTCAACCCAAAAGATTGTTATTTTTACTCCCGATCTTTTTTATCTTTTTTGCTAGTCAACTCATGCAAAAAAATAAACATAAACTTGCTCAGAACCTAATTTTTACCTTGTTATTCATTAATCTCTGGGGAATAGTTAGCTACTGGCAAGATACCACCCTCCAAAGAGAAAATTGGCGAAGTTTAAAGCAACAAATTATTGAGACTTTTCCTCGAAGTGAATCACTTATTATCATGTCATTTGATGAATCTTTTGCTCCATGGCGTTGGTATGAACCTGAGTATCCAACACTAGTCACCGGAAATAGACATATTAATGACGTTGAAAACCTCACTGAAACTTTAAAACCTGCCTTCGATAAAAAATATGTTTTAGTTTTTGACTATCTGAGAACTCTGACTGATCCAGAAGATAAAATTATCACAACACTAACGGATTTTGGGTTTGTTGGTCGTGGGGTAATTGACTATCCAGGTATTGGTTTTGTAAGAATTTATACTCGCGAACACAATGCTCTAGGACTATCATCTTTTTAAAAACCAAGAAATAAGCAATAATAAAGGCATAATTCATGAAAATCGGCATCGACTTTACATCAGCTATTTATCATCGGGGTGTTTCTCGCTACACCAAAAACTTAGTTCGTAGTTTGTTGGAAAACACGAATGCTAATTTGGCTCTCTATGGCTCTTCTTTTAGACAAAAACAAGAGCTAATTGATCAAGCTCAGGAACTAGTTACCCAAACTTTAGCTACTGATAAAGTGGAACTAGCATTCCAATCCTACCCCCCCTCAGTATTGCAACTTTTATGGAAACTGGGTTTAAACCCTGTCAATAAAACCATCAAAAACCTTGATGTCTTCCATAGTTGGGATTGGTTACAACCACCTGATAAAAACATTCCTCTCGTTTCCACTATTCATGATTTAGCTATCCTCAAATATCCAGAAGTTGCTCACCCCAAGGTTCTAAGAGCTCATCAAGAATCTTGGAAAATTCTGAAAGAAAGACAAGCTGAAATTATCGCTGTTTCTCAAGCTACCAAAAAAGATATTGTCAGATTATTGGATATTCCAGCCTATAAAATTCATGTTATTCCAGAGGCCCTTCCTCGCGAAATTAGGATGATTAATGAGTTGCTTTCAGAAGAGCTAGCTGAAAAAATCAAACAACAATATAGCTTGAACCGACCGTATTTACTTTTCGTTGGTACTCGTGAACCACGTAAAAACCTCCAACGTTTAATCGAAGCCTGGCAACCACTGAAAAATAACTTGGATTTAATTATTGTTGGTGAAAGTGGCTGGGATGGTAGTGAACAAGTTCAAGATGATCAATTGAGATTCTTAGGTAAAGTTTCTGATCAAGTCTTAAATGTACTTTATGCTGAAGCCGAAGCATTTGTTTATCCAAGTTTGGATGAAGGCTTTGGCTTACCAATTCTTGAGGCTTTTTATCATGGTACACCTGTAGTTACTTCTAATGTGTCTGCTTTAATTGAAGTTGCTGGAAATGCAGCAGAACTTGTTGACCCAGCAGATGTTGCCAGCATTACTCAAGGTATTGAAACAATCCTGCAAGAAGATACTATGGCCCAACAACAACGCCTGCAACGAATGATTATTCGGATGCATATGTTTAGTTGGCACTTAGTCGCAGAACAAACCCTGGAAGTCTACAAAAAGGCAATTACTAACTATGAATAACCAACTCTTACATTTTGCTCTTGATGGTAATGAAGCCAATGTTCTCAATAGAGTCGGTAGTAATGTCTATGCTTATGAAATCTTATTACAGTTTTACGAACTGACGAAGACTAAGCCACATCTTAAGTGGACAATCCTACTATCAACACCACCTGTTAACGACTTACCAGCTGAAAACGTTAACTGGCGTTATCAAGTAATTGGTCCTAAAAAATTCTGGACTCAGTGGGCCTTACCCATTCATTTATTCAAAAATATTGGTAACTATGATCTCTTTTATACTCCTGGTCATTACGCCCCAAGATTTTCACCCATTCCATATGTTAGTACGGTGATGGATCTGGCCTTCTTAGAGTTTCCTGATCAATTTACTAGTATGGATCTATTTCAATTAAAACACTGGACAAAATATAGTGTTAAATCAGCTAAAAGAGTCATTACCATTAGTAATTTTTCAAAACAAGAAATTACCAAAAAATATAGCATTGATGCTAAAAAAATTAAGGTAGCTTATCCAGCTTTTTCACTAGATAACCAATACTCAAAACTCCGTTGGAAAAGTTTTGTCAAAAAAAATAATTTAAAACTAAAAAATTACTTTTTATATTTAGGCACCATCCAACCTCGCAAAAACCTAGAAATATTAATCGAGGCTTTTGAAATTTTTAATCATAAATTAGCTGCTTCTCAAGTAAAATCTGCTCAAGCCAAAACCATAGAGACAGAGTTACCTCAATTAGTTATTGCTGGTAAAACAGGTTGGTTAGCGGATAGTGTGTTGCAACGCATCAAAAAATCACCAATTAAAGAACAAATAATTCTGACTGGTTTTGTGGACAATTCTCTGAAAAAACCACTTTATGAACAAGCCAAAGCCTCATGCTTAATTGGTCTATATGAAGGCTTTGGCATTCCACCATTGGAATCACTCTCTGTTGGCACACCAGCAATTGTTGCTAATAATAGTAGTCTGCCAGAAGCTGTGGGCGAAGTTGGTTTTAAAGTACCAGCCACCGATCCAACTAAAATAGCCACTACTTTATTGGAAGTTTGGCGCTTACCCAAGCTTCGTCAAAAAATCTTAAAAAGAAAAATGCTTAAACATGTTAGAGACTTTTCTTGGTCAAAATCTGCTCAAATTATCTTTGAAACTTTACTAGAAGTTATCAATCAAGAAAAAGCTCCACTAAAAACTTGGGACCCATTCAAACATGACTAAAACAGCACCTATTACTATTCTTGGTATTGACCCTGGATATGATCGGTTGGGCTGGGGCATTGGTACTACTAATGGCCAAAACTGGAGTAACTTGCATCAAGGCTGTATTCAAACCCCCAAAGATTTGGCTCTCTTTGAACGCTATAAACTTTTACAACAACAACTCAAACAAATCATTAAAACCCACCGACCTCAAATAGCCGTCATTGAATCTTTATTTTTCTTTAAAAACCAGAAAACTGCACTCAAAGTCAGTGAAGCTAGAGGAGTGATCCTTAGTACCTGTTTCAGCGAAAACTTGGCACTCCACGAATTTACTCCACTGCAAATTAAACAAGCAGTTACCGGTTATGGACGAGCTGATAAAAAAAGTATCGAAAAAATGGTCAGACTACAATTGAATCTGGGAAAAGAGAAAATTATTGATGATGCTTTGGATGCTTTGGCAGTCATGATGACTTATCAAGCACAACGCAAGTTGTTGGCTCTCTAAAAACGTGATACAAATAACCTATCATGATCGGGTTTCTTTCAGGTAAAGTTCAAAAACTAACACATCAAATTCTAGTTCATACTAGCGGTGGAGTAGGCTATCAAGTTGAACTTGGTCCAACTTTGTTTTTAAGACTTCAAGATAATGACCAAGTAAACCTGTTTATTTATACTCACGTTAAAGAAGATGCCTTGAAACTTTTTGGTTTTCAAAGCCAAAAGGATTTATCATTATTCGAACTAATTTTATCAGTTTCAGGAGTAGGCCCCAAGACCGCTATTGCTATCATTGACGCTGGTGCTGAAAGACTAGTTACAGCTGTCCAAAATGCTGATGTGAGTTTCTTTAGTTCTATCCCTCGAGTTGGTAAAAAACTTGCTCAAAAAATCATCATTGAACTCAAATCCAAACTAGGTGGCCTCAAAGAGCTTGATCTCAGTCCCTTATCACAAACCGAACAGGATGTAGTGGATGGTTTGCTTGGTCTTGGCTTTGCTGAAACACATGTGCATGAAGTTTTAAAAACTTTAGATACTAAACAATCAGTTGAAAAAGTCTTAAAAGCAGCAGTTAAACAACTATCAAAAAAATAACTAACTTATGATCGAACCATCAATCTTACAAAACGAGCCAACCAATGTCGAGGAAGAAATTCTTTTTACTTCCCTAAGAGCTCAGGATTGGGCCGAGTTTTTTGGCCAAGATACCACTAAAAAATCATTGCAAATTGCCATCGAAGCCGCCAAACAACGCCACGAAACCATGGACCATATTCTACTTTATGGCCCACCTGGTCTAGGTAAAACTACTTTGTCACACATTATTGCTCGTGAGATGGGTGTAAATATCAAAATTACTTCTGGTACAGCTCTTACTAAAACTGGTGATCTAGCTGCCATTTTGACTAACTTGGAAGATGGGGATATTTTGTTTATTGATGAAATTCATCGTTTATCCAAAGCTGTTGAAGAAACTCTTTATCCAGCCATGGAAGACTACGCCTTGGATATTGTGATTGGTAAAGGTCCATCAGCCAGAACTGTCAGAATTGATTTGCCCAAGTTTACTTTGGTCGGGGCTACCACCAGATTTGGTTTATTGGCTGGACCTTTCCGTGATCGGTTCGGCCTTATTCAAAGACTTGAATTTTATCCAGCTGAAGGTCTGCAAAAAATCATTCAAAATGGTGCTGAAAAACTCAGCGTCACTCTGCATCCTCAAGCAGCACTATCAATTGCTAAAAGATCCCGGGGCACACCTAGGATTGCTCTCAAACTTTTCAAACGAGTCCGTGACTATTCACAAATTGAAAATGGAGGAGACGTTACTCCAGAATCAGTCGAGAGAGCTCTTAATATGTTTGCTATTGATGCCTTGGGCTTAGATCATAATGATCGTAAATTTCTCATCGAGATGATTGATAAACATAATGGTGGCCCAGTGGGCTTAAGTACCATTGCCGCTACCATTCATGAAGATCCTGGCACGATTGAAGAAGTAATTGAACCCTATCTAATTCAAATCGGTTTCTTAAAACGGACTAATAAAGGTCGAGTGGTAAGTAAAAAAGCTTATGAACACTTGGGTATTAATTATTCAGAAAAATGAAACAAAACTTTGTCTCTGAATTTTATTTTGCTAACTCTAATTTAGCTGATCGTCTAGAAAAAATTTTAAACTTAATTGCTACCCAGACTGGTTTTAAAATAGAAAAATTAATTCAACGAAGCAGTTGGTGGAACTCTAAACAAATTGGTGCCATTCACTATCTTGGTCAATATCAGGGTCAGACTGCTATCTTGAAAATTCAAGGGGTTAAACCTGCCGCTAGTGAAATGGAAATGATTAAAGCTTTTAATAAACAAAATAAAAGTCAGATCATTAGACCACCACACATTTACTTTAATTTACTTTGGAATGAAGAGTTAAAGTTTGAAGCTTTCATTATGGAAGATGTCAGCCGGGAAAAGGTAGTTAGCGTACCAGCCAAAACTAGTGAGTTAGACAAGTTTTTTGAGTTATATCAAGAATATAAAAATAAATGTTTAACTCAGCCTTGGTTAGAAAAACCGGCTGAGTCTTTGGCTAACCAAACCACTCATAACTTTACTAAATGGCAAAAGATTAGTAGTGAACTTCAACCAAATCATCCCTTAAAAAAGAAAACAGATTTAACATTAATTAACCAGGGATTAAAAAAACTGTGTGATAAGTTAGTAAATGTTGACTGGCAGTTTATGCATGGTCACTTCTCTGCTCGTGATTTACATCCTGTTGGTAATGAAATAGTTTTGCTTTCTAATCTTTATTGGTCTTGGAGACAACCTTTTTATGATGCTGTCTTTGGTTTTCATTGGTATCAATATGATTTAGCTAATAGTGAAGTTAGTTTAGCAACTTTACTAACTCAACGCTCTACTTGGAAAAAATATATCTTAGATAATCTGCCACAAAATGAGCTTGAGCTACAATTATTAAATCTAGCTTTTTTTGAACGAGCTTTAGCTGGTCTTAATCTGGATGGTTTAATTGCTCCAACTGATAAAAGTGAAGCTCTGATGGAATTAACCAGGGAAGAGATTAGCTCATTCAGCTAGCCTTTGCTCGATGTCTCAATCTGAAGTATACTACTTAGAACATGTCATTAACTGATAAAGATGGTAAGGTCTTAACCTCAGACCAAGTGACTCAAAAAATCATTGGTCGACTAGAAGCAATTTACTTAGAATTTGTCACTGGATTCTTGTGGTGGGGAGTTGGCTTATTTCCATCTCATATACTTAGAAAGTTTTTTTATCGCTGGTTTGGCATGAAAATCGGCAAAGGTTCAACAATTCACATGATGGCTCGCATCTATGACCCCAGGAATATTGTCATTGGTGAAGATACCCTAATAGGGGAAAAAGCTACCTTGGATGGCAGAAAACAACTTCCAAACTCTCGTGGTGGCCTAGAAATTGGCAGTCATGTCGATATTGCTTCAGAAGTAATGATCTGGACAAGCCAACATGATATCCACAGCGAAAACATGCAAACTATCGAGGAAAAAGTGACGATTGGTGACTATGTTTTTATCGGACCAAGAACCATTATTTTACCTGGTGTTACTATCGGTAAAGGTGCGATTATTGCCGCTGGCTCAGTAGTCACCAAAGACGTAGCTCCCGGAATAATTGTGGCCGGCACTCCAGCCAAAGAAATCGCCACTAGAAAAACTAAAAACTATTCGTATAAATTAGGACGAGCCCGTCTGTTTCAATAAAATTAACTATGGCAAAAAACTCTACACCCAACTTAGATCTTTCGATTATTGTGGTGTCATATAACACCAAAGATATTACTCTTCAAACATTAGCGACAGCCATTGATGACCTCAAGGCTGACAAACTCTTATCCAGAGTTGAGTTTTTTATCGTTGATAATGATTCTAAAGATGGTTCTGTGGAAGCAGTCAAAAAATTCATGAGCAACCAAGCGGTCAAATATACGGTGATTGCCAATAAAGATAATAATGGTTTTGCTTGGGCTAATAACCAAGCCATTAAGCAATCACAAGCCAAAGCCGTTATTTTACTCAATTCTGATACTATTACTTTGCGAGGAGCTTTCAAAAAACTGCTCGAAACATTTGAGCAATATCCAGTAAATGAAGCGACTGCCAACTCAGCTACTAGTGATCAAGTAGATCGTTTGGGAATTATTGCCCCCATGCTTCTTAATAAAGATAAAACTTTACAAGCCCAAGGTGGTAACTTTCCAACTTTACTATCTCTAGCTGCTCAAATGTTATTTTTAGATGACCTACCAATTATTGGCAAATTGTTACCATCAACCCAACATACTGGCCGTAATGAACGAATGCAAAAAAGTGATAAAGAACTCACTTCAGTCGATTGGCTAGGTGGTACAGCCATGATGATTCGTAAAGAAGTTATTGACGAAATTGGCCTACTTGACGATGGTATTTTCATGTACGGTGAAGATATTGAATACTGCATGAGAGCCAGAAGACACCACTGGGATATTGCAATTCAACCACTAGCCAAGATTATTCACTTGGGTAATGTGAGTGCCGGTTCGGAAAATGCTTACACTGGTGAAATGAAAGGTTATGTTTATCTCTGGTCTAAGTTCAAACCAGCCTGGCAATTACCAATTGTCAAAATAATCCTTTGGAAGGGAGCACTCTTAAGAATGATAATTCATAAGTTTTTTACTCATGATGAAAGACGTGCTGGTATTTACCAACGAATTTTAGGAAAAATTTGGAGTTTTTAATTAATGCCAAAAAAAGATCAAAAACCCTGGTGGAAAAAGTTACTAGCTTGGGCTGATGACAGCTTACTCTTTGTCTACAGCACTTTACTCTTAGCTTTTATTCCCCTTTATCCCAAAATTCCGTTGTTTGATATTTTACCTGGTTATATTGTTAGAGTCAGAGTAGAGGACATGTTGATTGCTATCGCTGGTATTATTTGGTTAGTTCAGCTGGCCCGTAAAAAAATTACCTGGAAATCACCATTATTCAAAATGATTGGTAGTTATGTAGCAGTCGGCTTTTTTTCTTTGTTATCTGCGATATTTATTACCCAAACAGTGCCATTAGAACTCTTGCATATTGGTAAATCTGCTTTACATTTTTTCCGTTATATTGAGTACTTTTTCTTGTTTATTTTGATTTATGCCAGTGTTAATAATCTCAAACAAGCCAAAGTTGTAGTTTGGAGTTTGGTCATTACTGTCTTTTTGGTAAGTTTGTATGGTCTAGGTCAAAAATATTGGTATTGGCCAGTTTATTCCACCATGAATCGTGAATTTAGTAAGGGGGTGAGACTTTATCTAACTGAGCACGCCAGAGTTCAATCAACCTTTGGCGGTCATTATGATCTTGGTGCTTATCTAGTCATTGTTTTACCAATCTTATTAAGTTTTTCTTACTTGGCAGAAAAAAACTGGGAAAGAAAAGTCTTCTTTTTAGTCCATCTTTTTGGTCTCTGGTTATTAGTCGCCAGTGCTTCCAGAGCCCCGTTTGCTGCTTACGGTTTGGCAGCTATCTTAGTGATTGCTTTTGTGGCGAATCGTGAACAAACCTGGCTGAAAAAGCTAGGCTCCTTTATTAAAAAATCTGTTAGTTTTGGTTTATTAACCGGTATCATGATGTTGGTCTTTGGCCAAGATATGTATGAAAGATTTCTACAAGTAATTGAGGGCTACCCACAAATTGCTAGTTATTACAAAGAAGGCAAGGATGTTTTCGACCAAGTTAATGGCCAGTACAAAAAAACTAGAGATCAAGTCTACGACTGGTTGGGCATTATCGAGCTTGGACCACCAGAAGGAGCCTTGGGCTTCGACAATTCAAATGAACTAGCCCCTGTTTTAACCGCCACCGACCAACAACCCACTACCAATAAACCAAGTGATGTTTATGTGGATGTACCAGATATTGTTGAGGTCTCAACTCTAAACGATGATGGTACGACAACCATCACTAAAATTGAAAAAGAACGTACCTGGTCTGATAATGCCTTAAAATATGGCTTATCCATGGGTATTAGATTGGATACACTTTGGCCAAATGCCATCAAAGGGTTTATGAGAAATCCTTTGCTTGGTTCAGGTTATGCAACTTTGAATAAAGAAGGTGTTTATCAATTTTTGGAAGCTGACAGCACTGATAACAACTATCTTAGAATCTTGGGTGAAACTGGTTTACTTGGATTCTTGAGTTTCTTTGGCATCATTGTCTTGGCTATTCAACAATCCTGGAAATATCTCAAAGCTCAACAAACCTTTATTGCAGCAGCAGCCATCGGTTTTGTGGCTGGCTCAATTGGTCTAATGGCCAATGCTTCTTATATTGACGTTTATGCCGCCTCTAAAGTTGCCTTTACTTATTGGGGCATCGTTGGTTTGATGCTGACAATTTTTGCTATCCCAAAAAATAAAAAATCATTTATTAAATCAAAGAAAAAATAAGATGCAGTCGTTATGGCCAAAAAGCTGGACAGTAACCACTAAACATTTAGTTATTTTATTAGGCTTAGCGTTTGTTTTACGACTTTATCGCATTACCAACCCAATTGCTGATTGGCATGCTTTTCGCCAAGCTGACACTGCTTCTGTGACCCGTGAATATGTTAAACACGACATTGATTTGCTCGAACCCAAATACCATGATCTATCTAATATCCAGTCTGGTCTGGATAATCTTGGTGGTTACAGGATGGTAGAGTTTCCGATTATTAATGGTCTGATTGCTGGCTTAATCAAGATTTTTCCATTTCTACCATTAGTCGTAACTAGTCGGTTTATCGCTGTTCTGGCATCACTGGGAACTTTAACTTTCATCTACTATTTTGTTAAAAATATTAGTCAAAATTCTTCCCTAGCTTTTTTTAGTGGCTTTTTCTTTGCTGTTTTACCTTACAGTATTTACTATTCTAGAGTAGTCTTACCAGAACCATTTTTTCTATTCTTTAGTATGGGTTCAATAACTTTCTTTGCTTATGCTTTGTCAAACAAAAAGTTTTTTAGTCAACCTAGTTTTTATTTATCAGCAATTTTCTTAAGTCTAGCTTTTTTACTAAAACCATTTGTTGCTTTTCTCGCTCCTGTTTACCTAGTGATATTCCTTCAAAAACAATCTTGGAAAAAAGCTTTTCATTGGAGTTGGCTGGTTTTTGCCATTATTGTTTTACTACCATTCTGGTGGTGGCGAAACTGGATAATTCAATTTCCTAGTGGCATTCCCGCCTCAGACTGGTTATTTAACAGTAATAACATTCGTTTCAGACCAGCTTGGTTTAGATGGTTATTTTATGAAAGATTTACTAAATTAATCTTAGGCTTTGCTGGATTAATTTTTGCTGTTACCGGTTTGTTGACTAATCAGAAAAAAATTAATTACTTATTCTGGAGTTGGGGAGTAGGCTTATTTGCCTATATCTCAGTGATTGCTACTGGCAATGTCCAGCATGATTATTATCAAGTAATTTTTACCCCATTTATTGCAATTGTTTTGGGCTTTGGTTTTAATTATTTGTGGGTTAAAGCTCAAAAATATCAACCATATATCATAAAATTACCCTTGATTCTTTTAGTCATAGTTATGTTAATTAATTCCTGGAAAAACCTAGGTGGTTACTTTAACGTCAATCATTGGGAGTATGTGGAAGCTGGCCAAGCAGTTGATCAATTAACTCCAGTTGATGCCAAAGTAATTGCTCCAGCATTTGGCGATACTATCTTCTTATTTCAAACCAATCGCACTGGTTGGCCAATTGGTTTTGACATCGACCAAAAAATTAAATTGGGAGCAACTCATTACGTTACCACTACCTATGATGATGAAGCTCGTGAACTGGAACAAAAATATCACACTATCGAAAAAACTGAGAAATATTTACTCTTAGATCTAAGGAAAATTAAATAATGAAAATTTTAATGTTAACTCCATATTTGCCCTATCCATTACTATCTGGTGGTCAAATTAGAACTTACAACTTACTAAAAAAATTGGCCACTAAACATGAGATTACTTTGTTTGCCTTAATAAAAAATGAAGAAGAAAAAAAATATATTCCAGAACTGGAAAAATATTGTCGTAAAGTGCAAGTCTTTAAGCGTTCTGAAAAACCTTTTACCCTAAAAAATATTTTTAAGGCCATCTTTTCTTCCTATCCATTTTTGGTCATTCGGAACTATGTTCCAGAAACGATTGGCGCCATCAAAGAGGAACTAGCCAAAGAAAAATATGACCTAATTCATGCAGAAACTTTTTACATGATGCCTCACTTACCAGAAAATGACATCCCAACAATTCTAGTTGAACAAACGATAGAGTATTTAGGTTACGAAAGTTATGCCAAGAAAGCCCCTTCCATTATTAAACCCCTACTAGAAACTGATATTAAAAAAATTCGCCAATGGGAACTCCACTACTGGCGAGTTTGTGACAAACTAATTGTGATGAGTGATGATGATAAAGAGTTTATTAGTCAACAAATTCATGACCAAGCCAAAATCGACGTGGTAGCCAACGGTGTTGATTCTGCCTGGTTTAACCAAATTCCCAGAAAATTAACCCCTGAACCAACCATTCTGTCAGTCGGTACTTTCAAATGGCTACCAAATCAAGAAGCGGTCGATTTTCTTGTCCAAAAAATTTGGCCAGAGGTTAAAAAACTTCTGCCAAAGATTAAACTCTGGATCGTTGGCAATGCCCCAACCAAGAAAGTTATTGCTTACGGAGAAAAAGATCCCCAAATTGAAGTTTTAGGTAGAGTACCAGATATTCGTCAGGCTTTTAAAGAAGCTCATGTTTTAGTTGCCCCGGTTTTTAGTGGCAAAGGCACTAGATACAAAATACTAGAAGCAATGGCTAGTGGCACCCCAGTGGTTGCCTCTAAAATTGCTGTGGAAGGTCTAAACATTAAACATGGCACTCACGTCCTAACTAGTAACTCAGCTAAAGATTTAGCTAAACTCACGGTAGAATTAATTAATGATCAAAAACTTTGGGAAAAATTATCGATTAACGGCAAGAAATTTGTCTCAGAAAACTTTGATTGGAAAGAAATTTCCAAAAAACTTGATATGATTTACAAAGAAATTGGCAATAAAGGAGCTAACCATGGTAAAAAAACCAACTAAAAAGAAGAAAACTATAACTAAACCTAATAACCAAAAGGATTTGGCGATTGTCGTTTTAAACTTTAACACTCAATTCTGGCTTAAAAAAACCCTACAAAGTGTTAAAGATGCTTATCTTGATCGAACTAAATACAAAGTTGAAGTCATTGTGGTTGACAACGCCAGTGACGATGGCTCTCCAGAGATGGTTGAAAAAGAATTTAAATGGGTCAAATTAATTCGTTCTGGTGGCAACATCGGTTTTGCGGCTGGCAATAATGTCGCCCTGAGAAACATTACCGCTCGCTACAGCATGTTACTTAACTCTGACACTGAGTTTCACACCAGTTCAAACTTAGATGTCTTAATTAAATACCTAGATGATCATCCAGAAGTAGGCATGATTACACCAAGAGTCGAGTTACCAAATGGCTCACTTGATCCGGCCTGTCACCGTGGTGAACCAACCCCTTGGGCATCACTAACTTATTTTGCTGGCCTGGAGAAACTCTTTCCTAATAGTCCAATGTTTGGTCAATACCACCAAACTTTTAAAAACCTAGATGAAATTCATGAAATCGATGCTTGTACTGGAGCAGCTATGATTTTCCCTACCAAGTTTATGCAAAATAAAGTTGGTTATTTAGATGAAATGTTCTTTATGTATGCTGAAGATATTGATTGGTGTCGCCGTTTCAGAGAAGCTGGTAAAACTATTGTTTATCATCCTGAAGTCAAGATTACCCATCATAAATATAAATCTGGCATTAAAAGTTCTTCCACTAGGCTTGCCAAAAAAGTTCATAACATGTTTTATGACACGATGTTGATGTACTATGACAAGTGGTACGGTGATAAATATCCAAAATTTATTAGAACCCTACTCAAAACGTTCTTGTTTATCAAAAAAGGTGGTCTATAGCTTATGCAAAGAATTGGGCTTGATTGCCGACTAGCTGGTGAGCAACACGCAGGCATTGGTCGTTATACTCAAAATCTAGTTCAACGCTTAGTTACCAATCAACAATATTACTGGGTATTATTTTTTTTCAGTAAAAAACAAGCTAACGAAATTTTGGGAGATCAAAAAAATCTGCCAACTAATGTAGAAATAATCATCACCCCAGTTCGCCACTATTCACTCAAAGAGCAATTAGTTTTACCAATCATTTTTAATCAAGCTAGACTAGACTTACTTCATATCCCACACTTTAATATCCCCATTTTTTATTCTGGAAAGATTGTGGTCACGATTCATGATTTACTTTGGCACGAACAACGAGGTAGTCATGTCACAACCTTACCGTCCTGGCAATATTGGTTAAAATATGGTGCTTATCAGTTTACAGTTAAACAAGCTGTCAATAGAGCTAAAAAAATATTTGTACCCAGTGAAACTGTGGCCAAAATAGTAAAAAAATACTACCCCAATATTAAAACTAAACTGGTCACTACTTACGAAGGAATTGCTGACAGTTTTCTAAGTACAAAAATCGAAAAAAAACCAACTAAAAACCAATTAGTTTACACTGGTTCACTCTACCCACATAAAAATATTGAAGTTGTTTTTAGGGCTTTAAAAAAGCTACCAGAATTTAATTTGAAATTAGTAGGTTCTAGAAGTGTTTTTCAACAAGAAACCATGAAATTAGCCAAAAAATACCAAGTCGAAAATCAAGTTGAATTTTTAGGTCGGCTATCTGATCAACAACTAATCGAACTTTACCAAGAATCATATGCTTTAGTTTTTCCATCACTATCAGAAGGTTTTGGCTTACCTGGCCTAGAAGCAATGGCTGTTGGCCTGCCAGTAATTGCCTCAGATATACCAATTTTCCAAGAAATATATCAAGACTCAGCTGCTTACTTTGACCCCAACTCTGCTGAAGAATTAGTCGAAAAAATCAGAATCTTGGGCCCATCAAGAGCTATTTTGGCTAAAACTGGTAAAAAACTAATAACTAAATATAGTTGGTCAACAATGGCTGACACTACTTTAGCTATTTATCAGGCTTGTTTATAACATGACAAAACCCAGAATTGCCTTTGTTTATGACCGAGTCAACACCCCTTATGGTGGAGCAGAACAAGTGCTTTTAGCACTCCACCAACTCTATCCCCAAGCTCCACTATTTACTGCTGTTTATCAACCGCAACAGGCCAACTGGGCCAAAGTTTTCCCGCAGGTTATTCCTAGTTGGTTAAATAAAATCCCATTTTTTAATCAGCTTCATCGCTGGATTCCTTTTTTGATGCCACTGGCTTTTGAAAGTTTCGATTTTAGCAACTACGACATCATTATTTCTGTCACTAGTGCCGAAGCCAAAGGCATTATCACCAAACCAAATCAGCTCCATCTTTGTTATTTACTTACCCCACCTCGTTATCTTTACCAAGATCGCGAACATAGCTTGAACTCACATAAAATCTTTAAACTTGCTCCCATTAAATGGTTAGCAGAACAACTCCTGAATTATCTTACTTGGTGGGACCAGGTAGCAATCTTAAGACCAGATATAATTATTCCTATTTCTGAACGTGTCGCCCAAAGAGTTAGACAATATTATCCAACCGTTAAACCAGCTAAAGTTATTTATCCACCTGTTGATAACTCACCCAAAGATATTGATCAAGACTTTGTTATTCCAAAAAAATTTTTCTTAATTAATTCTCGGCTGGTTTCTTATAAGCACCTAGATCAAGCAATTATTGCTTGGAAAAATCTCCAAGAAAAACTAGTGATTATAGGCAGTGGCCCAGAAGAAAAAAAACTCAAAAACCTCGTAACAACACTGAATTTAACAGATAGAGTGTTTTTTTATAAAAACCTCCACCAATCGCAACTCAACCAACTTTATCAACACTGCCAAGCTTTAATCATGCCAGGTGAAGAAGACTTTGGCATAGTTGCCTTAGAAGCTAATAGTTTTGCTAAACCAGTCTTGATTAACAGTAAAAGTGGAGCAGCCGAGTGTATAGATCATACTTTGCATGGCGTTCATATCACTAGAGAAAAAGCTGAAGATATTCTCAAAGCCCTCGAGAAGTTTAAAAAACTCAACTTTGATAAAACTCGACTCCTCAAAAATGTGACAAAATATGATACAAATACATTCACAAAGAATTTTGCACAAGTAATAACAACTGTTTGGCAAAAACACAGAAAGTAAATCTATGTCAACTAACTCCCATCTTTTTGCAGTAATTTTGGCTGGTGGTGGTGGAACTAGACTCTGGCCAAAATCCAGAACCAAAACGCCAAAACAATTTCTCAAACTGGCTGGTGATAAAACCATGATCCAGATTGCTGCTGATCGGGTAGCCAGAATGGTGGAGTGGTCAAACATTATTGTCGTTACCAACCAAATGTATTCATCTGAAGTTAAAAAGCAACTTCCTCAAGTTCCAGCTGAAAATATTTTGGCCGAACCAGAAAAAAAAGATACTGCTTTGGCTATGTTGGTTGGTGCTTTATTTGCTAAAAGCAAAGATCCTAATGCAATTATCATTAATGCTGCTTCAGATCATACTGTCACTGACGAAGAAGAATTTGTCAGAGTAATGTATGCTGCCACTAAAACTGCTAGTGAGGGTGATAACTTACTGACAGTCGGAATCACTCCAAGTTATGTTACTAGCGCTTTTGGTTACATTAAAGTTGCTAATAAACTAGCTGATTTGGGTAAAAACTTACCACTAATGAAAGTTGATAGTTTTACTGAAAAACCAGACAAAGAAACCGCTAAGAAATTCATTGCCACTGGTAAATACTACTGGAATGCTAACATGTACGTTTGGTCTGCAACTGCTCTCAAAAATGCCTTCAAAAAACATAAGCAAAGTCTCTACGAAAAAACAGCCCACCTTGATAGTTTGAATAGTGAAGCTTTTCATCAGGCTTTACCAGAAACTTATAACGAAGCCGAAGCAATTTCGATCGACTACGCTATTAGTGAAAAAGCCGACAACTTATTATTAATTCCAGGTGATTTCGGCTGGAGTGATGTCGGAGATTGGAAAGTAGTTTATGACCTAGGTGATAAGGACCATGATAAAAATGTCGTAGTTGGTGATGACGACGAAGTCATGACTTTATCAGTTAATTCTGAAGGCAATTTGATCCATACCAATGGTAGACTAGTAGCATTGGTTGGTTTGAAGGACCTAATTGTGGTTGATACTGACGAGATTCTGCTGGTTTGTCCAAAAGATAAAAGTCAGGATGTCAAAAAAATAGTTGAAAAAATTAAAGCCGACAAACGTGAAGAATATCTGTAAACCATGACTTACGAACAACAAAAAAGAATTTTAGACCTAACAGTTGCTATTACCTTGGTAATAATTTTTTTACCATTTTGGATTATCGTTCCTCTTTTAATTATCTTTGATGATGGTGGTCCGGTCTTTTTTAGCCATAAAAGAGTTGGTAAAGGAGGCAGAGAATTTTATATTAATAAATTTAGATCAATGGTTAAAGATGCACATAAGATTTTACACGAGCAAGATCCTGCATTACTTGAAAAATTTAAAAAAAGTGACTGGAAATTTGCTGCCGATGAAGATCCTAGAATTACCAAACTCGGCCGAGTGCTAAGATCTCTTACTATTGATGAATTTCCACAATTGTTTAATGTCATTAAAGGGGAAATGAGTATGATTGGCCCTAGAGCTTACATGAAACAAGAGCTAGCTGAACAAACTAAAAAATATCCAGATACCAAGAAATACATTAAAGATATCCTATCAGTTAAACCTGGTATTACTGGCCCATGGCAAACAAGTGGGCGTAATGAAATTCCTTTTAACCAAAGAGCCAAAATGGACTCAGAATATGCTAGAACTAAAAATATTTGGAATGATATTCGGATTATTCTAAAAACTCCTAAAGCCATGATCTCAAAGTGGTAACTTTGACCATTCTTTTGCTATACTGTTCATCTATGATGGAAAATAATTTAGTTGCTAATCGGGTAGAGAACCCTACCAAACCAGAATCAACCGCTCAACTGCTAGCGGATATCTTTAAGAAAAAACAAACTAACACTAACAAAGAAGACTCGGCTAACTCTAATCAAGTTTCTAAAGACAAAAAACCCAAAAAATCTATCCCGATGTGGGCCAAGATTTTACTAGGCATTTTATTGGCTTTCTTGATTGGCTTGGGAGTTTATACAGCAGTGATTGCCAACCAGCTAAAAACCCAAGCTCAAACTACTGAAGCGACTGCCAGACAAGCCTATGCTGTTTTTAAAACCCAAAACTTACCTTTGGCTCAAGAAGAACTCAAGAAACTCGAACAAGAAGTTGATCAACTTCACCAGACCTACCAAAAGCTTAGTATTTATAACTATTTACCAGTTTTAAGAAGATACTACCAAGATGGTAACCACGCGTTTAATGCTGGTCAAGCCGGTCTGTCAGCAGCAGAAAAGGCCCTGACTGAACTTATTCCTTATGCTGATGTCTTGGGTTTTCAGGGTGAGGGCTCTTTTACTGGTGGTACGGCTGAAGATCGAATTAAACTCTTGATCGAAACTTTAGATAAAGTGATGCCTTCTTTTGATGCCATCGCTGGTGATCTACAAACAGCCACCACTGAGTTACTAGCAATTGATGCCAAACGCTATCCAGAAAAAATTGGCGACCTCACGATTAGAGAAAAACTCCTAACTGCCCAAACAATGTTGAACGATTCTGTGACTGCCTTCTTGGAATTTAGACCAGTTTTAGAACAAATTCCCGATTTAGCTGGTGGCAAAGGCGAAAGAAAGAAATACTTAATTCTTTTTCAAAACGATAATGAGCTCAGACCAACCGGTGGCTTCTTAACTGCTTATGCAGTGATTTATATTGAAAATGGAAAAGTTACACCAGAAAAATCAGATGATATCTATGAATTAGACCAAAAATTTACTAAACGTTTAGCCATTCCTGAGGCACTCGGTAAATACTTAACTACTGAGCGCTACTGGAACTTGAGAGATATGAATATTTCTCCAGATTTCAAACTCTCCATGGACCAATTCTTTACCAACTATCAAACAGTCAGAGGTGAACCTGGTGACATCGATGGCATTATTGCTGTTGATACTCAGGTATTAACTGATTTATTAGCTGTCCTAGGCCCAGTCCAGGTTCCAGGATACGGGACATTTAGTTCAGAACCAGATAATCGTTGTGATGGTTGTGCTCAAGTGGTTTATGCTTTATCAGAAATTATTACCAAACCAACCCCATACCTTCGTGAAGATCGCAAGGGTATTCTTGGACCACTCATGCAGTCCACTTTGCAAAAAGCTTACTCTGCACCAAAAGAAAAATGGCCAGAACTATTCCAAAAAATGTGGGCTAACATGGAAGGTAAACACATCCAACTCTACTTTGTAGATGAGCAAGCCCAAACAGCTGCCGAAACAGTTAACGCGGCCGGACGTCTAACCTTACCAACTAATGAAGGTGATTTCTTAGCCATTGTTAATGCCAACTTGGGTGGAGCAAAATCCAACCTGTTTGTTAACTATGATGTTAAACAAGAAATTGGCTTACCAGAGAATGGCCGATTAGAAAAAACCATCGAGATTACTTACCGCAATACTCACAAAGCTGATAACTGTAATCTTGAAGCTGGCTTACTATGTCTCAACTCGACCTTAAGAGATTGGACCAGACTTTATATTCCAAAAGATGCTGAATTAGTCCAAGCTCAAGGCTTTACTACCGAGCCAACTCTCTATGATGAAGGTGACTTTACCGTCATTGATGGTTTCTTCACTCTAGAACCACTGGGTGTGGCTAAACTTAAGTTAACTTACAGTATCCCTTACACTAATACTGAAACTTACAAAACTACTTTATGGAAACAAGGTGGCATTGACGGCTTTGAAACTTTATTTGATGTGAATGGTGGAGAAGAGAAGGTGATAGTCAACAAAGACCTGTTTGTTGAGATTCCTTTCTAAAAAACTATGACGACCAAAGCTAAAACCTTTATTACTGAAGGGATCGTGCTTAAACGCAGCAATGTTGGCGAAGCTGACCGAATTGTTACTTTTATTGCTAAAGATTTTGGGAAATTGGTGGGCATTGCTAAAGGGGTCAGAAACATAAAATCTAGTCGTAGAGCTGATCTGGAACCAGGGAACCTGGTCAAGATTTTTGGGATTAATACTAAGTCGATGCCGCTAATTACCCAGACCACTTTGCTAGAAAATGTTCATCAGGATATCAGGGGCTCACTCAGTGGCATCAGAAGTTTGTCACAAATTCTTGAGATCTTTGATCGGCTATTTGTTGAAGAAGATCCAGACGAAGAGGCTTACTTACTAGCTTTAAAAATTAGAGAATCACTAATTTTAAACAGAGCTCACCAAAAAATCCAACCACTTTTAAGTGAACTAATTGAACGGATGGGCTATCAAAGCTTCGAAGACGTGCCACATCAGTCAATTCTAGATTATGTGGCTGAGATTACTGAAAAAGAGATGAAGAGTTTTGAATATTTGAGAATTAAATAGTTTTATTCTCCACACTTTACTAATAAAAGTTATAATTCCATTATGAAAACTAAGGCTATAATCTTTGACTTAGATGGGACAGCCGTTGATTCTCCAGAACAAAAGCTACCAAGTAAAAAACTTGTTTCTACCATTAATGATTTAAAAGAAAAATATTTTCTTGCTGCAGCTACAGGTAGATGTTGGACTTTTGCCAAAGATATTATCCAAACTCTAGAGCTAGAAGACTTATGTATTATTTCTGGTGGGACCCAAATCTGTAATCCAAAAACAGGTGAAATTGTCTGGCAAAAAGATATTACCCCACAAGCTTTAGAACAAGTAATTAGTATTTTTTCTAAAAATGGTAAACAAAAATTAATCTTTAATGACTACACCGAGGATGATTATTTTAACGGTGGAGTGTATCCAAAAAATTTTGATCTTACTCAAAGAGTAAATTGGTTATCACAAAGCTTTGTTCCTGATTCCTTAGCAAATCAGCTCCGTGATGAACTAAATCTAGTTGATGGAATTACTTGCGTCATGGTTGTATCCCAAAAACCTGGTTGTAGAGATTTACATATCGTTAATGTTGAAGCAACTAAAGAACATGCTATTACTGAATTACTTTCAAGACTAGATGTTAAAAAAGAGCATACCATTGGCATTGGCGATGGCCACAATGATCTTCATCTTTTTAACTCAGTTAGCACTAAAGTAGCAATGGGTAATGCTGTTGATGACTTAAAAGAAGTTGCTGATTTAATCATCGGTAATGTTAAAGAAGATGGTTTAGCTAAATATTTTTCATCACTGAAATAACCTAGAGCTTGCTTCTTTGAGGAAAGAAAAATATAATATCACTAGTATTGCTCGCCTTTGGCCAGCGGGCCTGAACTTCAGGAAAACAATACTAAACAACTTAAAGAGCTTTGGAACTATCCAAAGAATTAGGGTGGAACCGCCCAGTAGGGTCCCTAGCAAGTAATTGCTGGGGTTTTTTGTAGCTAATTCCCCAGAAAACAGATATAAATAAAGTAAGGAATTAATTATGTCAAAAACTAACATGAATGATGTTGTCGCTTTAGCCAAACGTAGAGGCTTTGTTTTTCCAGGGTCAGAGATCTACGGCGGTTTAGCCAATACTTACGATTTTGGGCCATTAGGCGTGGAATTACTCAGAAATATTTTGAATCACTGGTGGCAATTTTTCGTGACTTACCGTTCAGATATGTATGGTCTAGATACCTCCATCTTAATGAGTCCAAAAGTCTGGGAAGCTTCTGGTCATACTGCTAGTTTTACTGATGCTTTAATTGATTGTAAAACTTGTAAAACTAGAACTAGAGCTGATCATTTGATTGAGGACTTTACCGCCAAGCAAGGTGAAGAACAAAAAGTTGAGGGTAAAACTCCAGAAGAATTAACCGAGATTATTAATAAACTCGAAATTAAATGTCCAGTCTGTGGTGAAAAAAACTGGACTGAGGTACGTTCATTCAACTTATTATTTGAAACCAGCATTGGTATCGTTGAAGATTCTCAATCTCTTGCCTACTTAAGAGGTGAAATTGCTCAAGGTATGTTTGTAAACTTTAAGAATGTTTTAAATACCATGAGACCAAAACTCCCTTTCGGTATTGCCCAAACAGGTAAAGCCTTTCGTAATGAGATTACTTTAGGTAATTTTATTTTCCGCACTTTAGAGTTTAACTTGGCTGAATTTGAATATTTCTTTGATCCAGAAAAAGAAGATTGGCAAAAACTTTTTGAAAAATGGCAAACCATCATGAAAGAGTTTGCTTTATCTTTAGGCCTATCAGAAAATAAACTGAGATGGCGTACTCATACTGATGAAGAACGTTCTCATTATTCTAGTCGCACAGAAGATGTTGATTACGAATTTCCTTTCGGTTACAAAGAAATGTTTGGTCTGGCTTATCGCACTGATTATGATCTAAGAAATCATATGGAAAAATCCGGCGTTGATCTACGTTACACCGATCCATATGATCCACAGCGTAAATTTATTCCTCACGTGATTGAGCCAACCTTTGGAATCAATCGTATTTTTTTGGCAATATTAGCTGAAGCATATACCACCGATGAACAAAATAATCGCACTTATCTTAAATTGCCTGCTAAATTTGCTCCTTATAAATTAGCTATTTTTCCATTAGTCAAAAATAAAGAGGAAATTGTTGGCAAAGCTCAAGAAATTTTTGATCAACTCAAAACTAAAACCAATGTCACTTGGGATGACCGAGGCAACATTGGTAAGCGTTATTTAGCTCAAGATGAAATCGGGACACCATATTGTTTGACTGTTGATTACCAAACTCTAGAAGATGGTACTGTTACTCTTAGAGATCGTGATACCACTCAACAAGAAAGATTAACCTTGGCTGAAGTTGAGGAACGTCTTGTAAGTATGCTATCTTAAACAAATATTAACCGGGAAAAATTCTCAGGAAGGTTATTTATGCAAAACAAAAAGTTACTAATTATTGGTCTAGCACTCTTGGTGTTAGTTGGTGGAGGATTGTTCTTCTTCAAAAAAGATAAAACTACTGAAGAACCAGCTACCACGCAAAAGAAAAAATTAAGTTTGCCAACTAACATCATCTCTGTAGAAGAAAGACCTTATCTTGCTATCAAACCACTAGCTGATGGTCGTAACCTGGAAATCGAGGTTTATTCGCTAAACAAAGAAGCTGATACCCTAGAATACG
The DNA here is from genome assembly GCA_964412775.1 of uncultured Pseudomonadales bacterium. Taxonomy (GTDB): domain Bacteria; phylum Patescibacteriota; class Microgenomatia; order UBA1400; family PJMF01; genus CG2-30-36-39. The sequence goes on along the minus strand of CAYPPX010000003.1, from coordinate 42,844 downwards.
AACTTGAATACCAAGCCGGCACCTTACTTCAAGGAGCATTTGGTGAACTAGCTTTAACTGACTTACCAGCAACTGCTAAGATCCTACTGGGAAGTTGTTCAGCCGGTGGAGCCTGTACTTATCATGAAGACGTCCAAGGTGGCTCACTCCTAACCAGATATGTGGGTGGAAACGACCCATATGCTTTAAAATCAGATTGGAAATATATTGATAACCAAGCCAAAAAAACTGCTTTTAGTTCTAAAGATGCTAAATTCCAAATTGATGGCAAAACTTTAGCTACTCAAAGATATTTAGTTATTTTTAATACCCCAGGTTATCCAGAAAAACTTCCTGGCACCGTTGTTTCTGAGATTTATTCTCTAGAAACTTCTAGTCCTTTAAGTGGTCAAGCTGAATTAACCATTAGAGCTAATGAAGAAGGTGAGTTAAAGATTGCTGCTTGGAATGGTAAAGAGTGGAAAAGCTATGAAGGTAAAATAGATGGAAAAATGATTACAGCTACCGTTGATCTAGCTCAATTATATGTGGTTATAAAATAAACCATTAAAACTTAATCTAAATGCAGAGGCCCTGTTCTCACGAACAGGGCCTTTGAGTTTTAACTCGCATTTTTGCCAGGAGGTGTGCCACCGCCGCCATTTCGAATAATCATCACCACTAAAGCGAGGATTACGGCAACAAGGGACAACACCAAGCCAGCAATTCTAAAAACCATCATTGGTCACTCCTTTCCAGCAAAAAATGTGCAATTACATCTTTCGCCAATTTGGGATAGGTATTGCCATACATGGACTAACTAGATCTAGTTATAACATTTAAACTAAATATAGCTAAATAAACTATCTTTTTAAATAATATTATGAGATAATATCTTGATGACAAAAGAAAGAACCCATGATTTTGACCTTTTTATTGAAAGAATGAAACTTCAACCAGTAGTTTACTATGATTTTGATCATAGGGTTTTAGCTATCTATGAAGGTCATAAAGATGAAAAAGAAATGGTTGCTGACGAAGTAAACTGGCTAGAGATTGATGATCGAGCTTTAGATTACATGTGTGAAAAAATGAATTTAGAAGCTTATGAAGGGATTGGTCTGGTTATGGCTTTGGCAGCTCGTGGGAAAAATGTCGTTGTTAAAAACTTTAATCCAGGAAATACCGCTGTTTGGTTTGATCTAGATGAGAGAATCTCTATGTTAGCAACTGATTTAGGAGATAATCCAGGTTTAGTTTCATTCGAACCAAAAAGTGAAGACTTACTTAACCCTCAAGAACAAAACGAAAAAAGATTTTTAGAAGAATTCCCCAATAAACCAACTATTTATTATGATGTCGATCATTGTCAATTTTTCATTTATTTTGGTGAAAATATACCACTAAAAGAATTTACTGATAGAAAAGATTGGGCTACAGTAGCTGATTGGGAATTCCAAAATGTCTTGGGTTATTCAGCTATGAACTACATTTCACATATCATTGCTTTACTAGCAATGGGCTACAATCTAGAAGTTATTAAAAAAGAAAAAATTAAGCTTGGAGAAGTTTTACCAGAAGAACTAGAAGATTTTGTGGCTAACCCTCCTAAAAATCTAAAGTTAGCTGAAAAAATAGGCCAGGTAAACTACCATTATCGAGCTGAAGATGAAGATTTAAACAAGTATTTTCTCCTAAAATAATTAACCAAAATATTATTTAGCTAAACCCACATTAAACATGTGGGTTTTTTAGTCCCATAAAAGTAGTTTAAAATTGACGTTTTTATTAAAATTTACCCCTTTACACATCAAGTAAATTCTGGCAATATTAATATTAGGTAAAAATTGGTAAAAAGTCTTATAAATGTTTATTGGCACTTACTACCACACGCTCGAAGAACAAGGCAGAGTTTCCTTGCCTAAAAATTTTCGTTCAGCAACTGACAACTGGATCGTGACTAGAGGTCTAGATGGCGGACTTTTTATCTTTACCGCTGATAGCTTTCAAGAGAAATTAACCAAGATTTCTGAAAACCATGTTTTTACCAAAAAAGCTCATCGTGATTTTGTCCGTTTAATGACTAATGAAGCCCAAGCTATTGAGGTGGACAACAATGGTCGAGTAAATCTGCCCGATTACTTGATTAAATTTGCCCACCTCAATAAAGACTTAGTTGTCGTTGGGAGTTTGGACTACATCGAAGTCTGGGATCGTGATTCATATCACCAATATGTTGACCAATTAGAAACCAAAGCAGAGGAGATTGCTGAGCAAGTTATATGAAAAATTCATCTCACATCACCGTCATGCTAAAAGAAGCTGTCGATTTTCTCCAAGTTAAACCAGGAGAATGGTATGTTGATGCTACTTTCGGTCGAGGAGGTCATACCGGTGAGATTTTAAGTCGAGGTGGCAAAGTCATCGCTTTTGATTTTGACCAAGAAAGTATCAATCGTGGTCAAGAAAAATTTACTGAAGAAATTAAAGATGATCAATTAATACTGGTTAGAGAGAACTTTGATCAGTTAGCTAACGTTCTAAAAAAACTTAATAAAGAAAATCAATTAGCTGGTGTATTGTTTGATTTTGGTACCAGTACAGATCAATTGATGTCTGATAATCGAGGTTTTAGTTTTGACAATCCCAATGCAGATTTAGATATGAGAATGGACAACCGCTTGGGTGTTAAAGCTTCTGATCTCCTTAAAGTCTTAACTACTAAACAACTCGCTCAGATCTTCAAAGATTTTGGTGGTGAAGATAAAGCCAAAAGTATTGCCAAAAACATTGAAAAAATTAAAGAAAAAAATCCAAATAACCTAGAAACTGTGGGTGCATTAGTTGAAGCTGTTAATAAATCATATAACCACCAACGTGGCAAAATTAACCCAGCTACAAAAGTTTTCCAAGCTCTGAGGATTGTAGTTAATGATGAAATCAATAATATTGAAAAAGCTTTACCTCAAGCCTTAGCTAACTTAAAACCACAAGGCAGAATCGTTACGATCGGTTTCCACGAGGGGGAAGACCGCATTGCCAAACAAACTTTTAACCTTTGGGAACAACAACACAAAGGTCAAAAAATTACCGATAAAGCACTCAAACCGTCTGTAGAGGAATTAACTAGTAATCCAAGAAGTCGCAGTGCTAAACTGCGAGTTTTTGAAAGGAGCAACTAATGAAATTAGGCGTTAAAGTTTACTATTCCTTGATTGCTATGGCGATTATTTTCCAAGCTATTACTACTGTTTACCAACTTGGTAGTACGATTGGTCATGGAGAGAAAATCTCAAATTTAACCAAAGAAGTTACGGCTAAAGAAAAGGAACTAGCTATCCTGGAAGAAAAGAAATACCAGACCTACTCACTAACTGCACTTGCAATCACTTCAGATGATTCATATCATCCTATTGGTAAACCAATTACTCTCTTTGAATCCAGCAGCTTGGCTTCTCGTTAGCTGTTAAAATTTAAGAGGCAAAACTATGGCGTCCTCTTCAATTAGACCAAAAATATTATTGATTTTTTTCTTACTCGCTTTTACTGGAGTTAATTTAAGATTGTTTTATTGGCAAATTGTTCAAGGTTATTCACTCAAAAAAATTGCAGAAAACCAAGCAATTCAACAACAAATTCAACTTGGTAAAAGAGGTCAAATCTTTACTAGTGATCAACATTTACTTGTTGGTAATCAAGAAATGTATTACTTGATGATTGATAAATCCTTGATCAATACCTCGATAGAAAAAATTAGTCAAGAGTTAAGCCCATTTTTGGCTGAAAAAGACCTTAATGAAGCCACCGATAGTAGCGAACTAGACTTTAATCAACTAAAAAAAGCTAACCAAGCATACCTTGAAGATAGATTGAAAATGGATAGCACTTGGATTAGATTGAGTTCAAAAATCAGCCGTGAACTTAAAAACAAAATTGAAGCCATTGATAATCAGGCTATTTATTTTGAACCATACGATCTTCGTTACTACCCTGAAGCCTCTATGGCCGCTCATTTGACTGGTTTTGTTGGGAAAGATGATCAAGGCCAGGATCTTGGCTATTTTGGCTTAGAGGGAGCTTTAAACAAAGAGCTAGAGGGTAAATTCCAAAAGAAACACTTTTTTACTGATGCCTTGGGTAATTTACTAGGAGGAGAAAACAAGCTAGAAAATCAAAATTTAGATGGTCGGGATATTGTTCTTACAGTCAGAAGAGATATCCAATTTTTATTAGAAAATGAACTTGAAAAAAGTATTGAACGCTATGGAGCTAACTCAGGCGAAATCATTGTCATGGATCCAAAAACTGGAGATATTCTTGGATTAGCTGCTTGGCCAAAATATGACCAAAAAAAATACTATACTTTTGAACCGGAACTATATAAAAACCCCAGTCTAGCTAACCTTTATGAACCCGGTTCAACTTTTAAAACTCTCACTGTGGCTGCTGGAATTGATGCCGGAGTGATAGCACCAGATACTCAGTGTCCAAATTGTGCTGGTCCTAGAGAAATTGGGAAATATACGATTAAAACTTGGAATGATGAATATCACCCTAATATTACAATGGAAGAAGCTCTAGCTAAGTCAGACAACACAGCTATGATTTTCATTGCTGAGTCATTGGGTAAAGATAAATTCGTTGAGTACCTCAAAAAATTTGGCATTGGTGAAAAAATTAATTTAGACTTACAAGATGATATTAAAACACCCTTCCCAGAAAAATGGGGCCCCGTAGAACTAGCAACTAGTTCCTTTGGTCAGGGTATTAGCACTAATAGTATGCAAATGGTTAGAGCAGTCGGTAGTATTGCCAATCAGGGCGTAATGATGCGACCCAAAATCATAAAAACTGTTATTGATCACCAAGCTAATAAAGAAATTCCAGTTGAACCAACCGAAGAGAGAAGAGTGATTACTCCAGAAACAGCCCAAAAAGTAACGGCCATGATGATTAACTCAGCCAAGCACGGTGAGGCTCAGTGGATCTTCAAAGATACTCATACTGTTGCTGGAAAAACTGGCACTTCGCAAATTCCCATCAAAGGTGGTTACAAAGAAGATGCCACCATCGCCAGTTTTATTGGCTTTGCGCCAGCAGAAAATCCTCGCTTCGTGATGCTGGTCAAACTCAATGAACCTCAAACTAGCCCTTGGGCAGCCGAAACAGCAGCCCCACTTTGGTACCGAGTGGCTAGTAAGTTATTTTTACTGCTAAATATTCCACCGGATACTATAACTTCGCCAACTCCATGATTTTTTCCAAATCAGTTTGAGTTTTTTCTGGAGAACCTTTTAAAGTAATCGTCACTCTAGTTTGATTTTTTGAACGAGAAAGTTTGAGTTTAGCTGGAGCATGAAAAATACTATTTAGTTCTTTTTCCCAAACTTTAACTTGATTGTCTGCTTCCTTAATTTGTTTGGTTCTGTCTTGTTTGGTAGCCCCCTGCTTTTGTAGTTCCTCTTTAAATCTACGAGCCAAATCTTCAGTTCTTCTGACAGAGGCTTTTTCTTTCAAGATAATCTTATAGCACTCGACCATTGCCTCTTCATTTTCAATGCTAGCTAAGGCTCTAGCATGACCTTCACTAATCCTACCCTGAACTAAACCATCAGTTACCGCATCAGGTAGTTCTAAAAGTTTAACCGTGTTGCTGATATAGGCTGGAGACTTACCAATTCTTTCAGCTAAATCACTCAAACTTAAACTAAATTCTCTAGTTAATCTAATAAAAGCTTGAGCTCTCTCGATTGGATTAAGATTAATTCTTTGTACATTTTCCACTAAAGCCATTTCTAGCATTCCTTGTGGAGTAGTGCGTTTTACATGCACAGGCACTTCTGTTAAACCAGCAGCTTTAGCTGCCTGCCAACGGCGTTCTCCAGCAATAATCTGATAACCAGCAGGGGTCTCAGCCACCACTAAAGGCTCCAAAACACCATAAGTTTTAATTGAAACTATTAACTCATCAAGTTCACCTTTTTTTACTTTTTCTCTTGGTTGAAAAGGATTGGTTTGAAGTTGATCAATGGCTAAAGTGGAGATTTTTGTCATATTCTTCACTTTAGCATAGATTGTTATATTTTTCACAAAGGTTTTTTCACGAACAAAGCCAAAAAAAGAATAATATAATAACTAGGTTTGATGCAAAAAAAACTTCAACAATTGTTCCCAGCTAGTGATTTACATAACATTAAGTTTTTTTATTTATTTACTAGTTTTACTAGCTTTTGGTTTTTATCAGCTAACTGGTTATTTTTCTGGTTAAAATTCATGGACTATCGCCAACTAGCAGTAATTGACGCGATTACCTTTGGAGCAGGTTTGCTCATGGAGATTCCATCTGGGGCAATCTCAGATTTATTTGGTAAGAAGAAAACCATTGTGTTGGGGACTGGTACCGCTTTCCTGAGCATCTTGCTAATGTCTCAAGCCAATCATCTGAGTATGTTTTTTATTGCACAACTATTTTTGGTCCTTGGTTGGGCCCTAAATTCTGGAGCAGTTGAGGCATTAGTTTATGACACTTTGTTAGAAAAAAAGAGAGAAAATGAATATGAAAAAGTAGTAAGTCACAGTAGTTCTTTGGCCAGTTGGACAACAATTCTCGCTGTTTTTATTGGTGGTTATTTATATGAAATTCACTATAGATTACCGACTATTGCTTGGGGAATAACTTATGGGATAGCCTTTTATCTAGCACTAAAACTTAGTGAACCAAAAATCGACAGTGAGAAATTCTCTTGGTCAAACTATTGGCAACAGTTAAAAATTGGCACCCTAGCACTCTTTAAGCAAAACCTTTTGCCTTACAGTGTGGTTATTTTTTCATTAATGGGCGGTTACTATCTGTATGACTTTGGTTTTCTTAAGTTAGCCATGTTAGAATCATTTGGTTTTACGCCATTTGCCCAATCAAAAATTTTTACCGTTTTATATATTATTGGCGCTAGTACCGTTCTGACTGTTCCTTGGCTGAGAAAAAAAATCTCAGATAAAAAAGGCTTATATTTACTCACTGCTTTACTGGGTGTTGGCTATATTGCTAGTTACTTTTTATTTGGCTTAACTGGCCTAATTAGTATTCTACTAATTGAACTGAGTGGCTATTTGGTTTATCCCTGGATCTCTGTCGTCGTAAATAGAGAGATTGAATCAAAGCACCGAGCTACAACTTTATCTGCTTTGGCCCTGATTAGTAAAATCCCTTATGTTTTGCTCGCCATAGTAGCTGGTAACTTTGCTGAGAATAAACAAATTGGGACTTTTAATGCTTACACTGGTATCTTTATTTTAACTAGTATTTTAGTAAGTGCTGGAGTATATAAGTTTAGTAAAAGAAAAAATTATGCATGAGGTTGAAGGAAAATGGGAACATGATCCATTTTGGGGAGGCTTTGCTGAGTTTGTCGATCAAAACTTTAAAGTTAGTTTAGAAACTGTTTTAGAAGAGCTAGAAGATGCGAACAGGTTTCAAAAGGGAACTGAAAGTATCGCTGATCTATTGATAAATCGTGGTCCACTAGGTCAGGCTGTACTCAGAATTATTGAACTTTATATTCAACAATTTAGAAATGAAAAGGCTGATCAGACTGCTGGTATTGATATTTATGCACCACATAGTGCTGGCCATTTACAAACTTTTTCAGAAGCTACAGCCCATTTGCCAAGAAAAAGATACCTTAGAGACAAAAAATAATAACTAAAAAAGCCGGGCATTGCCCGGCTTTTCCTTTCCAATTTAAGCTAGCTTATTTACTAGCAACTCTAACCACAGTTTTACCAAGTCTCTTGCCAAACTCAACCACACCATCAATCATAGAGAAGATAGTGTAATCTCGACCCATTTTGGTCCCTTTGCCTGACTTGTACTTAGCACCTTTTTGACGAACGATAATTTGTCCGACAGTGATGGTTTGACCACCAGACTTCTTTAAACCAAATCTGCGGCCATGTCTTTTACCTTGTTTGTGTTGGGTTACGCTACCCGAGCCTTTAACGTGTGCCATAATTCATTTCTCCTTATTTAATATTAATTGTGATACTCAAAAATTAAAATATCTCTTTGCACCACGGCGTCTTTACGATGATATCTAAGCTCACCAAAATTGACCAGAAGAGTATAGCCTTGGGCGCTTAATTTGTCAATTAAGCCAGAGAGATCATAATTTTGTTTGTCACCTTCAACTCTTGGGAAAACTACTACTAATTTACTGCCATCATGTAAAATTTGTTGCCATTGTTTGAATGCACCTAGGTAAAGCTTTTCTAAACCTCTAAAAATACCAGGAAGTTGTTCTAAATTTGGTTTTGGTTTACCCAAAAATGGTTCTGTCACTAAGTAGTCAACAGCTTGCGTAAATCTTTCTTTCTTCACTTGACTAACATCAGCTTGAAAGATATTAACCTCACCAGTTAAATGTTGTTGATCTTTAAACCAAGCCAGATTAGTTTTAGCACCAATGACTGCTTCTTGATCAAGATCACTACCAGCTACATTCAAACCCATCTCTAATCCTTCGATCAGAACAGTACCAGTGCCACAAAAAGGATCATAAAGTAAACCTTCATGCCCACCACCAGTAGCCAAGTTAACCATTACTCGAGCTAATTTTGGAGGCAACATACCTTTTTTACGATCAGCATAAGGCTTTTGACGATCTTTGTTGGTCCAGTGGTCAATGTTTTGGATAGCAATGGTTTCACCAATAGCGACTTGGTCAGCTAGTTGGTAAACCACAAATTCTTCTATTTTTTGGTGAAGCAACACAGCAGCAGATAAACCAAAACGAGAGCCCTCAACAAAACGAACCTTAATGTCTTGAGCTTCAAGTAATTGTTTGAGTTGATAAAAATCTAGGCGTTCGGTTTGTTCATCACCCAGTTGAGCACAAGCTAGTTTAAACTTGGCTTGTTTTAGATTAATTAAATAATCAGCTAAAAATTCTTCAATGGTTTGACCAGCCAAAGCTTGAGCTTCTTTGGTCAATTGAATTAGTCTGACAGAGGCACCAAGTTTTTCAAACAGCTCGATGGCTTGATCATTACTATCAGCCTCAAATTTGGCTAAATGTTCATCTAGTTGTTCAACACTAACACCAATTACCTGTTTGGCTTCAAAAACTGAAAGTTTAGGAGTATTACCAAGTTGGAGTAGGTACTGCATTAGGCAGCAATTTTTTCAACTTTGAGGGTGGATTGAAGCTGGCGATGACCATTAACCTTACGGTAGCGAGATTTGGACTTGAATTTAGCCACAAGAATCTTTTCGCCTTTCCCCTGAGCTACCACGCTCAATGTAACCTTTGCTTTATCCACGGTTGGTTGACCGACGGAGATTTTGTCTCCATCAACCACTAATAAAACGTCAGTAACATCGAATTTTTTACCTTCTTCTTGAGGAACTCTATCCACAACGATGGTATCACCTTCGGCTACTTGATGTTGTTTTCCTAGTAATTGAATCACTGCATATTTAGACATAGAGGAGTATTATAACACAAACTTTTCTCAAGTAATCCGTAGATTAGTTCTGACTGGGTTTTCCAAGAAAATTCGTTGGCAAATTGCCAATAAAACCATCGATGAAAGCAATGAACTGCCTCCATAAGAAACAAATGGCAAGGTTACACCAGTAATCGGTAGTAACCCAATATTCATGCCAATATTAATTAAAACCTGAACAAAAAAGTAAACTAAAATCGAGATAACAAATAAAAATAATTGAGGATCTTTAATTTTATTCGCTTCAGCCAATAAAAAGAAAAAAAGAGTGGTATATAAACCAATGATAATTAGTGACCCAACTAGGCCAGATTCTTCTGCTAACGAAGCAAAAATAAAATCAGTTTGTCTTTCTGGTAAAAATCTTAATTGTGACTGAGTCCCACGTCCCAACCCTTTACCCCAAATCTGACCAGAGCCCACGGCAATTAATGATTGACGAGCATTATAACTAGCCGCTGATGTTTCCAGTTGGTAACCAGTAAAAAAACTCGTCACTCTTAATTTTTGGTAAGGTTGCAAAATAAACAACCAACCAACAATTCCTAAACCAGCTAAAAAACCAAAGATAATTTGCCAATATCTTTTAGGAATTTTCTGCCAAATTACCACCACACTGGCTGCAATAGTGTATAAAAAAGCAGTCCCAAAATCTGGTTCTAAAAAAATTAACACTGCTGGAACTAATAAGTAAGTTAGTAGTTTTACTAGTTCACTTTCTTTTAGCATTTTCAACTTCGAAAACTGAGGTAAAACTACTAATAAATAAACTAATAAAGCAAACTGTGATGGTTGAAATTTTAAACCAAAACCAAGTTCAATCCAAGCTGTTGCACCTCTAGTAACCCGACCAAAAACTAACAAAGCCAACAATACCACTAAAAGTAGTTTCCATAAAACTTTTCCCCAACTCCACCAATAATAAAGTGGAACTTTACTAATAACCACAAACACTAAACCACTCACCACCCAAAAAACTAATTGTCTTTGAGCTAAGTCTGGAGAAACGCTACTCAAAGTTACCAAACTAAAAGCAGCTAGACTCAATAATACTAACGGAATCAGTCGAGTTCTCATCTCAAACTATCCTATCATTTTTTGAACCGAAACAAAGTCTGGCTTACTTAATTAAAGCAATTTTGTCACCTTTGACCAATTTGGTTGAAGTTTTTTGTTCAATTTCTTGTTGCCAAGTTTTTGGCCAATCAGGTAACATCACTTGAGCTTGAGTCTCCATTGATAAACCAGCTTCACGACGCAAACTTTGGATGGAACGCATAATCTCTCTAGCCTCACCCTCAGCTTTAAGTTCAGCTGTTAATTGCCAAGCAAAATCAACTTGAAGCTCTGTCTCTGATTTTTGCCAATCAACTGCTTTAACATTTAACTCAGCTGCAACTAGCTCACTATATTCAGTAAAATCACTTAGATCAACGTTAGCCATAGCAATTGTAACTTGGGCTAAAGGTTGTCTAACTTTCACACCTTTAAGTTTACGAGCAGCATGACCAGCTTCAACAACCTTTTGGACTAGTTTCATTTGATTTTCAAGCTCTGTATTTAGTAAAGCTGAATCAAAACCAGGCCAATCAGTATGATGAATGGATGTTTTTTCATCAATTAAAGCCTGATGAACCATTTCAGCAAAAAATGGAGCAAATGGAGCAATTAATTGGGCCAAGGTGTAAAGCACATAGCCAAACACTTGAGCTGATTCTGCACTAGCACCAGTTTTTAATCTATCCCGACTTAATCTCAAGTACCAAGTCGATAATTCATTGACAAAATCCATTAGTAAACGGCTTGATTTAACTAAATCATAACCATCCATTAACTCGGTAACTTCTTTAATTAAAGTCTGAGTTCTACTTAGCAACCAACGATCTAAAACATGGACTGGCTGTTTGGTTGGCCTAGCAAGATTTTCAATCTTAACAAAACTCTTATAAAAGCCAATGATATTCCACCAAATCACAAAAACTTTACGACGAATATCAGCCACATCTTTTTCACTAAAGTTCAAGTTTTCAGCTTTTAACACTGGCGAACTAGCTAAATACATTCTCAAACTATCTGAACCATAGTTATTGATTAATAAAACTGGATCTGGGTAGTTCTGTAAACGCTTACTCATTTTCTTACCATCTTCAGCTAGAACAATGCCGTTAACAATCACATTTTTAAAAGCATTAGTATTTTTAATGCCACCAGCAATGACATGTAAGTAGTAGAACCAAGCCCTAGTTTGATCAACACCTTCAGCAATAAACTCAGCTGGGAAGTTATTTTCAAACTCTTGTTTATTTTCAAAAGGATAATGAGCCTGCCCATAAGGCATGGAACCACTATCAAACCAAGTATCTAGTACATCTGGAATTCTTGTCATCTGCTTACCGCAGCTACATGGCACGGTCACCTCATCGACAACATGTTTGTGCAAATCGGTAATCTTTTTACCGCTGTCTTTTTCTAGCTCAGCGACACTGCCATAAACCTTCGTTTTACCACAACTACATTTCCAAATTGGGATAACACTGGCCCAATAACGCTGGCGACTAATTGACCAATCACGGGCTCCTTCTAACCAATTACCCCAACGACCTTCTTTAATGTGTTCTGGAAACCAATTGATATTATTGGCTAACTTCAATAATCGTTCATGGACTTTAGTCACGCTCACAAACCAACTGCCAGTGGCGTAGTTGAGTAGAGGGGTATCGCAACGCCAACAATGAGGATAACTATGTTCGATTTTTTTCTTACTAAATAAAGCATCGTGTTGAGCTAAATAGCGAATAATCTCGACATCAGTTCGTTGGTGGTCTTCTTTTGGTTTGACTTCTAGATCAGCAAAGTCAGTCACTTCCGCTTTAAATCTACCATCCATGCCCACATGCTGAATTAACTTGACCCCTTCTTTTTGACCAATTTTAAAATCATCATCACCAAAACCAGGAGCAATATGAACGATGCCTGTTCCTTCTTCTGTAGCGACAAACTCAGCGGCTACCACTCTAAAAGCATTTTCTGTTTCAGCATAGTAGGGAAATAGTGGTTCATAACTCAAACCTTCAAGTTCTTGACCTTGAAATTTACTGACCACTTCATAGCCATCTTCACCAAAAATTTCTTTAAGTCTTGATTCAGCTAAAACATAAAGCTTACCAATTTCATTACCTTTAACTAAGACATAATCTATTTCTGGGCCAACGGCCAATAAAAAGTTTCCTGGTAAAGTCCAAGGAGTAGTAGTCCAAGCCAAGAAGTAAACAGTTTCTGGTCCATGGTGAAACTTAGAAAAATCTTTAATTCTAAACTCAGCAGTTACAGATAAATCCTTGATATCTTTATAACCTTCAGCCACTTCTGATTGAGAAAGAGTCGTTTCACATCTTGGACAAATATGCATACTACGATAATCTTCATAAACTAAATCATTATCATAAAGTTCTTTAAAGACCCACCAGACTGACTCCATAAAACCCAGATCCATGGTCTTGTAGTCATCTTCCATATCAGCCCAACGACCCAAACGGGTAATAATCTTTTTCCAATCATCAACATAAGACAAAACTTTAGAGCGACAAATATCATTAAATTTAGCCACACCCAACTCTTCAATCTCTTTTTTACGTTTAATACCAAGCTCTTTTTCAGCAATGTTTTCGATAGGTAAACCATGACAATCCCACCCCCATTTACGCTCAACTCTTTTACCTTTCATGGTCCAGTAACGAGGCACAATATCTTTCATGGTACTGGCCACAATATGACCATAGTGAGGTAAACCAGTGGCAAATGGTGGGCCATCAAAAAAAACGTAAGAGTCTTTTTTGGCTCTCATTTCAATTGATTTTTTGAAAGTATCGTTGTCTGCCCAAAACTTTAAGATTTCCTCTTCTAGTTTTGGCAATGCTGGTGTTTGACTAAAATCAAAGTGTTTTTTCATTATTTCCTTAATTAGTTACTAAAAAAGCCTTTTCACTTAATACTAACTTAGTATCAAATGAAAAGGCTTCCGGATTGCGGAAAGGTACCAACCTCTCGTTACTTACTTCCTGCGCTTACGGGCTTACCCGGCTAGATCTACTTTCATGAAAGATTTCTCCTAGCATCTTGTTTGTTGATAGCAAACTCAAACGATTTTAAACAATACAACGATTATAACAGATTGGCCATAAAAACTAGTTTAGTGAAAAATTATTTACGATGTCTCAAAAAAGCTGGGATCTCAAATTCATCATCAAAATCATCGCCACCACCCAAGTCATCACTTGGACCATCTTGATCATCATCTTTGACCTCAGCCTGTAGTTGTGCAGAATCTTTTTTACCAAAAGCATCTGATTGAACGTATGGACTAGTAGCATCAAGATCATTCTTACCTGTTACCTGACTTTTAGTTTGTGGTTGAGTGTAACCAACTGGAGCCCGATCGATACTAGTTGGACTCTCATCTAATTCTGGTTGGTCTTCTCTAATTTTCTTGAAAGAGTTACGACTAAATGAACCAAACATGCTACGCTGACCAGCACCATACATTTTTTCATCAAAACCAGTCGCAATCACACTAATCTTAATTTTGTTGCCCATATCTTCTTCGATATTAGCGCCAAAAATAACGTTTGCATCAGGATCAGCTGCATCAGCAATAATGGCAGAAGCATCAGACACTTCAGTCATAGTCATATCTGGACCACCAGTAACAGTATAAAGAATACCTTTGGCTCCATTAACAGAAACTTCCAAGAGAGGAGAGGAAATAGCCATGCGAGCAGCGGTCACACCTCGGTTTTCACCAGAAGCCTCACCAATACCCATTAAAGCACTACCAGAATCTTGCATAATTGTTCTAACATCAGCAAAATCAACGTTAATCAAACCAGGTTTAGTAATTAAATCAGAAATACCTTTGACACCTTGACCTAAAACGTTATCTGCCAAACGGAAAGCATCTAAAAAAGTCATTTTTTTATCGACTACTTCCATCAATCTTTGGTTGGGAATAACAATCAGGGTGTCGACTGATTCAGACAGAATCTCGATGCCTTCTTCAGCAGTTTGCATTCTTCTAATACCTTCAAAAGCAAAAGGCTTAGTGACCACAGAAACAGTTAAAGCTCCAACTTCTTTGGCAATCTCGGCAATAATCGGTGAAGCACCAGTTCCAGTACCACCACCCATACCAGCAGTAATAAACACCATATCAGTATCAAACAGTAAATCTTTAAGTTTTTCTCGGCTTTCTTCGGCTGCAGTTCGACCAACTTCTGGATCAGCTCCGGCTCCAAGGCCACGAGTAAAGTTACTGCCAATTTGTAGCTTAGTGTCAGCCTTAGAAGTTAACAAAGCTTGAGCATCAGTATTGACTGCAATAAACTCAACTCCATCGATTTGTTTTGATTCAACCATGGAGTTAACCGCATTCCCTCCACCACCACCAACACCAATAACTTTAATCTTGGCAAAAGTTGTATTTGTAGGTTTAACTAATCCCATGTTGTTCGCTTCTTATCCTGCTATTAGTTGGAATAGTAGGCTAAACTAATTACTTATACTATCAAAGTGTAACACACACCATAATTGATTTTAGAAATAAAGTAAACAGACAATTTTAAGGAAGAACAGATTTTAATAAGCCTCTAATCTTATCACCAATTCCTTTTAAATCGATGCTTTCTAAAATCGAGCCCATATTAGCACCTTGTTGACTACCACCATCTTTACCCTTGCCATACTTCAGTAAACCAATACTAGTAGCATAAGCTGGACCTTTAATATCTCCCACTAAACCTTTTAGTTCTTCTGGCTCTCCAATTCTAACTGGCAAATTAAAAACTCTTTTAGCCACTTCAACCATTCCTACAGTATGAGCTCCACCACCACATAAAATTATGCCAGATGGCACTTTGCCCAACAAATCTTGTTTAACCAAATCTTTTTTAATCAATTCAAAAATCTCTTTCATTCTTGGCACCATAATTCCCTCAACTAAAGTTCTCTTTGACAATTCATCAACACTTTCATGAATGCCATGTTTATTTAGATCCAAAGAATCAGCTTTTTTACGACGTTTATTTAAATCTTCTTTAGATTCACCGGCTCTTGGTTTTGGTGGTGAAAAGTCTTCTCCAGATAAAATTATCTTAATTTTTTCGGCATTATCTAAACTAATTCTGCAACCCAACGCAATATCTTGGGTAATGTGTCTAGCCCCAACTGGCACGGCTCCAGAATATTCCAAAGCGCCATCAACATAGGCTGAAATTGAAGTTGTTCCCGCACCCATATCAACCACAATTGCTCCCAACTCTTTTTCTGTCTCAGTTAATACTACGCCTGATGCAGCTAAACCTGAAAAAACAAAACCATCAACATCTAAACCAAGATCATTAATCACTTTTTCCAAATTTTTTAATGACGTACTCATTCCAGTAATAATGTGAGCTTCTGATTCAAGCCTGACTCCAGTCATACCAACTGGATCTTTAATCCCTTCTTGAGAATCAACCTTAAAATCGCGAGGAATTACATGCATGATTTTACGATCAGCTGGTAAAGAAATTGCTCTAGCAGCTTCAATCACTCGTTCAACATCGGTTTGAGTAATTTCCTGATCTGGAGCAGCGACAGCCACTACCCCTTTGGAGTTTTTCGATAAGACATGAGTTCCAGAAACAGCCAGATAAACACTTTTAACATCAAAACCAGCCATTCTTTCAGCTGCATCCAAACTTTGACTAATCGTATTGAGAACTTGATCTAAATCAACAATCACACTACGCTTCATACCTCTAGATGGAACAGCTGAAACACCAACAACTTTTAATTCACCGGTTTCTTCATCGATGACTGCAATCAAGGTCACGCACTTCTCGGTACCAAGATCAATAGCAGCAATAACTCTCTTTTTAGGCATAGTTAAAATTAATAATACAAAATTTACTCCTGACTGTCGATGAGAAGTTCTGCCGAATTACTACTCTCATAAGTTTTTAAAACTGGCAACTCAAATCTAAGATCAATTTCTTGGATTAATATATCAATTTCTTTTGGACTTAATTGATGGTAAATAATCTGAAATTTTTTAGCTTGAATAATTGGATCTTGAGCTGGATCAATTATAAAACTTGGATAGTTATCAATGACTAGTTTAACTTGGTTTTTTGATATAAAAACAATTTCTTTAATGATGGTTTTTTCTGTGCCTAAAGTTTTTAAAAAATTAACAATAAAAAAATGATAATTATTAAAATCAACCATAAAAAGTTGCTGTTGATCTATTACTTCAGGCAGAACTAACATCGGATCATCAGTTCTACTTTGACTAGATTCAGTAAAAATCTTTTTTTCACTTGCCTGGGCATAACGATAAAGTGGCTCGGTTTGAGTCAAATAAAAAACCACCTGACCACCAAGAGAAGTAGTAACTTTATCTACCACAAAAACTTCATTAGTACTACTAATCACTGTTGCTGTATTAACCACTGAGTCAGCAGTTAAATCTCTAAATAACAACCTAGTCCCTAATAAAACTTGTAATTGTTGACAAACCTGAGAATTTTGTTGCACTGAACCACTTATAAAACACTCAACTTGATTAATTTTTAGGTAAAAAACAAAAAAAATAATCCCAGCAATTAGTCCTAAAAAACTCAAAATAAAACGTAAGCTAGTTTTCACGATTTAGTGACTTCCAATATCAATTCATATAATTGTTTGGGCGCCTGTTGATTAAATTTTAATTTGGCTAAGTTAGCTCTCATTTCTTGATTATGAGCTACAACCTTGTCTAATGAAGCAAAAAGTTTTTCCTTATTCAAAGCAGTTTGTTCAACTAAAATAGCTGCTCCTTGATCAACCAACCACTTGGCATTTTTATATTGCTCATTATGATGAGCTGTTGGTAACGGTACAAAAATAGTAGGCAAACCTGCTACAGCTAATTCTTGAACTGAGTTGGCTCCAGATCTGGAGATAGCTGCCAAGGCTTTTCGATACAGCCAAAATAAATCTTGGTCATCCAACCATTCGTGGACATAAACATTAGCTTGGTCTTTGGTCTCTAAGTGAGAAATTGCTAGCTCAAAAACATGCTTATAGTCTCTCTGCAAAGTTGGTTTACCACACTGGTGAACAATCGTCCAAGTTGTTGCTAATTCTGGGAGGTTTTCTAAAATTAACTCATTTAAGGCTTTAGAACCCTGATTACCACCCATCACTAATAAGATTGGTAACTGGTTGTTTTTTAACCAATCAGGTTGGCGTTGTTGCTTGGAAAAAACTCCAGCTCTCAATAAATTACCAGTTTTAACTACTTTACTCTTAGAAAAGGATTGCTTTGTTTCATCAAAAGAAACAGCTACTTTTTGGGCTAAAAGACCAATTAACTTATTGGCAAAGCCAACTGTCAGAGTTTGCTCATGGGTAATTATTGGAATTCTGCTAAAAAAAGCAGCTATAGCAAATGGCACGGCCACATAACCACCAAAACTCACAAAAACATCAATCTTTTCAGTTTTTAAAATTAATTTTGCTTCTTTAACAGTTTTAAAAAAACGGACAAACTCAGAAAGAAAATGAAGTAAGAAATAATTACCCAACCTTACTGCTGAAAAAGAAATAAACTTAATCTGTCTTTTCTCTAGCTCGTATCTTTCAACAGCTTCTTGTTTCAACAAATCTTGACTAAAATCACGGCCCACAAAGACAATCTTTTCTGCCGGTTGATTTACTTTTAGCCAATCAATCAAACTCAGAGCTGGAGTCAAGTGACCGCCAGTAATTAATATTTTCATGGCTTTATTGTACCTTTTTTCTAATTCCTTGCTGTAGGTGGGTTTTCTGTGCTCTAATCACTGCCATTAACAAACCAACACCCATAAAATTTGTTAGTAAAGAAGTTCCTCCATAAGAAAAAAACGGCAATGGTAAACCAGTTAGTGGTACCAAGGCAACTACTGCAGAGATATTCAATAAAATTTGTCCACCAAACCATAATAAAATACCAAAAACTAATAATTGTTCAAAGCTTCTTTCTGGTAATGAAGTAGCTAACTTATAAATTAAAAATAGATAAAAAATCATTAAAAAAATAATCAAAGTTGACCCAACAAAACCCAACTCTTCAGCCACAATCGCAAAAATAGAATCTGTGCTAGCCTCTGGAATATATGAGTGTTTTTGCTGAGAATTGCCAATTCCCACTCCGAACCAACCACCATGCCCCAAAGCAAGAGTGATTTGTCTAACATGAAAACCGGTCCCAAGTGGATCTTTACTAGGATCGAGATAAGTAGTTAAGCGTTGTAAACGATAGGGTGATAACAAAATTGCTATAAATAACAAACCAATACCCAAAAAGCTAATACCGGTCAAAAACCCTAAATGCCCACCAGCCAAAAAAAACATCCCAAAACTAATAAATAACAAAATCAATAATGACCCCATATCTGGCTGTAACAATAATAATAAAGAAAAAATTCCTGTAAAAAATAAAAATGACTGAGGCTTGGGATTTTTAACCATCCACTGAGCAGAAAATAAAATTAACAAAAACTTAAAAATCTCGACAGGTTGAAAAACTCTGCCACCCAACAAAAACCATCTTTTGGCTCCATTTAACTCAACCCCAAAACCAGGGATCAAAACCAAAATCAATAAACCTAAACCCATTAAAAATAAAACTGGTGCAGCTTGTTGCCAAAATCTCCAAGGCCAATACTTAATTATCACTGCTACTACCAAACCCAAAACTAAAGCAATAGCCTGTTGTTGCAAAAAATGATATTGATGACCCACCAACTGATAACTTTCAGCGGTTGAAGCTTCAAAAACAAAAAACAAACCAATTAAAGACAAAACCAAACTTAATGAAAAAATCAAATTTTCCAAAGAAAAAACACTTTTATGTTTTGGTTTTTGCAATAAATCTGATTTCATAGCGAGCTAAATCACAGCTAACCACACCCCAAAGAGAGTCAACATAATCTGCATCAGCCAAACTCTTTGCACAATCTTTGGTTCTTCCCAACCATGAGCTTGGAGAGTCAGGTGGAATGGAGCTGCTGGAAAAAGTTTTTTCTTCCAAAACACTCGAGCAATAATCTGCATCAAAGAAGTAGCTACTTCAAAAACAAATACAAAACCAATAATGCCTAGAGCTACCACCTTACCCAATAATAAACCAACCACACCCAAAGTAGCTCCAAAAGCCAAAGCACCCACGTCACCCATAAACATTCTAGCTGGATAAACATTGAAGTAGAGAAATGACACTAAAGAACCAATCCATAACGATAAAAATAGCGATAATGGCACATCCAAGATAGAAGCTGATAAAAACCACAAACCAAATAAAGAAATCATCAATACTCCAGAGGCCAAACCATCTAAACCATCAGTAATATTGACAGCGTTAGCAAAAGAAATAATCACAAAAATTGCAAAAGGAATATAAAAAATTCCCAAGTTAAAAGTCCCAATAAAGGGAATATATAAAATCGAGATACCAAGTTGAAAATAAATCATTAAAGAAATAATCAATGCCAGCACAAATTGTAAAAATAGTTTAAAAGGAGCCTTTAAGCCAAAAAATTTTTCTTTTTCAAAACCAAAAAACTTCTTAATATCATCATATAAGCCCAAAATACCAAAAGACAAAAAAGTAAAGAAAATTACATTTACTTCTGCTGAAGTTGCTGAGTAAACACTGGTTACATCAATCCCGAACAAATCCATTAGAGGTAAAAATAAGGCAAACAGAATCGAAACAACCAAAATCACTAACAGCCCTCCACCAACTGGTACACCCGCTTTTTTACCATGAAATTTATCAAAGATTGGGGTTAATTTACCAAAAACATCTCTAGTCTGTTGCTTGGCTCGTTGAAATTTTAGATGATAGAGCAAGTCAATAAACGGCACAATCACAATGCTCGTACTGATAAACGAAAAAATTAATAAACCTAAAAATAAAGCTAATGAACCCATAACTTAAATTGTAAACTATTTTTTAGTCTTCGACTCGTTTAATTTTAGCCCCCATTGAAACTAGCTTTTGGTCAATCTTGGAATAGCCACGTTCAATCTGCTCAACATTATGTAGAATCGTTTCCCCTTGACCACTAATTGCTGCTAACATGACTGTTGCTCCGGCTCTCAAGTCATGAACTTCAAACTCACCACCATGAAACTCAGTTGGACCAGTAATCTTGATCGCTCTAATATCACTGTCTTTACGATCTGACCAATTAAAGTTATAAAACTCTTCTGGATCAGTAGGTAATTCAGGTGTATATTCTTCGATTTTTGCCCCCATTTGGCGTAAAACATCAACATATTGAAAACGATTTTGCATCACTGTTTCATGAATTGTACTAGTACCATGAGCGTGACAAACTAAGGTTGCCCACAGAGGTTGCCAGTCGGTCATAAACCCAGGGTGAATTTCGGTCAATAAATCAGTTGCTTTAAGTTCGCCTTTATAAAAGAAACGAATGCCATAATCACCAACCTCATAGCCAGCCCCAATTTCATCTAGTTTTTCCAAAAAAGCAATTAAGTCTTTCTCGCGAGCATTTTCAACAATAATGTCACCTTTAGAAGCAATGGCTGCACAAGCATAACTAACTGCCTCATTACGATCTGGCATAACTCGATGAATAGTCCCCCCCAGTTTATCAACACCATGAATCTCAATAGTTTTGTGAGCTGTCCTTCTAATTTTTGCCCCCATACCATTTAAAAAATCAATCAAATCATCAATTTCTGGTTCTAAAGCTGCATTTTCTAGGTAAGTCACCCCTTTTGCTCTAACAGCAGCCATAATCAAAGTCTCAGTACCAGTATGAGTGTTTTTAGCAAATTTATATCTAGTCCCAACCAATTGTTCTGCTTTGACAATCAGCATGCCATCTTCTTGTTCAAAACTTGCTCCCATTTTCTTCAAACCATCAAAATGTCTATCCAAAGGTCGCTTACCAATTTTATCGCCACCTGGCATAGGCACTCTAGCCTCACCAAACTTGCAGAGTAGAGGAGCAATAAAAATAGTTGAGGCCCGAGACACTTCACCATACTGTTTCCCTAAAGAAAAAGTATTTAATCCTTGAGGATTAATTAAATAAGTTCCTTCTCCTGCTGGCCTAGCTTCCGCACCCAAGGTTGAAATTACCTCACCGACCATCGCTACATCAGAGATAGCGGGTAAGTTTAAGATTCTAGACTCTTCATCACCAAGCAGAGCTGCCACCATCAATTTATAAGAAGCATTTTTTGCCCCACTTACCCGAACACTCCCTCTAAGTGGAGTGCCACCAGTAACTACAAAAGATGTCTGACCTTTTTTCATAAGTCACTCTTTCTAAACTAGTTTTAAGCTAGCCAAAATACTTCTTCTTTAAGTTCAACGTCAAATTTAGCTTTGACGATAGCTTTTACTCTTTCAATTAATTTTTTTACTTCAGCGGCACTGCCAGTGCCATGATTAACAAAAAAAGCCGCATGTTTATCACTCACCTGAATATCACCTTCACTTGCTCCTTTAAGTCCAGCTTGATCGATTAAAAAACCACCAGGCACATGTTGGCGCTCAGCGAATTGAGGAAAAAGTTGTTTGAGATGTTCATTATTAGGCACATTTTGGAAAATGCAACCCGAGCTAGGCATTCCCAACGGTTGAGTTTTAGCTCGGTACTCAGTCGCTTTTTTGACCAAAGCCAATGAGTTTTCTTTATCACCCTTAGCTAGGGTAAACTCAACTTGGTAAATCACTTCTTTGGTTTTTTGAAATCTAGAACTATCATAGGCGAACTCACATTCCGTTTGGTCTAACCAAACAAACTCACCTTGTTGGTTGATCACCTCAACCCTAGAAATATGTTGACCAATTAAGTCTTCTAAATAGTGAGCATTATTGTAAACAGCACCACCAATTGTCCCTGGTACACCTAGAAAATACTCCAAACCAGTATATTCATGGTCAATTGTTTTTCTAACTGCAGCAGCAGTTCTAGCCCCAGCACCAATCAAAAACTTACCTGGATTTTCTGCTGATAATAATTTAATCTCAGCGAAAGCTACCTTAATTAATAAACCCTTAATACCTTCGTCAGCCACAATAATATTACTACCACCACCAAGTAACTTAAAAGCTACCTGTTCTTGTTGGCACCATTTAATTAAAGCTGAAATTTGATTTCTATCACTTAGTTCAATATAAACTTCTGCTGGACCACCTAGTTTGAAATAGGTTTTTTCGGCCATAACCAGATCAAATTCAAAGTGATAATCAGGGAATTTAGCTCGAAGTTGTTGCTGTAATTTAGTCATAAAATTTGCTTTATTTAAACAGTCTAGAGATAATTCTCTCATGACACAGTCAAAGTCTCAATCGAAACTACTTGCTAAAGATACAGAAGGGATCTTTCTAATTGATAAACCTAGCGGCATCAGCAGCCATGGTGTGGTCAACCGAGTCAGAAATATTACTGGAATTAAACGAGTGGGTCATTCTGGGACACTAGATCCATTAGCCTCTGGCTTATTGATTGTTCTGGTTGGTAAAGCATATACCAAACTCCAAGATTCATTTTTGAAAAAACCCAAAACCTATACTTGCACAGCCCAGCTAGGAATTACCACTGATACCTATGATATTACCGGCCAAATAACTAATAAAGTAGAGTGGGAACAACTTAAATATATTGATTCATCCCAGATGTTAACTGCCTTAAAAGACTTCAAAGGCAAAATTACCCAAACTGTTCCAGCTTTTTCTGCCGTCAAAATTTCTGGCCAGAAACTTTACGACAAAGCCATCAAAAAAACACTCAAGCTAGAAGACTTACCGACCAGAGAAGTAGAAATTTTTGATTTGGTTTTAACCCAACTTAAAAAAGATGTTATGACCAAAAAAGTCTATTTTTCGATAGAAACAACTGTCAGCTCTGGAACTTATATTAGATCGCTAATTCATGATCTTGGTCAAAAACTAAGAGTTGGGGCCACCGTCACTGAGCTTAGAAGAACCAAAATTGATCAATATTCAGTCACAGATGCTATTCAGGTTTTTGATCCTGAGACTTTTTCTTTTGGCGAGAAATTTTCAGCTGCTTCAGCCAGGAGCTAAACCACTTGATTAACAGACCAAGCACTAAGAGTTTCAAAACTTTGACAAAAATAACCAAAATAATAAATTTCAACATTTAATTAAATTGAGATGGATAAGTAGCTGGCTTAATAACACCCATTACGGCTGGTGGCCAATAACGGAAAAAGGCTTTGCCTACAATATCACTTTTTGAAATAGGCCCCCAAGTTCTGGAATCACTAGAATACGGTCTATTATCACCAGAAGCAAAATAATCATCTGGACCCATCACTACCGGACCATTTTTGGTAAAAGTTCCAGGTAAAACTTTGTAATCACTAGGAATGTATGGCTCTGGTAATTGCTCACCATTGATATAAATAGCATTATTTTTTACCTCTACTGTATCACCAGGAACAGCTAAAATTCTCTTGATAAAATCACAGCCAGTACCTTCAGAACAATGAGCTGCTTCTGGAGCGTGAAAGACAATTACTTCACCTCGCTTTGGATCACCCATTTTGTAACTAATTTTGTCAGTTAAAACATATTCACCACTTTGAAAGGTAGGCACCATCGACTGACCGTTAACTTGGTGTGGTTGCACAAAAAATAGATAAATAATTAAAAAGATTGAGGCGGAAATAACAATGGTTTCCATCAGGTCAGTAAAAAAAGACCCAACTTTAGTAGTAATTTTATTCATAAGTTGAGTCATTATGCCACTTTTTAGAAACTAGAGCTACTATCAGCCTCACTCAATTTACCCTATAATTACCGCTATGGATTACACCAGAAAAACTCTGGCTGGCTTTAGTTGGCAAACAATTTATAAAGGATTGTTAGTCGGAGTAGCTATGGTGAAAATGTATTTCTTAGCCAGACTGCTTGACCCTCAAGCCTTTGGCTTATTTTCTTTAACTGCTATCACTTTAGGTATCACCGAAAGTTTAACCCAAACCGGCATCAACGTGACCATTTTGCAATCAAAACAACCAGTTAAAAGTTTTATTGATACTGCTTGGGTAATCGCAATTATTAGAGGTTTTATGATTGGTATCATCATGCTGCTCATGGGCTTATTTATGCAAGGTTTTTATCAAGAACCTCAATTACTAATGCTCATCGCAGTCGCAGCTTTAATCCCGATCATTAAAGGCTTTATTAATCCATATATTGTAGTTATGCATAAAGAAATGAGATTCTTTCAAGATAGTTTATATCGATTTTCTTTGGTTCTAGTTGAGAGTTTGGCCGCCGTGATTTTGGGATTTATGACTCACTCTGTTTGGTCACTAGTTTTTGCTCTAATTATCGGAGCCATTTATGAAGTTATTATTTCTTTTATCTTTTTTAGTTTTAAACCCAAATTTAATTATCTACCCTCCAAAGGCAAAACCATTTTAGAAAATGCTAAATGGCTTAGTTTATCTACAGTTTTTAACTACCTGAATGAAAATGTTGATGATTTTATTTTGGGTAAAATTTTTGGTACTAATCATTTGGGTATTTATCACAATGCCTATGTTTTAAGCCATAAGGCCAACTACGACTTATCCAAATCAGTCCACCACAGTACCTTACCAGCTTTCACTCAACTCAACGACTCACCACTTAGATTAAGTAGAGCTTTCTATCGTTCATTGTTGGCTCTAATAGCCTTAATTAGTTTGGCTTCACTACCTTTAATTATCTTTCCAAGATTCTTTGTCGAACTAGTCTTGGGATCACAATGGTTGGCAGTAATTCCTTTAGTTAGACCATTAGTTTTTGCTGGAATTATTCAAAGTATTAGCAACCAAAGTTATGCGTTATTTCTAGCTAGAAAACAGTATAAAATCTTGAATACTCACTTATTTTCCTCGCTAATCTTGATGATTGGCCTAATTATTTGGTGGGGCCAAACCCATCAACTCTTGGGAGCAGTTTATGGTATCTTAGTTTCTAGATTACTAACTTTACCACTAGTTTTGATTGGCATCTTTAATAAACAAAATGAAAAATAAACTACCAATAAGTGTAATTATTTTGACCCATAGAAACGATCAACGTTTTCTCAAGGCGCTTAGTTCCGCCCAAATGGCTGAAGAAGTGTTAGTTGCTGATTATCAAAGTCAAAATAATTGGCCAACTTTAGCCAAAAAATACCAATTTAATTTAGTTAAAAGAACCAAGATTATTGAAAACTTTGCTAGTGAAAGGAACTTGGCTTTGGCTAAAGCCAAACATGATTGGGTGTTATTTTTAGACAGCGATGAAGAGATTGTAGAATCTAGCTGGACAGAAATTGCTCAAGCAATTAATAATCCAGATATTGATGGTTTTTTTGTTAAGAGAATTGATATTTTTTATGGTCAAACTTTAAAATTTGGTGAGACTGGTGATAGTAAGTTTTTGAGGTTAATTAGAAAAGATAAAGCTAAATACTTAAGACCAGTTCATGAAAAAGCTATTGTGACTGGTAACACTCAAGATTCTCAAATATTTTTAAACCACTATTCACATACCAATATCAGTGAGTTTATTACTGATATTACTCATTACTCAGCCCTGGAAGCTGAATACCAAAATGATGATCTGCTAAAACCACTAATCCTGGGCCTTAAAACCATTGCTTACCCAAAAGCAAAGTTTTTTAACAACTATATTTTGAAACTTGGCTTTCTAGATGGCTGGCGAGGGCTAGTTTATGCCACTATCATGAGTTTACATTCACTAATGGTCAGAGTCTTTTCTTATGAAAATCGTTAACCAATTGACTGGTGATTTTTTTACTTTAGTTTTTACTATTTTTTGTTTGGTTTTGCCACTTGGTCAACTTCAAAGAATTCAGCTAGCTGGTAACTACGCTTTTTATATTCATGAAATTCTTTTGACTAGCTTCGTTTTAGGCTTTATTTGGCAACAAAAAATATTATTAAATAAAGAAAAAATATTAAGTTTTTTAAAAAAATTCAAACTAGAAGTTTTTTTGTTAATATGGATCCTCTTCGGCATGACCATTGGCCTATTTACCGGCAGAATTGACCTGAAGAGCTTTTTATATTTAGCCAGATTAATAGACTATAGTTTATTTGTTTTTGCTCTGCAAAAAATTCAACTAAAATATCCACCATTTTATGGCTTTTTATTTAGTGGCACCCTAATTGGATTCTGGGGTTTACTTCAATACTGGTTAATACCTGATGTTAAATTTCTTAATATTTTTGGCTGGGATAACCACTACTATCGACTCATTAGTACCATTTTTGATCCAGCTTTTACTGGGATAATCTTAGTTCTAACTATTGGCTTGTGGCAAAGAATTAGAAAACCAAAACTGATTACTTGGTTACAGATTTTACTAACAATTGCTGTAGCTGCGACTTTTTCTAGAGCTAGTTATTTAGCTCTATTTTTACTAATTACTCACCAATGGCTTACCACTAATCAAAAACTTAAATGGAGCTTACTAGCTGGTTTATTTTTACTTACCGTTTTAATTTTACCAAAACCAGGTGGAGAAGGCGTTAATCTTACTAGAACCAGTACGATTGAAGCTCGTTCAGAAAATATCCAAGAAAACTTAATTACCTTAGAAAAAACTCAGTGGCTGTGGGGTAGAGGACTTTTCAATAATGATGCTCAAAAGGCAAGTTACACTAATAATCACGCCCAACTTCCTGATAACTTAATTGTCTTGGTTATAAATAGTACTGGAATAATTGGACTTATAAGCACAATAATTTTGGCCAAAAAATGGCTGAAAATTACCTATCACCAAGATAAAATCTGGACTTGGTTAGTTGTGACAGTGCTAGTGCATAGTTTATTCAACAACACCCTGCTTCAACCCTTTGTTTTTCTGAATTTATTTGGTAGTAAGAAAACTAATACCTAAACTTGACAGTAATGATCTGTTCGGCTTTATTACCAGCTCGGTCTTCCATCACAAATTTAAGCTCATTATCACCTTCAGCTAAAAAGTAGTTAGCTTGAAAGCCACCATCAGCATTGACATAAATTGACCGCTCATTAACTGAAAGCTTAGCTCTCGGCTCAGTTTTACCTTTAATTACATAATTTTGGTTACTCTTAGATAAAATTTCTTGACCATTAGTCAAATTTTCCAGTTCTAGGGTTGGGGCTTCTTTATCTTGAACAATCGTAAATGGTGTAGTCACAGTTGATTCATTTTCAGCCTCATCAATCCCATAAAAACTTAAGGAGTTGTCACCATTAACTAGAATCAGCTCGTACTCAAAAGCACCTTCATCATCTACAGTCACCTCACCAACTTTTTCGCTATTATTCAAAATAATCACTTTGGTCTTGGCTTCAGCATAACCCTCAACCAATAATTGATCTTCTTTAGTCGATTCTGGTAAAGGTAAAACTACTGGAATTTGTGGAGGTACAGTATCTTCTTCTTTAAAACTCAAGTCACCAGTGCCAATAAAGTTGAAAAATAAGCCGATTAGCTTGGGCATTAAAATAAAAATGAAAACCAACACCGCCACAATTGCAAAAATAATCATTCCGAGTGACTGGCGAGCAATTTTCTTACCTTGATTCCTGGTTAGACGTGATGATGTAGCACTTTGCATAGGTTCATTATATCCAAATCTAATATTTACTCCAGTCAGCTTTTAGATCTGCATCTGAACTATCTGTTAACTCTAGCCTAACTTTACCAGTTAAAGTATCAATTTGTAGTCGACTAATTCCACCATCATTAAGATAAAAAATTTTTGAATCTCTACCACTTCCAACTTTTAAACTACTAATAAAATCATTTACATCATGCTTTAATTGTTCTAAGCTTGCTCCCATATCCCTGCCTACAGGCGTAAAGAGTTCATTAACTTCCTGAATTGCCTCAACCAAAGCATCAACATCAAGTTTCTCAACAGCATCAATCAAAGCTTGTTTAACCACTTTTTTTCTAGCTTCTAGTTCAGCAATATCAACTTTTGGCTTTTCAACAAAATCAATTGATTGCGGAATAATCCCTAGTAATTTTTTTAGTCTTTCCATAAAATTTTTATTCTACCTTCTCCAAAATTTCTTTTGGATCTGTAATTATATAATCTGGCTTGGCTTTTTTAAGGCGTTCTATTGAATTAAATCCCCAGGTTACAGCTAGTACTTTTATGCCAGCTTTTTGGGAGGCCTCAACATCACGAACTTCATCACCCACATAAATAACTTCATCTTTGTTTAACCTATGTCTTTTAACTAAATGTTTTAGGACTTTATCTTTACCAAATAAATTTTTTTCTGAATAAATAAAGTCAACTTCAAATTGATGTTGATCTAAAAATAGTTGAATGTTTTCTTTCTGATTAGAGCTAAGAATTCCAAGCTGAAAATTCTTTTTTTTAAGTTCAATCAGTAACTCTTTTATCCCATTAATTGGCTCAAGTTTAGTTATGTCTTTTTTTAAGTTAGTTAAAATTTTTTGATTAAGTTTAAGAAACTTCCAAGCTGGCATTTTATACTCAGCCATTAATTCTTTGGCACTCAGGTTTCTCAGCTCTGTTTTATCAGTTAGGCCAATTTTAGGTAAAGCAAATTCTTCGCTAAATTGATTAAAGAGTTTAATAATTACTTCCAAGGTATCAGCAATTGTCCCATCAAAGTCAAAAATAATTGTTTTTATCTTCATAAAACTGGAGCCAGAAAAGGGGATCGAACCCTTGACCTACGGTTTACGATACCGTCGCTCTACCAACTGAGCTATTCTGGCCTATGTCGCTTGGATTTTACAACTTTACTCACTGAAAAACTAGTTAACTACCGAGCTGAATCTCAGTTAGATGTTTCCAGTCTTTAGGATCAGGAACAGATGGCACAATAATAATTTTATCAGCAATAAATTCCTTAGTAATTAAATTGATAGAATTAGCCACTGTAAAACGTTTTGCCATATCGAGATTAGCGTCATACCACAAGCTCAGATGTGGCATAAAAACATCTTCAGGTAAATGCAAAGCCTTTTTAAACTGAAGATTTAAAGCCATTAACTCTGCTGATGCTTTGGCCCTAACAAAAACTGCTTGAAAATAAGTGGTGCTAAATGAGACTTCACCTAATTTTATTTTGAATGGTTGAGTATTTTTAGCTAATTCTTTAGTGACCTTGATCAGGTTCTCAAGCTCTATTTCAAAATTACCGACTAAAGTTAAGTGGGGTTCAAATTTAGGTGAAAGATGTTGCCTTGCTAATTTATCGATAACATTTTGAAGTTCAGTAGCAGTTGGATTAGTCGGCACAAACCACAAACTATATTTCATTATTAGTCTATTTTACCTTAAATAAAAAATATTTAAAAATCTAAATAAAAAATAATCAATTTATAACAAAATAAATCAAATTTGATATAATTAGTCAGTAAAATTTGATTGAAAGAAACCATGGAAATTAAACAAGTTGTTACCGATATTCAAAAAATAGCTGAACCATTAATCTCTAAATTGGAAAAAACAGACAATCAATCAACTGCTGAATATATCCGAAAGTTAATTGTTGAAATTGAAACTAATGGTTGGATGAGTTGTCACTCACTCTACCTGATACTTCAAGGTAGTCAATTTGACTATATCGAAGAACAGGCTGATGAAGCTGCCAATGCCCTGAAAGAACTCTATGAATTAATGGCTTACGTTTCAATTAGAGGTCTAGCTGAACTTGAAATAAAACTAGCTGCCATGAAAAAAAATGATATAGACTAAAGTCTTACTAAGACTAGGGTAGCATCATCAAAAATATCTTGACTTGGATCATCAACAACTGTCTGCTCAAAAACATTTAGTTTTTCTGTTAAAGCTAAAAGTGGATCATCTTCAGCACCCAGAAACTCAGCAAAATTCTCCATATCCATCATATTGTGATCTCCAGAAAAAACTTTATTTCTCAATAACTCCATCCCACCATCTGTGGCAAATAACAAAAAATCTACACCTTCAATTATCTGCTCTACTTCAGCTAAGTCATGAAGCTGTAATGAATCAGTATCGTAATAAACAATTTCATGTTCATATCCAGCAGCAACTTTTCTAAAAGCAACAACTAAACCACTACCTCTAGAGAGTAGCTTGACCCTATTTTCTTCTGGTAAAGCCAACATAAAAGGAATATTTCTAGCAAGTTCAGTTGGCTCATGACTAACATAGAGGGTATGAACCATCATATCGGCAAGGTAAGCTTTACCAACTGGAGCATCTGATATAGCAACTATTTTATCTCCCACCCAAGCCACATCTGCAGACTGTTCTATATTGAAAATAGACACCCCAATTAATTCTGCCATTTTGGCTTTTGCCTCAGGATTACCTTGTAAACTAGGTTTGTGTCTCAACACCACATGATCTAAAAAACTAAGCTCTTCTTTTGCAGACTCAGTTTCTGGACCATTTAAATTAACTTTAACTCTCTCTATCATAAAAATCTTTGACAAATGATTAATTATATATTTTGATAGATAAATAATCAAATACTATAAGACTTAAAATAGTTAAAAACATACAAGAAACAATAACCATCTAATTCCATGTTTAACCCATAAATAATTAATGAAACAAATAGTACTAATTTAACTAAACAAGTATGAATGAATATTTATTGATTGCTTATTAAGGTGCTACACTGAACTCAGAAAGGTATCTTATGAAATTTAATTTACGCTTACTTTACCTATATCTTTTTTCTTTTGTCGGATTACTAATTTTAATTATTGGTGGCATCCAATTGGTGGACTTGACTCTAAAAACCTATGTTTTTAGGGTTAACGATTATGGCTACTACTATTCAGATACAGACTCGCCTGCAATGAGAGAACAAAACAAAAAAATGTATGAAGAAGAGCAACTCAACCAGAGAAAAAGACAACTCAGTAATAGCTTGGCCATGATTATTGTCGGAGGCCCAGTCTATTTATATCACTGGAAAACCATCAAAAAAGAAAATAAAAATTAAAAAAATTGGCAGTAGCCAACTTTTTCTCTGAGCGGGTGACGAGGCTCGAACTCGCGATCTTCTGCTTGGGAAGCAGACATACTACCACTGTACTACACCCGCAAATTTAATAGACACCATTATAACTCAACCTTTCAAGTATAATACCTGATATGCAATCTGGATTTTGGAGCAAATTAGCTAAACCAATTATTGGTTTATCACCGATGGACGGGGTGACAGATCATCCTTTTCGTCATCTAACCAAAAAATATGGCCAACCTGACTTACTCTACACTGAGTTTGCGACTGTTGAAGGTTTTTGCCGAGGAGTGGAAAAACCACTAACCGACTTTTTATACGATGAAACTCAACGCCCCATTGTCGCCCAAATTTATGGCACTA
The DNA here is from genome assembly GCA_964412775.1 of uncultured Pseudomonadales bacterium. Taxonomy (GTDB): domain Bacteria; phylum Patescibacteriota; class Microgenomatia; order UBA1400; family PJMF01; genus CG2-30-36-39. The sequence goes on along the minus strand of CAYPPX010000003.1, from coordinate 10,929 downwards.
CTCCAGATTTTTTCCGACAAACCACCATTGCTCTTTGTCAATTAGGCTTTGATGGAGTGGATATCAATATGGGCTGTCCAGCTAAAAGTGTTTCTCAAAGTGGAGCCGGGGCTGGTCTGATTAGAACTCCAGAATTAGCTCAAAAAATAGTGCGAGCAACAAAAAAAGGAGTAGAGGAATGGCAAAATGGTTTAACCGTTAGAGATTGTCCTGATCTCACCCCAGAAATTTGCCAAGTTATTGAGGATCGCCAACAAAAATTACCAGCAATTTATCAACAACACCAACGCCCTATTCCTGTTAGTGTCAAAACTAGAGTCGGTTATGACCAGCCAGTCACCAAAGATTGGATGAAAACTTTATTAGCTGTCGAACCAGCTGCGATTGCCCTCCACGGCAGAACTTTACGCCAAGCTTATACTGGTTTTGCTAGCTGGGAGGAAATTGCGAAAGCAGCCAAAATTGTTAAAGCTCAGAATCCAGAGATAATTTTCTTGGGTAATGGTGATGTTCATAGTAACCAAGAAGCTAAAGAAAAAATTAAAGACTTGGGTTTAGATGGCGTGTTGATTGGCCGGGCTAGTTTTGGTAACCCATGGATTTTTCAAGCTGATGATCCAGAAATTAGTATCGAACAACGAGCTAGTCTAGCTTTAGAACACAGTTTACTTTACGAACAAACATATCAACATGATGAACGTTATCGGTTTTTACCGATGCGTAAACACTTGACTTGGTATATCAAAAACTTCCCTAATGCCAGTGATATTAGGGTTCAACTTGTCCAAACCGAAAACAGTGACCAAGTCAAAACCATCTTGACTGAAAGTGGTCTTTTGCCTCATCAATAATCTCTACTTTTTCATCTTTCCAGAGTCCGAGCTTCGGTTATAATGACTTTTAATGTCGCAAGATTTGGCCTTCAGTCGCGTTTATCAATCACTTAATTCTGCCCAAAAACAAGCTGTCGACACCATCGATGGTCCAGTGATGGTGATTGCTGGTCCTGGGACTGGTAAAACCCAAGTTTTGACTGCCAGAATTGCTCAGATCCTCAAACAAACTGATACGAATCCGTCTAGTATTTTGGCCTTAACTTTTACTGAAAGTGCCGCCAAAAATATGCGCGAACGCTTGGTCAAAATGATCGGTAAAACTGGTTATTACGTTCAAATTGCCACTTTTCACTCATTTTGTAAGGAAGTCATCGATACTCATCCAGAAGCTTTTCCCATCGAACGTGATAGCACCCCACTTTCTGATTTAGAACGTTATGAATTTTTTGAAAATATTTTCTCAACTTTAAATCTAGAAAAAATCAAACCCCTCAATACACCCTTCTTTTACATCAAAGATGCGATCAAAGGGATTTCTGACCTCAAAAGAGAAGGCATTAACGCTCAACAATATGAAGAGTTACTCAGAGAATGGGAACAACGCTTACTGGCTACTGAACCACCAGCTCCAGAGCCTGGCAAAAGAGCCAGAAAAAAACCTGGCGAGTTGAGTCGCACTGACTGGGAAAAAGACTGGAAACAATTAGAAAAAAACCAAGAACTGTGGGAAGTTTACAAAACCTACCAGCAAAAACTCAGAGACAGTAAACGCTACGACTTTGATGACATGATTGCCTTAGTCGTCGAAGCTTTTCAACAAGATGAATTGTTACTCAGAGAATACCAAGAAAATCTTCATTACTTTTTGGTTGATGAGTATCAGGATACCAACTCAGCTCAAAATACCGTTGTCGATTTACTGGCTAGTTACTGGCAAGAAACCGCCAATATTTTTGTGGTGGGCGATCCCAATCAAGCTATCTATCGTTTCCAAGGTGCTTCCGTGGAAAATATGCTCCAGTTTGTCCAAAAATATCCCACTGCCACCGTAGTGACGTTAGAAACTGGTTATCGTTGTCCCCAAAACATTTATGACACCGCCACCAAACTAATTAGTCATAACAACCTTGGCCTAGAACTAGCTGACCAAAAAATCTCTTTGGTCAATCAACTCCAAAGTCCCCATGGGGCTGGTAACAAAATTAAACTAGCGACAGGTTCTTCTCAAATTTTAGAGGCAATCCAGATTGCCGAACAGATTAAAAATTTACTTGCTGAAGGTCTACCTGCTCACGAAATCGCCGTCTTATATCGTCACAACCTCGATCGGCATATCTTGGCTGAAGTATTTGATACTTGGCAAATTCCTTACGAAGTCGAAGGGGGTGGTGATGCATTGAAAGAAGAAATTATTCGCCAGCTAATTGTTTTATTCAAAGTGATTGTGGCCATCCGCAGTGGCGAAGAAACCGAACTTCTTTACGAAACTCTCAACTATGAATGGCTGAAACAAACTTTTAGTTGGAATAGTGATGTGGTGCTAAAACTGGCACGAACGGCTGGTAAAACTAAAAAGCCTTTAGTAGATATCATTGAACAAAGTCCAGAAGAAATTAATAGTGTCAACCCAGGTTTTGAAGTGACACCATTAGACATGGAACCACTCAAAACTTATATCAGTAAACTCAAAGCCTGGACCAGTGCCGATACTAATCAAACTTTTCCTGCTTTCTTTGAATTAGTCATCAAGGAATCAGGTTTATTACCTTGGATCTTGACTCAACCAGGAAAAATCTACTTGATTACCGTCTTGAATTCTCTATTTAGTGAAATTAAAAAACTGGTCAATCATAATCATCAATTCAAATTAGTTGATTTACTCCGAGCCTTGGATTTGATCGAAGAACACAAGCTCCAAATCACCATTGAAGATCTCAATGTCCGCCAACAAGCCATCCATTTATCAACTGTTCATAAAGCCAAAGGTCGGGAATGGGACCAAGTCTTTTTGTTCCAATGTGTCGATAAAAAATGGGGTAATAATCGCAGTAAAGATTTGATCAAACTCCCCGTCGAAATTCTCAAAAATACTAATCTAAATAGCAAAGAACGCAATGAAGATGAACGCCGATTATTCTACGTGGCGCTCACTCGGGCCAAGAAACAACTCACCATTTCTCATCCAGCCACCGTCATTACTGAAGGTCACACTCGTGATATGGTTCCGAGTATGTTCTTGGCAGAAATTCAGGAAGATGACCCAGACCAACAAGCTTGGACCGACCTTAAACACGAATTAGATGAACAACAAGCTACTGATTATCTGACCAAATTGTTAGAACCAACCCCAACGGTTACAACTTTGGTGAGTAGTGACAAAGAAAAACTCTACTTGAATTGGTTGCTAGACAACTTCCGTTGGTCAGTGACTGCCCTAAATGTTTATCTCAAAGATCCAACAGACTTTTTACACAACACCTTGCTCAGGGTCCCTAGAGCCAAAACGCCGATTCTGGCTTTTGGCACAGCGATACACAGCACCATGGAGTTTTTGTATAAAACTTTTCAAGTGACTGGCCAATATCCTAGCCTCAACGATCTCAAAGCCAAGTTTACCTTGGCTTTGGAACAAGAGATTCTCGATCCAACAGACCAGACCAGTCGCCTCAATTACGGCCTCAAAGTCCTGGAAAGATACTACCCAGAAGCAATCAGTAAAACTGCCAATCCGTTATACATTGAGCGGTTCTTTGGTAGTGGTAAACAAAAAGTGATGCTGGATGATATTGCTCTCACTGGTCGGATTGATCGGATTGACTGGGTCAGCATTGACCAAAAACAAGTCAAAGTCATCGATTACAAAACCGGTCACGCTCGCAGTGCCAACGACATCGAAGGTAAAACCTTGACCGCCAATTTATCTGAACGCGAGCAACAACTCCCAGAAAATATTCGTGGCCCATACAAACGCCAGTTACTATTTTACAAACTCCTCACCCAGCTAGATCGTAGCTTCCCATATGAAGTTACTAGTGGTGAATTCCAATTTATCGAACCCACTGACAAAGATAAAATCATCACCCGCAACTTTGAACTCTTGGATGAAGATGTTAGAGATCTCGCTAAGCTAATTAAAACCGTGGTGGCAGAGTTGAGGGAAGGGTGGAGGTGAAATGAAAGTAGTTTTTGTAGCTTCAATAAATGGTAAAAAAGAACAAAAGTTTTTTTATTTATCAATTATTGGAATATTAAAAACACTTGGTCATGAAGTATTCTACAAGCATGTAATTAATGAGAACTCTGATTCAATTAATAAATCAAACCAAAAAAATATAACTTTTCATAAAAATATTATTAAAAAAATCAAGAATGCTGACTTTATAGTTTCAGAAATAACTCATGAAAGCATAAGTGTTGGCTATCTGATACATGAAGCACTAACTAACAGTAAACCAGTTATTTGCTTGTCAAGATTAGATACAGTTCCCAACATGTCAATCTTTTTGGAAAATTATAAAAAATTTATTTTTGTTCCATATAAAAAAATTTTCGAATTAGAAAAAAATCTACCAAAAATAATTTTAGATTTACCAATAGAAAAACAAAAAAAACTTAACTTTTTAATTGATGAAAAATTAGATGAAAAGCTAAAAAAAGTAGCTGATAAAAAAGGTGTTACAAAGTCAGATTTACTAAGAAATTTTGTAGAAAAACTTTAACTTCTCTCCCTCTTCCCACCACCCAGTCATTCCTCTATACTAGATCTACTATGTTTGATTGGCTTACCGCAAAAAACAAAACCCAAATTAGTATTAGTCCCTCGATCGTGATTTTTACCCTAGCCATCTTGGGTGGATTGAAGTTTTTAGCTTCAATTAGCAATATCTTATTGTTGTTACTACTATCCTTTATCTTGATGGTTGCCCTCAATCCAGCCGTAACTCGTTTCCAAAAGAAACTTCGCCTACCCAGAATTTTGAGTATGATCTTAGTCTATGTGTTGTTAATTGTCTTGATTGTTTCTGCTACCGCTTTGGTTTTACCACCCTTGGTTTCAGAAATCGTTCGTTTCCTCAAAACCATTAACTTCCCATACCTCCAGGAGCAATTGGCTGGCATGCAGTTTTCTTTTAGTGAGATTGGTAACTTGGCCAACCAATTCGGTTCGTCAGTCCAGTTTTTACTTGGCATAGTTACTAATACTTTTGCTGGTTTCTTTACTTTCCTGACTTTACTGATTATGTCTTTCTACATGTTGATCGATCGTCCACACCTACACAAAAAAGTAGCCTGGTTTACCAACAGAAAAGAAAACCTTGAAATCGCAAAAAACTTTTTGGATGATCTAGAGATTCAACTGGGTGGCTGGGTTAGAGGTCAGATGATCTTGATGATTGTGATTGCCTTAGCCACTTACTTTGGCTTGATGATGCTCAAAATTCCCTTTGCCTTACCACTAGCAATTTTAGCTGGTACTCTAGAAATTCTACCTAACTTGGGCCCATTTATCTCTGCAGTACCAGGTGTGTTACTCGCTTACTTTACCTTTGGGCTACCCATGGCTGGCGCCACGATAGCCATGTACACCGTCATTCAACAGCTAGAAAACAACTTTATTGTTCCCAAGATTATGAGTACCAATGCCAAGGTCAATCCATTGGTAGCCATGTTGTGTGTGTTTATTGGTTTCCAACTTGGGAGTGTAATTGGTGGTTTACTGGCTATCCCAGTTTATATTATCCTCAGAGCTACTTATTCACTCTTTAGAAAGAAAATCGTTCAAGATTAGTTATGTCAGAACAAAGTCGCCTACAACGTAATAAGATCTTTGCCAAAGGTCTAGAAAAAACTGCTACCTATGGCGTGATGATAGGCGCAGACATTTTGAAGTTTTTTATCGCTTTTATCAAAGAGATTCTCACTGCTCTAACCGGCATGAAGAAATAACTCTTAAACTCAACTGAAAAAGAAAAATCCCCGGTATTACGGGGATTTTTTTGTCGCTTTTTTCAGCCATTGGCTTATATCTTGTTTTAGCAATCTCAGTTCAGAAGCCAATTCCTTCCTGAAATAAACTACCACAAAGATAATTGCAAATAGGCCGACTGCTCGTTCCAAGGGAGTGGGGGGCATAACGCCTCCTTTCTGACCTGATGGTCTGGATTTGGGACTAGCAACGACTTTCAGCTAATTATATCAAAATATATCAATAAAACATAAAAATCCCTGTCCATCTCTGAACAGGGATTTCTGCTTACAAAGCTTGAACCATTCACCAACAGCGAGTGTTGGTTATGGCCTCATGACTTTTTTGGGGCACCACAAACGCATTAGTACCCAGTATGCTTGCGCCTGACAGCGAACAGTACCCAAGCAATTCCTGCGAAGGCAAAGTCCAAAATCAAAGCAACAATCAATCCAATGCTCAGCGTTCCCATGAGATATTCATAAAAGGTAACGAGAGCAAAGGGTAGTTGGCAAACAACTAGGATCAAACCAGCCACTGGAGTCGGCTTGGGCACTAGAAAAATCAAGACCCAAGCAATCAATCCAATAGCAATTCCTAAGATTACCATTGCATTTCAACTTTCTGCCCACCGATCTCAGGTGAGCGTACTGTGCTTATGCCTTAGTTGTTTAAACAAGGCGACAATGAGATTGGTAACCACCAAGTATTAAATCAATGGCAACAAAACCATAGACTATTTTTGGGGTGGCGACCTTGTTGCCGTCAAAATTTAACGACAATAAATTCACCACCATAAATTATTAAAGAGCTACCTACTTGAGTGGAATAAAGCTTAATTATAGCAAAAACAGTCTAAATAGTCAATATTATAGGATTTATAAAAATAATTAAAAAACCCCATACTACAATCGAGTAAAGGGTTTTAGTGCCAAGCTCAAGAATCGAACTTGAATTTCATGTTTTTCAGACATGCGCCGTGACCAACTTGGCTAGCTTGGCTTGGTTGTACAAAAAAAGTGGACCCGAGAGGGCTCGAACCTCTGACCTTTCGGATGTAAACCGAACGCTCTAACCAACTGAGCTACGAGTCCAGAGAAAGTGTGGGGTGCCCAGGAGAGGACTTGAACCTCCACAGATTACTCCACAGCCACCTCAAGACTGCGCGTCTACCAGTTCCGCCACCTGGGCTTAATTTTGCACACGCTGAGCGAGAAACGGGACTCGAACCCGCGACCTTCTCCTTGGCAAGGAGACGCTCTAGCCAACTGAGCTATTCTCGCATTTGTTTTAAAGTTCGTGATTTCTCACAAGACTGACATTATATAACATCTTCGTCAAAGTGAAAAACTGAATTTTTTCCAACTTTAGTTGAGTGCCAGAGGAGGGACTTGAACCCTCACACTCGAAAGAGCACTAGTTCCTGATACTAGCCTGTCTACCAATTCCAGCACTCTGGCAATAGATTTAAAATCTAATAGTTAAGTATTATAAACTAATCTTAAAACAAAGCAGATTTAATTCTTTGCCAAACTGGAAATTTACGACGGAAAGCCATCTCGATCACCTCAGCCGCTTCTTCAATGGAGTAATGGGTGGTGTTCAAAGTTAAGTCATAAGCATTGCGACTATTTAAGTCTTGCTTAAAATATCTTTTGACAAAATCACGGCGTTCTTTTTCATGGTGGGCAATTACTTGTTTAGCCTTTTCCTCAGTGTAATCCTCATGCTTCATTGCTCTCAAAACTCTCAATTTATATGGGGCCACAATATTGACATGCAATCCTTTGGAAAAAGGCGTAATGAAATTTGCTCCACGACCAACAATGATGTTATTACCATCATGAGCGAGTAACAAAATAACTTTACTAAGTTCTTTAATATAAGTGTTTTCATCAACATAGTTGGGATTGAGAGCTGAGTGGATCAAGTCTTCAAGATAAGTACGACTTTTCTCATCAATCTTACGAATAATTGATCTGCGTCGTTTGGTCGACTCTGCTACTTTATCGATAATCGTTTCGTCATGAACCGCCATGCCCAATCTTTTACCCAATTCCTGAGCAATTGGTAAACCACCACTACCAGGTTCACGAGCGATGGTAATAAATGGTCGAGCAAAGAAGTGATCTTCAGGAATTTCCTGAAGCAAACGATCCTTGATTCCTAAAGTGGAAACTATTTTATTAATGAGGGGATAGTAGTTTATAGCCATACTACTGTGTGAGTATAAACTACTTTGTGGTTTTTTTTAAGCTTTTGTTTGGGTTTAGTTTTGACTTAATTTTTTCAGGAGAGTGTTATAATGTCAGCACCACTGCCTCAGTAGCTCAGTGGATTAGAGCGCAGGTCTTCGGAACCTGGCGTCGGGGGTTCAAGTCCCTCCTGGGGCACCATTTTTCTTTGCTTTGATTTTGTTGATTAAAACTCTTATTGCAGGATATTTAGCTAAAATTTCTGAACTCAAACCTCTCATGGCGTAACCAAGAATAGAACCCAAATTTAAGCCCAGTTTGTGGTTAAATTCTTGTTGGTCATCAACTCCATACTGAAAAATATTGTTTCTGCCATGTTGTTTGACAAAATATAAACAGCTATCCGCCATTGCTTCCAATTGACTTTTAATTTTTTGGACATCTCTCGTTTCATCTTTTATATCCTCAATTGAGGCTGATCCGACACTAACCGTAATTTGTAAATCAGCAAAACCAAAATCTGTCAGCTTAATTAACTCAGCTTCAACTGCCTTTCTAATCTTCTCCATTACCAGCCTGGTGTCTTCTTTTGTAGCTTGAATAACTACCACAAATTCTTCACCTCCTTTACGATAAAAACCATCACCAGCCCTAATAACACTTCTGACTGTTTCGGCAAATCTTTGTAACACATAATCACCAACAGCATGATTGTGTCGATCGTTAACTTGCTTAAAGTGATCAATGTCTAGATAAATTAAAGATAACTCATTTCTGTCCTCATCTTTTCTTCTCTCTGGGTTATTAACATTTCGACTAATTAAACTGGTAACTTCTTCATTGTAAGCTCTAACACTCCCAGCCCCAGTCAAAGTATCGCTATAAATTTGGTTTTCTTTAGAACTAAGTTCCCTCAAAATAACTACTCGCTCAATAACCTGATGAAAAATATAGTCAGCAAATCTAGCCAATGGGGGAGAGTCTTTTCTTGTTTCAAATTCAGCAATTAAATAATCAAAAAAAGACAAGTCAAGATCCGCTCCCAGACCTTTTTCCTCAAAATTTCTTTTTGCTGACTCAATTTTTTCAAAAATATGTTCTGCTTGCTCAGCCATTCCAAAATCAACTAAGTCATTAATGTGACCAATAAATAATGAAATAATAAACTCATCGGTTGGGGAGATGGCTTTTAACTCAGAAAAATTGGGTAAAAGATCACCATATTCTTGTTGGTAAATATACTGATTATCAATGACTTGATCAGTCGGTAGCTCTTTGGATCCTTCAAAAGTAACGCTAACAGCATTTTCTCCAGATTTTAGTCTATTAATTCGACCAAAAACAGGCACGTTCTTAGCTTCTTTAATCGATCTAAGCGTATCACTCGCATTTAAAGTGGTTTTTTCACCAGCAACCATCATAAAAGATATTGATCATTATATTGCTTCCAAGATAGCGAAATAAACAGGAAAACTATCTAGAACTGGCAATTTATCAAGGAAAAAAGTAGAATACGCTTTCTAGATGGTAAAATATACCTTGAGGGTCAGTAGCTCAGTCGGTTAGAGCGTTTGCCTCTTAAGCAAAATGTCGTGGGTTCGAGTCCCACCTGACTCACCAAATGGGACTAGGTTACCACCTAAGTCCCTTTTTAGCCCTAAATATGGGGCTAATTTTGGGGTTCCAGAACTCAATTCAGCATAGGTAGGCATACTATCAAATATGAGGCCAAAGAAGGCAGCTCTTTTGAGTGGATTAGCCGTATCTATCAATAATTCTTCAAGGTGTTCCAGAAAATATCCAATGCGTTTCATAACAACCTCCATATTAATAGTATTTTGAGTCTTTTTACGTCGTAATTTTTCTTGTTCAAGTTGTTGGACTTCGCCCTCCGCTTTAACCAAGTCGGCTTCCAAGTATTTAATAGCAACCTCGGAGCTTAAATACTTAATCTTGTCAGCAGATGCCTGTGCAGAGGCTTTCAGCTCCTTTATTTTAGTATCTATAATAGACTCGTCTTCCTGTTTGCTTTCAACCCGTAATTTCCATTGTGTGATTACATATTCTTTTAAACTATCAATGTATTCTTGGGAGAAGTTGAGGTTCTTCACAAACGACTCAACAGTATCCTCCATCTCTTTAGAGGTAACGCGGAAATAGTGACCACGTTTATTGCAGTGGTAAGCCGGATAGTATTTCCCAAGATGACCGCGTGAGGCACTTCCAAATAGTGGTTTACTACAATGAGGACACATGACGACCCTCTTATACGGAAAATTGGGGTTGTTTATTAGTTTTTTTGTTTGCCATTCTGGCAATTGCTTTTTCCAGAGCTTAATCTCGTCACCATTTTTAGTTAGAGTTAACTTTCCACGATTGGCCAAGTTGTATTGTTCGATCGAAATTAGTCCATCAAACTTTGATTTAACCACTTCACCTTCAGTCCATTTTTCAATATTTGCTCCAGCATAGATAGGATTTTGAATAAATCGCCAGAATTGTTTTATTTGTAGTGGTTTTCCACCATGTTCGCCAACAACTTTAGTTCTGTCGTTTGGATTACGGATATAGCGCTTACGAGTTTTGTATCCAAGCTCATTTATATGATCAACTATTTCTTGATCTGACAATGTGCCGCGGCTTCGAAGTTCAAACATCTTTTTCACCCAGATGGATTCCTCTGGATGAGGTTTTAAAATAACTCGTTTGCCGTGTGGCGTCTCAACTTTTTCATTTACATAACCAAATGGAGCCTGCCTTACTCGATACCCCATACGGACATAACGTATTTCAGCTCCTATCATGCGGGTCATGATATCTCGCATCTCGTCTTTAGCACGCTCTGCCTCAAGAATTTCAGATTTCTTCGTTGGGCTATATACGCTCCAGTTATAAGAGATGCCAAGGTGCTCAAGAGTATTTACGTCTTGGT